>DATJWZ010000239.1:0-11351 GCA_035500795.1 Candidatus Eiseniibacteriota bacterium | reverse complement strand
TCCCGCCAACAGAAGCGCGAACAAGTTCCCTCTTAGCCTGCGCGGCGAGCGGGCTTCGAAACGTGGCCAGGTAGCTCAGGTGGTAGAGCGCAGCCCTGAAAAGGCTGGCGTCGGCGGTTCAACTCCGTCCCTGGCCACCATGTTTTCAAGACTTTAACCATCCCAGTCGCCCTTCATTAAATATGGGTTGCAACCCACGATAACCAGAGAATTGTTGGTTGCGAGTTACATCGTCCGCGAACTCGCGGGTCTGGCACGCAACAGTTCAGCTTTCGCATCTTCGGCCAGTAGTTGCTCCATCACCCATCCCTGAGCGTCAATCTTCGCCGGTGTTGTCGAACGAGGATAGGGAGTAAACGACGGGATGATCGGAAGCTTTGTCCGCTATCAGGACGGCCGCATCGTAACCTTCAATGCGCCAGGACAAGGGACTGGCCCCACCAGTGGAACCTGGGCCATGGGGTTGAACGACCAAGGTGACACGACTGGAGTGACTTTCCAGCAAATCTACGGCTTTTATCAAAACTTTATTCGCAAGGCCGACGGATCGTTCATTATCTTTCCGCAGCCAGGTCTGTGCGCAACGCAGGTCGACAATGGGTGTATGGGATGGGGCGCATCGCAGATCAACGACTTGGGCATGGTTGCTGGATCGTATCTGGACGACAACCGCGTGTACCAGTCCTTTATCCGCTACCCCGATGGCCGGATGGAAATATTTGCAGCCCCAGGAGCCACAAGCCTGTCCGGCAGCTACGGCGGCACAACGTTAGATATCGGAGTCGCCAGTGTATTGAATCAGCCTGGAGCTATAACCGGCACTTATTCGGACGACCATGGCGTCACTCATGGATTTGTACGTTGGCCAAGATGAGGTCGACATTTTACGAAAATGACAACGCTGCTCAGTGTGATTCTCGCGGGAGCATTCTTGACGGCGACGGCTACAGCGCAGTTAGAAGCCGCCACCCGAGGCGGCTGGTGGAACGAAAAGCTAGCCCAAATGGCTGAATTAGAACAGCAAATTCGCGTGACATTTCACGCGGCAGTCAGCGTGCACGATCCAATAAATGGCGATTCACCAGAAGTGATAACACAGCGTCGTTCGGGATATCTTTTCCAGGTTGCGTCACGGATTTTCATGCGCGAGGCTCGGCGATCTCGCTGGCGTTCACCACACACAACTTGATCGCTGCTTTCTCCACCTTGGCAATCGGGCGGCTGGCCGACCGCTTCGGCGCACGGACAGTAATTCTGACCGGATCGGCGACGACCGCGAGGGTCGGCCCGAAGCTCGATTGGCTTTCTGTGAGGCTCCGGCTCGCAGCGCCCCCAATCTCAAGCACTGCCTGAGGCTCCTTTTCGGCCGATTGAGCAAAGGATGGATCAGAGCAACAAGACAGAAACGATATGAGGAACACCAATCCGTATTTTCTCATTCTGCTCTCTTGGCTGCCATTTTCTCGGCGCGCCAAAAGCCATTCTTCGCGGAGTTCGATACTGATTGTTTCACAAGTCAGTTTGTCCCATGGTTACGTTTTCCTTCGTTATCAGCTGGTGTGAGCGGTCTTGCGCCAGTGTCAGACTTCACGGCAGGGTCTGATTTCCTGGCTCATGTGAATGATCACAATTTCCAAAGAGTCTAAAGCATGATATGTAAAAAAATGTTAACTATGGTTAATGTGTTATCGTGTATACTGGTTTCCTGTGGGGTCTTCTCTCTACTCGTAGGAAGCCAGATCATGAAATGGGTATGGCCGCGGTTGCGCTGGGGATTTCCTGTGTGGCTGTTGCTGGCCCCGACCATTCTCCTGAGTTCGTTGATGGGGCAAACCGCGAAGATCTGTGGAACCGTTCAGGATCAAAGCGGTGCCGTTATCGCCGGTGCGGTTGTGCAGTTGGGAGACGGCAAGAGCCAGCCAAATGTCAGAACGGACGACGCAGGCGGTTTTTGCATCGATCATTTGCAGCCGGGGTCCCACGAGCTCACTATCGTCGCTCCCGGATTCAGTCCGCATCACAAAACCGTGATTGTGCACGCCAGAGAAGATTCGCGGACTACGATTTCACTTGGTGTTGAAGCCCCTTCTCAACAGGTGACCGTAGTAGAAGGAGTGGCCGATGTCAGCTCGCTGAATGTGGCTCAGACACAGATCGGGACTGGGCTGATTGCCAATCTGCCCAGCGAAAGCGTAAATGCCGCGCTGAGCTCGATTCTGACTCTGGCTACTCCAGGAGTTGCCGCCGACTCGAATGGCGTCTTCCATCCCCTTGGCGAGCATGCGGAGACGTCCTTCGATATTGATGGTCAGCCTATCTCTGATCAGCAGAGCCGAATCTTTTCCAACCAGATATCCGCAAACACGATTCAGGAGATGCGAACTCTCCAAGGAGCTCCTCCCGCGGAATTTGGGGATAAGACCAGCCTCATTGTCGAGGCAACGACACGGTCCGGCCTGAATACCGGCAAAGCGAATGGCTCGCTGTCATTGGGCTATGGATCGTTCGGAACCCCAACCGCTAGTGTGGCGCTCGCGACCGGGTCCGCCAGATGGGGAAACTTTCTTGCCCTCGATGGAGTTGATAGCCAGCGTTTTCTGGATGCACCGGAATTCCAGCCGCTCCATGCAGACGGCAACGCGGAGAATCTATTTGATCGTGTGGACTGGATGCCGAATGATGCGACAACTCTGCGTTTGAACCTGTCTACTGCTCGCTCATGGTTTCAGGTTCCTAATACATACGATCAGCAGGCAGCCGAACAGGACCAACGACAGCACATGACCAGCTTCAATGTGGACCTTGGGTTGTCACACATACTGAGCCCTAAGTTGTTGCTCACGGCCAATACCTGGGTACGTCAGGATCGCGTGAGTTATTATCCCTCGGCGAACTTGTTCTCAGACCAACCGGCGACACTTTCGCAGTCCCGCAGGCTAACTAGCACAGGGTTTCGAAGCGACATCACATATGCGCGCGGGCGGCACACGGCGAAAGCTGGTGTTCAGATGCAGGTCACTCCGCTTGCCGAAGCATTCAGCACCGGCCTGACCGATGCCGGCTTCAACTCTCCCTGCGTCGATGCGAATGGAGTCCCAGTTCCAGACCCGTCGTTGACCTCCACCGGCCAGTGTGGGGCGTCTGGCTACAGTGTGAATCCTTCCTATCAGCCCGCGCTGCTGCCGTACGACTTCACGCGGGGAGGAAGTCTTTTTCATTTCCGCGGTGCAGCAACCATCTATGAAGGCAGCGCCTACGCCCAAGATAGCATCAAGCTCGGACAGTTCAATCTGAATCTTGGCCTTCGATATGACAACTACGCTGGTTTGAGCAGGGCCTTCGGCGTTCAGCCTCGTGGCGGTGTCACATATCAAATCCGTTCGACGGGCAGTGTTTTCCATGTTTCATACGCGCGAGTATTTCTGACTCCCTACAACGAGAATCTGGTTCTCTCCAGTTCGACCGGCCTTGGAGGTCTTGGGGCTGGCTCGAACACGGTTCAGCCACTTGTTCCCGCGCGACGTAATCAGTTCAACGTTGGGATTGAACAGCAGTTCGGCGCGAAGTTCGGTGTCCAAGGCGAATACTTCTGGAAATTTACGGATGGGGCCTACGATTTCAACACCATCCTGAATACGCCGCTGAATTTTCCGATCCAGTTCCGCAAATCGAAAATCGATGGCGCTTTGGTGCGCGCAACCCTTGCAAACGTTCACGGCTTTAGCGCTTTCACTGTCCTAGGCCACAGCCGATCGCGCCTGTTTAGTCCAGAAGTCGGCGGGATCAATTTCGGAACGGCGTACGCTCCTGTCGCCCGGCCGGATCACGATCAGGGTTTTCAGCAGACAACCAATCTTCAGTACCAATTCTCACAAAAGGATCTGCGGGGACTCTGGCTCGGCCTCACTTGGCGCTTTGACAGCGGATTAGTAGTGGTCAGTGTTCCGGACTATGCCACGGCGCTCACGCTGACCGGCGATGAGCAACACGCAATAGGACTCTATTGCGGTGGCGTCTTTGCCACGGTCGCGCAACCGCTCGAAACGTGTAACTCGCCCAATCGTGGCGCAACACTCATTCACATCGTTCCCGACGGTACCTATAATCCCGATACGAATCCTTCGCGCATTCGACCACGAAATCTCTTCGACATCGCTCTCGGCTCGGAGAAGATTTGGACGAAGGATCGCTACTCGTTGGGAGCGAAGGTGACGGTCGTTAATCTAACGGACAAAGTCGCCCTCTATAACTTTCTTTCCAGCTTTTCGGGCACACATTTCGTTACTCCAAGGACGCTGGAGGGCGAGATTACTTTACATTTCTGAGTTCCAAGCGAGCCACGCTATGCTTTCAGGCCGAATAACGGCCGACTAGTCGTCGATTGCCAGTCAGATGCTGTAGGATTTTCTTGTCAGCAAATTTGTGCGCGAGATGCGTGCAGTCTTGCAGCGTCAGCAGAACTGGAGCAGAAAATCTGTTTAGTCAATATCAAACAGCCGAGAAACTGGTTCTGCACGCCATTCGAACACTAGCCGTCGCCCCAAGAAGTATTGCGACCTTTATGAATCTGCAATGCCAACCACGCAAGTGCGAGGTTCGTTCATTGATTCAGTAACAATTCTACATTCCTCAATTAACGGTGAAACTTTTGTGGTTGTTGCAGAGCCGCCCTTCGTGGCGATCGCAATTTTCCCGCTTGTCGCTCCTGACGGAACAGTCGCGGTAATCGTTGGCAGGCGATACACATGTCTTCTCCTGAGGGTGTCGTTATGTTTCTTGCTATCGTTTGGCCACGAGGGCCGCACTTGTAGTAGCACTGGACTTATAAAGTCAACGAACGTGATTTCCCGATGTAGCCGGCGTTGAGACGCTGGCGACGGGCAGGTTGTGCCGCACGGGGGACATCGGCTGCGGTGCGAGAGGGATCGGTATGGCTGGAGCATCCTTTTTTGCTTCTCGGGGTCGAACCGGATTGCGATCTGCGCCACGGCTGCCGTCGTGCCGCTGTTAAAGGCAGATGCAATGAAATCCGTTGGGCGTGAGTTCTTTCCCGCGGCTGCGGTGGCCGTCCCAGTTGCGGGCAAATTTAGTTTGCCTGCGACATTGATTGATGTCGTTCCCACTTGAGACAGAATCGAGCTCTGGATGTTGGTCGGAGTACTGAACGCGGCAATTGCGCCGACGTTGGCACCAGTCGTGGTTACATCCGATATCGTCGGAGCCAGTCCGCTATCTCCGGAAGTCGAGGTTGAAGGCTGAGCGGTTGGGCGGCTACAGCCCTGAAAAGGCTGGCGTCGGCGGTTCAACTCCATCCCTGGCCACCATGTTTGCAATAGCTTACTTCCGGCCCGAAACGCCAACCTCTTCCAACTTGTCCAAAAAAATCGAAGCTGGTCCTACTGGTTCGCCTGCTCAGTAGATGTTTGCTGGGAGGTGGCAACTCCAGCGCCGATTTCTGCCCACTCAGATGACAGCCTTTACGTTTCGAGGCACCGGGATTTTATGGAAGCGTTCTCTTGCTCCGCATCGAGGGATGAGTTTTTGGAAAATGGAGCTGTTCAATCCGGACGATTCCTGGGCACCTATCCTGGAAGAGTGAAACCAATTCTGGAGAATTGACAGACCATCGGAACAACTGGAAGGCATCAACTGGTGCCTTACGAATAGATCCCGGGCGCCTCATGTCCAAGCTTCTGCACATACTCAACATACGACCCGGGATACACAGTGGGATGGCGGTCCGTGCCGCTCTCACCGCCCAGTTCCAATACGCGTGAGCCTAGACCGCGAAGGAACATGCGATCATGTGATACGAAGATCATGGTGCCTTCGAAATCTTTCAGGGCGTCCACCAGCATTTCCTTAGTCGCGAGATCCAGGTGATTCGTTGGCTCGTCGAGCACCAGGAAGTTTGGAGGGTTATAGAGCATGCGCGCGATTGCCAGCCGCGACTTTTCTCCACCGGAGAGCGAGCGGATCTTTTTATCCACGTCATCGCCAGAAAATTGAAATGCGCCCGCCAGGTTCCGGAGCGCGCCGAGACTGTCGTGGGGAAAATCCTGTTGCAACTGTTCGATGACGGTGAGATCGGGATTGAGCACATCCAGCGATTGCTGGGCAAAGTATCCCATGTAGAGGCTGGCGCCGAGCTTTACGCTTCCGGCATCCGGAGCGGTCGCCCCGGCAATCATCTTTAGCAGCGTGGTCTTGCCTGCGCCATTCCTTCCCATGACGGCCCAGCGTTCTCCGCGGCGGATGGTGAGATCGAACCCTTCATAAATTACGCGCGGGCCGTAACTCTTGTGCAGATTCTCAAGGACGGCCACCTGTTCGCCGGAACGCGGAGGGACACGAAATTCAAACTTCACCACTTGGCGCTTCTTCGGCAGTTCGATTTTCTCGATTTTATCCAAGGCCTTAATCCGGCTCTGCACCTGGGCCGCTTTGGCGGCATGCGTCCGGAAGCGATCAATGAAGCGCTGTTCTTTAGCAAGCATCGACTGCTGCCGCGCAAATGCCGCCTGCTGGTTGGTCTCTCGGATTGCCCGCTCGCGTTCGTAAAAGTCATAGTTGCCGGAGTAGGTGATAATCTCGCCGCCATCGATCTCTGCGATCTTTGATACCAAGCGGTTCATGAACTCGCGGTCATGTGAGGTCATTAGCAACGCGCCAGGAAAGGACTTGAGAAATTTTTCGAGCCAGATAATAGATTCGATGTCGAGGTGGTTCGTCGGTTCGTCCATCAGCAATACGTCCGGCATGCCAAGCAGGACGCGGGCCAGCGCAACCCGCATCTTCCATCCGCCGGAGAGAGCGCCCACGTCGCCGTCAATCTGATCATCTTTGAATCCGAGACCGTGGAGCACTTCCCGGGCTTGCGATTCAAGGGCGTAACCGCCTAGATGTTCGTACTCTTCCTGAACGTGACCGAAGCGCTCAAGAATGCTCTCCATGTCAACAGCTTTCGCTGGATCGGACATGTCGTGCTGCAAGGCTTCGAGCTCGTGATGCAGGTTGCCGACGCGTCCGCTGCCTGCGATCGCTTCATCCAGCACCGAACGGCCACGCATTTCCTCGACGTCCTGGCGAAAATAGCCGATCGTCAACTTTTTGGGCACAGAGACCGTTCCCTCGTCGGGAGTCTCCTCACCGACCACCATGCGGAAGAGTGTTGTCTTGCCAGCGCCATTGGGACCGACCAACCCGACTTTTTCGCCGGGATTTAACTGAAACGAAGCATCCACGAAGAGCAACTGCTTGCCATACTGCTTATTGATGTTTGAGAAAGAGATCATTTTGGAGGAGCAATTCGCGCCACGCTGCCTCTTCCAGTGTAGCCCGGCCGGAAAATTGCCGGCCAACGAAAGCATCCGGGACAGCGCCAGTCACAAAGCTACAAAGGCGCGGCCCACATCGTTAAGATGTGGGAGGCCAACTAATATTTTTTGCCTCAAGATGGCACGAAATACGGACTCGACGGCCTCTTCCGCTCGAGCTGAAGAGTTACCGGGATTTAAGTCCAGGTCACTCTACTGCCGCTGGTAGCAGCCGATGTCTATCTTCCCGGCGTTGGTTCGTGGTGAGCCGTCCAGATCAAGCTCTCCCGTCGAAATGTTTTCAGTTGTCCCCGCAGCGAGTGCGGGAGAACCGGCTTGCAGGTGGAAGTTGTCTTTAGCGGGATCGACGAAATGTGGATCCGCAAAATGGGAATGACGGTCATTCCCAGTCGTCCCAACATACTTATCGAATCCCGTTACGGTGCTGGAAGCTCCCGCCCATGTGCTCGCCTGTGCGCCGGAAGCGCAGTAGTAAAGGTTGTGATCGATGAGTGCGGGCGGATTGTTTTTGTCGAGTTGAGACTTATTCAGCATCATGAGGCAGCGCGGCCCCGCATAGACAATATTGTTTTCGAAAACATTGTTCGCCATGTTCCACTGCATCTGGAATTCGCCGGAGCCGGTTGCTGATGTGTCGTTTTCATAGAGGGTGTTGTTGACCACGATGCAGTGGTCTGTGTGTCCGCGGTCGGGCGCATAGCCTCCGATGGAAACACCGGCTGTATGACTGTGATAGATGAGGTTATTTCGAGCAATGATGTAGCTGGTGGCGCGGTCCTTGTGCTCGCTGGCCAATTCAATTCCGAAATCCACATCATGCATAACGTTCCGTTCGATCAGGATTCTGGTCCCACCGTCGACGTAGATGCCATCAGACGATTCATCTTCGCCATATGCAGGGTTGCCCTTGGACGTAATGTTGTAAACGAGATTGCCGCTTACCACTCCGTCGCGCGCTTGATCGACGGCGGGGTCGGGCGCCGTGCGCTCAAAGCCGATGACGTCAATTCCGATGTTGTTATTGTCGTGGACGACATTGTTCGTGATGCGGAAGTTCGTGACGTTCCCGTTCACAACCAGCGACTCGCTTGAACCTGTCTTGAGGTGATGCACCTCATTGCCATCGATCACGAGGTCAGTGATGGGAGCTTTAGCGTCAGTCCCGTATACGGCGATTCCAAATCCGTTGCCGCCGCTCCCAGGCTTATCCCGGCCCGGAAAGGTCTGCTGAATATGATGAACGTTGTTCTTGAGAAGCTCTATGTGGGAGCCTGCGCCCATTACGCTTATGCCCAAAGGCGCGAGCCGGTGCTCGGCCGTATGGAAATTGCGAATTTCGAAGCCCTCGATCCTCACGTAACTCTGATTGTGGATGGTGAGTACGGCCTGTCTTCCTGAGGGAGTGAAGTGCTCGGCGTCAAGGATCGCAGTTTCGCCTGGATAACTTCTGAATGTGATGAAGCCATCACTCGCGTTGCCGGATGCATTGATGGTCACGAGTTCCTCATAAACGCCACCACGCACGTTGACAGTGCTGCCCGCATGAGCAGTATCTGCGGCGTGCTGAACGGTGCGCCACGGCGCGGATTCGCTGCCGGGATTCGAATCGCTCCCTGCAGTGGATACGTAGAACGAGGAATTCACTTGACCGGACGCCGAGCCGACGCATGCTAGTAATAAAACAAAAATGGAATATTTCACACTTTCCCTCTCATGAACGGTCTACACCAATGGTTGATCAGGCTTGTAATTGTGGCGCAGCGTTAATGACCCATCGGAGTTGACCTTCTGGCGACACGCCCAACGGACCGGATAACGCATGCCTTTCACCTCAAGTTCACCTTTCAGCCGTAATCCCTCCCACTGCGCACCTGCGGGCAGCATGAGCATGACTTGATGAACTCCGATCGGCTTCGGATATCCAGGGTCGACGCAGCCGGAAACGTCGATCTTTTTATCCTCGCTGAACACGCTCAGTCGAAGCACGCCGGGAACCGGTGCGATGCCGTCGTTCGCAAGTCCGATGACTAAGCCGGCGACTCCGTCCCGCGTGAATGTCCAGACAAACGAGGGGCGAATACGGTAGCCGATCTGGCGGGCAATCTCGTCGATGGGTTCAGGGAACTTTTCGTAGTAGCTGAGAATGTTGGCTGCGGACTGCTTATGCCAACTCCAAAGCGACAGATAGTTGACTCCGACGTCTGCTGCGTGGGTGATGATTTGTTCGTTGTAAGTAATTCCGTCTTCGTCAATCTGGAGTTCTTTCGGATCGCCAGTGGTGAAGCCAACTTCACAAATCGCGGCCGCCCAGGGCGGACGGTAGCTGAGCGCCTCGATCTGGGTGTTCTCAATGAAGATCGTGTCGGTACGTAGCCAATTCCCCGTACGCATCGTCCGATCGACAAGGTCAGAGTTGCCGACGTTGCTGAAGTCGGGCTGCGTGTTCGTGGCCAGCGGGACTTTCGTCCAGTGTTCAAGTTGCATTTCGAACATGGCCGACCAGGTCCGTTCTGCAACCAACTGGCTCGAAAAAGGATTGCCCTCGAACGGCCATGTATGCCCTTCGCCCCAAAAGCCGTACATCATCGTATCCATGAATTCGACTTGCGGATGACCGTTGAGTTCGTCTGCCAACAACCCATTCAATTCGCGAAATGCAGCTTGATAGGCTGGGTGATCATATTGCGGCACACGGTTATCTTTCCGGTAGCGCATTTCCGACGGATTGCCCTTCCACTCGCCTTTGAGTTTTACGTATGGAACCTTGTTCAAGAGAAAATCTGGCATCCCTGGATCGGGAAAATCTGGATTCTCCAACATGACCCGGAAACCAATTCGCTTGTTATAGCGGCGAGCCAGATCGAACGTGATCTTCCATGACTCGGGGAAGTCGAGCCGCCCAGGTTGTTTCTGGACATCACGCCAGTTGGGGCGGATATAGACCTTCTGCGCGAACGGTAGCTTGATCAGGTCTTCGAGTGTGCGTTCTTGAGTTTGGCCGGGAACGTGGAGTGGACCGGTGTCATCGGAGAGGTAGACGATGAGACCCATGCCGTAGTTGCTGGCGATGTCTTTCGAGGGCGAAGTGATCATCACGACATCACTATCGGGGACTACGGCACCGGGCCCATACTGCGGAAAAGGTCCCTGATAGAGCCGGTCGGAAACGGGAGGCCCCGCTCCCCAATCATATTTGTCCCAATTGTGTTCGGGGATATAGGCCTTAGCCGGTGTGCTATATAAACCAACCGACAGTCCTGCGGCGGTGGCGGACTTCAGGAACGTGCGTCGGTGCATGAGTGCTCCTAACGGCGAAGCGCGCAGTCTTCGCGTTTGCGACTTGCGGCGCTGCTACTGCGGAGTTGCCTCCAGCAGAAGGTGTTTCGAAAAATCTGCGGACAGATGGGCGATTGGCCCGCGAACGATGCCGAAGTCTTTCCCGTCCACGTAGTCGACGACGTGATACGCGCGATCATCCAAGCCGCGCAACTCCACGGTGCCTTTCCAATTGGCGGCGAAGAACGCGTAGTACATCTTCTTGTCTTTGCGGATGACGTGGGCTTCAGGACGATCAAATCCAATGTCGTAGAGGGTACCCAAATACTGACCGCGGGAAAGCCCTTTCTCCTGGTAAAGCTGCAGCCACTTCTGGAAGCTCTCGGCATGTTCCGGCGTCAGGTCGAAACGGCCATGTTTCTCGACGAGAGAAGGCAGCACGAACTGCGTGCCCACCACGCCTCCGATTCCAAGAGTTGACGCGAAGTCGTCGTGGTTGTCGCTGAGTTCCACGTGATCTCCGAAGTAAGGAACATCGTCGCCCATGAGGCCTTTGATGGTCTTGCCCTTCGTGCGCACCTGGAAAGAACCTCTAGGGTCGGATGCTACCGACATATTGAAATGCGGCATGGTGAAGAAGGAATACGCGGTTCCGCAGGGGCAGAATTCCACCAGTGCTCCGGGCTTGGCTTTTTGTGCGGCGTCGTAGATTTCACGGAAAAAATCCGGCAATGCTTC
>DATJWZ010000238.1:0-1648 GCA_035500795.1 Candidatus Eiseniibacteriota bacterium | reverse complement strand
GATTCTCCGAGCAGGATCGCCTGATACGCCAGCGCGATCGACTTCATGCCAGAAGCACATGCCTTGTTCACCGTGTAGGCCGGAACTTCCTGCGGCACTCCGCTGCGAATCGAAATCTGGCGCGCAGGATTTGGTCCGCCTCCAGCTTGCCGCGCATTCCCGAAGATTGTTTCTTCAATCTGATCGGGACGAATTTGTGCGCGTTCGACGGCAGCTTTGGCCGCGACGACTCCCATGTCGACTGCGGTTTGAGAAGCCAGCGAACCGCCGAACTTCCCGATGGGTGTGCGAACTGCCGAGAGTATGTAAACCGCTTGCACGAAGATCCTCCGAACTGCTCAGAATAGCAGGAGAGGTTGTCGCAATCGTGCGGCTTCAACTCGAGTTCGGGATGAAGAGTTCGCAGGTTATGCTTCTGCGGCGAGCAGCGATGCTGGACCTACAATTCGTTCGGCCGGAATCAAAAAGATCGTTCGACCGCTACTTCGCGGAGAAAGGCGGCTGAGGGCGCGCGGAGAACTGAGTTTCATTTTGGGAATCGGTGCGATTTTTGAGGTATCCCCCCTAAATCGATGATTCCATTAGACCGGGGGGAGGGGAAATTTCTGAAATAATCTATGGCGCTCAATGACTTGCGGGCAAAATCTTCATTTATAAGGACTTAGCTCCTATTGGGAGATTCGCCGCTATACCGCTTTCGCCTTGGCTAGTTTGGGCCGGCAGGATGGCGATTTTCAATGACTCGAGTCACACTGGCGTGTGATCGCGCAACGACGTGCTAAAACACTGATCCGTGGAGCGGGTTTCAGATTTCAGTTCCTCACTCCGATGGTGTGCGACCGTACATCTTACTCTCCACCTCGTGAAGCAGGCTCCTGGAATGGGGAGTCATTGTGCGTTCGATCTTTCGAGCGACTTCCTCCTCTGCAGCAATTCCCTCGAGAAGGCAAACAATCAAACCCTGCTGAACTAACCTGTCCTTGTTTTCCGCAAGCTCGTCAATGAAAAATGCGACGGATTGAAGGAACCCGGGATCGTCCGCTCTCTCAATCACTATTGTGGAAAAGGTGTCATAGACGACGGTCGGAAGCTCAAAATAGTATTCCTCCGGGCACACACGGTCACGGACATCGGGGAACCTATCCAGCAGCAGGCACACAACTTCACGCTCTGTCATCGTGGGCACGATAACGAAGTTGACCGTCTTATCCTTGTCCTGATCCATACAACGCGTGAACAGCTTACACTTTAGCCCCATCTTCCTGAGCCCGATGTGCTCGCTCCTTCATTGAATCCAGCCCCACGCGCCCACCATCTATACCGAAAGATAACCCAATCTCTAAAGTTAGGAGACCTTCCCCATGCCTTATATCGAAGTTGGAAAAGAGAATTCCACACCAATCAACCTCTATTATGAAGATCACGGTTCCGGCCAGCCAATGGTTTTGATTCATGGATATCCACTCAGCAGTTCATCGTGGGAGAAACAGATTCCCGTCCTGCTCGATGCCGGATATCGCGTCATTGCCTACGATCGTCGCGGCTTTGGGAAATCGAGTCAGCCGACAACGGGCTACAACTACGACACGTTCGCCGAAGATCTGCATCATGTGGTTCAACATCTCAAGCTGAAGAAGTTTGTGCTCGC
>DATJWZ010000237.1:0-7646 GCA_035500795.1 Candidatus Eiseniibacteriota bacterium | reverse complement strand
CTCGCAGCGGTAACAGGGTTTCTCGCCTGGCGCTCGCCGAAGCACGCCCCTGAGAAATCTGTTTCGCCGGTTGCTGAAAAAACGGCGACAAAAGATTCCACCGAAGATCTTCTCAAACTCGATGAACTAAGCCTCGAGATCGGATATGGTCTCGTGCCTCTGGTCGACGAGAGTCAGGGCGGGCAGCTGCTTGCCCGGGTCAAGGCGCTGCGGCAGAACCTTGCACAACACCTGGGACTGATTGTGCCGCCGGTCCACATCACGGACAACGTCAGGTTGAAACCGCGTGAGTACGTCATCGCGTTGCGTGGGGTGGAAGTCGCGCGCTGGGAGATGGCGCAGGATCAGCTGATGGCGATCAGTTCCGAGGCGTCGCCGCGTCTGCTGCCCGGCATGCCCACAAAAGAGCCGGCTTTCGGAGTCGCCGCACTCTGGATTTCTCCTGCTTTGCAGAATCAGGCGCTGGCTTCCGGCTACGCCGTTGTCGATCAGACTTCGGTGCTGGCAACGCACCTCGCCGAAGTGGTGAAGCAACACTCTCACGAACTGCTCAGCCGACAGGAAACCAAGCGGTTGCTGGACCGTCTTTCCGAAAGCCATCCAAAACTCGTCGAAGAGCTGGTGCCGAAGATCCTCAGCCTTGGCGAAGTGCAAAAGGTCTTGCAGCAGCTCTTGCGGGAGCAGGTGTCGATCCGCGACCTTCCCGCAATTCTCGAGACGTTGCTCGACATTGCACCCGGCAGCAAAAATCCGGTGATGCTGGTCGAGTCCGTACGGCAGTCACTGGGACGAGCCCTGGTCCGGCCTTTGCTTTCGGAAGGCGGCGGACTCCGCGTCGTCACCCTCGATCACACCCTGGAGGAAGAACTCGGGCGGACCTTTACCGTGCAGGCGTCAGCTCCTCAAAACGCTTTGCAGCCTCCGGTCGCGCGCCGTGTTCTCGAAGGCATGCGCCAGCTGGCAGGAGAACAGATCACAGTTGCCAGCCCGATCCTGCTTTGTGCAACGCCCGCGCGCTATCACTTGAAGCGGTTGCTGGAGCCTTTTCTTCCGAAGGTGGTCGTGCTTTCTCCGTTAGAGGTGCCGCCAGTGATCGAAGTGCAGTCTGTGGGCGTGTTGCGATGAGCAAAGTGGAAGGCAAGTTCGTAGTGCTGTGAAGGGACTGGATGAGGACGATATGAGCAATCAAACCGCGCAAGCTTATTCCGCATGGCAGGCGCAGGAAGACCGCGATCGCATCCTGCTCGAACAGTTGCCGCAGGTGCGCTACCTGGCACGGCGTATTCACGAGCGGCTGCCGCGCCACGTACCTTTGGAAGACCTGGTTCATGCTGGAGTCGTCGGGCTGATCGATGCATTAAACAAGTTCGATAGCTCGAAGCACGTACAGTTCGCATCGTATGCCAAGTTCCGGATCCGAGGCGCGATTCTTGACAGCCTTCGCGAGATGGATTGGGGACCGCGCGAACTCCGGCGCAAGGCGCGGAAAGTGGAAGAAGTGCATCGCAAACTGAGTCTGGAGCTCAGCCGTTCTCCAACCGAAAACGAAATGGCAACTGAACTCGGGATGACTCTGACGGAATTCCAGCATCTGCTGGGCGAGCTCGATAGCCTCGAAGTCGGCAGCCTGCGGGTTGAGTCTCCCTGGGGCGATGGAAAAGAAGAAGATCTATGCGACTACCTCCCCAGCGCTCCTGAGGACACACCCTTTTTCCGCTGCCTCCGCTCTGAAATGAAAGACCTGCTCGCCCGTGTGATCGCCGAGTTGCCCGAGAAGGAGCAGCAGGTGCTCTCCCTGTATTACTTCGAAGAGCTGACCATGAAAGAAGTCGGAGCCGTGCTGGGCGTCGGCGAATCCCGTGTATCGCAGATTCATTCGCTTGCCTTGGTGCGGCTGCGTTCACGGCTGGATGAAGTTATGAGGGCCAAAGGCGTACAAACGAGTGCCGCCGCGGCAGCCGGCATGTAACGGGACGAAAGATGAAGAAGGAATTGAATCAGCAGGAAATTGATGCAATGGTACGGGCCGCGCATGGCGGTGCTCCCGTCGAAGGGGTTGGGCCGACGCAGTTCGCGGCCGAACGATGGGACGTCCGTCAGGCCGGGCGGATCGGTCGCGAACAGCTGCAGACCATTACCACGCTTCACGAGAGCTTTGCCCGGAATCTTACACACTCTCTTGGAGCCTATTTGCGGGTGGTCTTCACCACAACTCTGGTTTCGGCGGAACATCTTACCTACCGGGAGTTCCTGCAAGGCATACCGGAGACGACATACATTGCATCATGTCGGCTTGATCCGACCGGCCACAATGCCGCCCTGCAGCTCGACCTCAAGGTCGCCTTTCCCATCATCGACCTGCTCCTCGGGGGAGAAGGCAAGGCCGTAGCGGCAACCCGCGAACTCACCGACATCGAGGAACAGATTCTCGACAGCGTGGCCCGTATTATCTGCCGGGAACTGGGTTCGGCGTGGCAGGCCCTGCCTCTGGAAGTGAATTTCGAGGAACGTCTACAGGCTGGCGAAGCACAGCGGCTGATGGCCGCTGAAGAAAAGATATTGTCGCTGAGCTTTGAGGTGACGATCGCGGATGTGCGCGGTTCCTTGATTTTGGCCCTGCCTGGCGCAGTTTCCAATTCTCTTCTGCGAAAGCTTGCGGGTGATCGCGTGCGCCGCCGGTTGCGTGCGGCGACTGATCACCGCCGTCAACTAATGCAGAAACTTCTCGACTGTCCGTTCCAGGTCGAACTGGCCGCTACCGATATTCCGCTTCCACTCAGCAGCGTGGCGGCTCTGGCGCCTGGCAATGTTGTCGCTTTTGCGCGTCCCCTAACGGAACCCGCCGCGCTTCTGGTGGCCAGCAGCGAGAGATTTCAGGCCCTACCGGCGCGCTGCGGCAACAATCGCGCCGCGAAGGTAATTGCCCAGTTGGCAAGACCACTGGAAGACTTGCCGGCGAAGGAGAGCGCGAAATGACCACTCCATCTCTGGATCTGCGGGAGCCCGAGCATCTTGTAAGACTTTGGGCCGAAGAAATGACCCAAGTCATGGCCGGCGATGGCGCAAGTTCTGGCAACGCCTGGTCCGTCCTGAGTGAAGCGCCTCCTGATAGCAGTGCACAACCTGACACTGACGTGTGGATTTTGGTCGCGCTCTCAGGAGCGTTGCGGGGCGAGATGACATTCCGTCTCCCTGCCAAGGTTGCAAGTCGCGCCGCACAGATCTTCATGGGTGAGGCGGGTGAGCCGCAGGCGCAAGCGACAGCCGAACACAAAGACGCGTTGCTCGAGCTTTTCCGCCAGGCTGCCGGATTGGCGGCAACCGCCATCAAGCCCGCACGAGGCGACGTCCGGTTTCAAGTCGATGTCATGCCTGCGGCTCCGACTTGGCCGGCATCGTTGATGGGTTGGCTTAGATTTGGTCAAGACGGCCCGGAAAACTCGATGCAGGTCCTGCTGAGCGCCGCGCTGGTTGCCGCTTTTCGTGGCGAAGGTCAAGAGACTGCGGAAGCGCAGCTACCTGACGCTGCCGCGCAATCTCAGATTGGACAAGTCAAACTCGACCTGCTGATGGATGTCGATCTTAGAGTCACGCTCCGGTTTGGAAGCCGCCGTCTGCTGTTGCGCGAGGTTCTCGACCTGTGCCCCGGATCGGTGATTGCTCTCGACCGCCAGGTAGAAGATCTCGTCGACATGCTGCTTGACGGGAGGGTGATCGCGCGCGGCGAAGTGGTCGTTGTCGATGGCAATTACGGACTCCGCGTCACTGAAATCGCTTCGCCATCGTAGAGACTATGGGATCAGTCAGTATTCATTTCGGAAATTTCAACCTCGCCTGGGACGAATTGCGGCACAAGTTTGCCCGGACACGAGAGCCGGGCTGCATTCATACGCGTGGCATGTGGAGACGCCTGCGTCAGAATGCTCCCAGTGTGATGCTATTTGGTTTTCGGTACTGCATCGGTAGGTGTCTGGAGCCGGCGTTACTTGAATCCATCGTCCGCACTCGTCCCGCCCTCACGCGGCAGATGTCCCGCCATCGTGTGCCGCTCGGGCTGCTTCTTCTCTCTCGCCAGCAGATAACTCAGGCACAACTGAGCGCAGCGCTAGAAGCCCAGCGGAACTCCGGCAGCGGCAAGATTGGCGAATGGCTGCTGGCGCTCGGGTGTGTGACCCAGCATCAGATCACCGCGGCCCTGGCGCGACAGTGGCGCTGCCCGATTGTGCGCAACGCTTCGGCGCTTCCTTCTTCGGACCACGTTCCTTCTCTTCCGCTCGCATTGCTGCAGAGCAATCGAATGATTCCAGTCGGCTACAGCCGGTTGAGATCGAGTTTGTACATGGCCTTCTCCGAGGGCATCGATTACAACAGCTTGTACGCCATTGAACAGATGACGCAGTGTCATACCGAACCTTGTATCGCCTCGCCGGACTTGATCAGTGTGGCAATCGACGTTTTTGCGAGCCGCAATTCCGGGAATGAGATCGTGTTCGAGTGCGGTACCGATCTGAGGGAATTGGCCCGCATCGTTCACAGCTACTGTGCGCGGCTCAGCCCGTCAGAAGTCCGCATCAGCTTGGCCGGAACCTATATTTGGATTCGCCTTGTTGGCCACGGTCCAACAGTAGATCTTCTTTTTCGTTGCTCCAAGTCGACCGAGCATCCAGCCTCAGCATCTTAAAGTTCTGCAACGGATTGCCGATTTACTGGTGGCAAGGGAAATCCTCGACACTTTCGTTCAGCGCGGCACGGACGATCGCGCCCAACACAAGTTGGGCCTGACTCCCGCTCAGGCCGGAAGATCTTGCCGGGCTCTGTTGTAAATAGCCCGGCAAAATCTTCCTAATCTCTGCATTGCTGACATCGCCGACCTTCTTTTTCTCTTGTTCTCTGTGTTGAAAGATTGTCGGACTCTCATTTTTCTTGGAATTTGTCGTGCTCAATGAACGTCAGGTGAACCAAGATGGATAGTGGGTACTACGCCGCATCTGCGGGGCTTGCCGCTCAAATGCAAGCTCTCGAATTAGTAGCGAACAATCTTGCGAACCTTGACACTGCGGGATATCGAGGACAGCGAGCCACGTTTCGTTCATTGCTCGCTGGGCACAATCCTTTATGGAATCCCGTCAACACTGCGATCAACAACTATGGCGTGCTCGGTGCGGGCGCAACGGATTTGGAATCCGGCAGTCTCACAGCTACTGGCAACCCTCTTGATCTCGCCGTGGCGGGCAAAGGATTTTTCGTTGTTCAGTCGAGTGGTGGCACCTTGTACACGCGAAATGGCGGATTTCATCGCACGCTGGATGGCCGTCTCGTGACTGCTGCGGGGGATCCGGTGCTTGGCGAGGACGGACCAATCCAACTCCCGAACGGTGTATTCGCCGTCGCGGCCGACGGCACGATCTCTGTCGACGGCGCTATTGCCGCGAGACTTCGTATTGCAGAATTTGCTCCAAATACCGAACTTGCAGCCGCCGGCAAAGCGTTGTACGCAGCGCCCACCGGATCGGAGTTGCCTGCCGCGTCTTCCTCGATTCGTCAGGGGATGATCGAGCAATCCAATGTCAGTCCAGTTGAGGGGGGCGTCCAGCTCATCACCATTCAGCGTAACGCGGAGATGATGCAGCGTGCATTGTCCGTGTTCGATAGCCAGTTGAATCAGACCGCGGTACAGGACCTGCCACGCGTCTAGACATCTGATTCGAAAGGGGACTTTATGATTCGGGCTCTGTATACAGCGGCAAGCGGAATGATGGCGCAGGAGATGAACCTCGACAACGTCGCGAATAACCTGGCCAACTCAAGCACTGCCGGCTTTCGCCGTCGACGCATGCAGTTCGAAGATCTCGTCTACCAGAATCTGGTCATGCCCGGTGCTGCCGCTTCGCAGCAGACCACTCAAGTTGCAGGACTGCAAATCGGACTCGGCACACGCACCGCAGCCTCAGAGGTGATCCAGTTGCAAGGCGACTTCAGCCAGACTGGCAACCCACTCGACCTTACGATTCAAGGACAAGGTTTTTTTCAGGTGCTTCTTCCCGATGGAGAAACAGCCTACACGCGCGACGGCAGTTTTCACCTCGATGCACAAGGAAATATGGTGACGCAGGATGGCAACCCCGTGCAGCCGGCGGTCACCATTCCGCCGGGTGCAACCTCGGTCACGATCGCGCAGGACGGCACCATCAGCGTGACATTGCCCGGCCAGACTGCAGCGCAACAGGTCGGATCACTCCAGCTTGCGTTGTTCAACAACCCCGGCGGACTGAATTCAACGGGCAAGAACTTGTTTCTTGCGACCACGGCTTCCGGAGATCCAATCATCGGAACACCTGGCGGCAGCGAAGGCCTCGGCTCGATTGAACAAGGGATGCTGGAGCAGTCGAATGTCAGCGTGGTCGATGAATTTGTGCAGATGATCGTGGCGCAACGCTCTTATGAAGCAAACTCACGCGTGGTCAACGCCGCAGACCAAATGCTGCAAGACATCAACACCCTTGGACGGTAACCCGATCTTCGTATGCGTATCGCTCTTTCGATCCCGATCGCCCTTCGCCTCTGTGCCGTCGCCGCCGAGCTCTCGCTCATGAGCTTGGCTACACACGCACAGCCATGTCGCGTCCAGATACCAATCAAAGTCGAGTTACAAGGCAAAACAGTCACGCTTGCAGATCTTCTCCCGGCGGGTACTTGTCCCTGGTTTGTTCGCGTCGCGGCAAACGTAGTGCTCGGGAAGGCTCCGCCCGCGGGAATGGCCCGCGTTCTTGATGGTGCAGATTTGTACAGTCATCTGCAGGCCATTACCAAGACTGATCCCGAAAAGTCCGCACTTGCCGGGATGAGCATTCCCGAGCGCATCACAGTTACTCGATCCGGCATCTCACCCTCTTGTCGCGAACTCGTAGAGCATCTTTTGCCGAACGCCCAAAACGCGGCAAATGTTCGTGAGACTGACTGTAGTTTTCCTGCTGGCCTCAGTCGGGGTGCGCGTCTTGAGCTAGCAAAAAAGACCTGGGACCCCGCATTGCGAAGCTGGGAGTTCGTTGCACGCTGTAGCCAGCCCCAAACTTGCGTTCCCTTCCTGATACGCGTTGCGAGTCAAAGCGAAGACAGCTCTCCTCCTCCAAGCGACATCGTTCCGACAAATGCCAAGAATCCTGCCGCGATATATCCCGGCCAAAAGAGCGAAGTGATCTGGACCCAGAACGGCATGCGGCTTCTGCTGTTTGGAATGGCACTGGACCGCGGCCGGACCGGAGATAAGATTCGAGTTCATCTCAAGTCAGGACCGATCATCACTGCGACCGTCACCAACTCCGGAACTCTGTCATGGCAAAAATAATCTCCTACACGAAAGGCGGAATCATACCGAGCTGCTGTAAGGCTTCAATGTTGATTGCGCTCAGTTTGTTTTTGGTTCTTCAGAGCTTCGCCAAGGAAAAACCAGTAAAACGGGATACGCTGGCGGAATATGTGCAGCGCATGTCTGCAAAAGAGCCGGAGCGATCTTCCATCACCGTCGGAAGCTTGTGGAATGATTCGGGGAAATTCGCCAATATGGTTTCCGACTATAAGGCCTCGCGGGTCGGCGATCTGGTCACGATCAGCGTCGCGCAGAACCTGTCGGCTTCGAGCACAGGCAA
>DATJWZ010000236.1:0-6413 GCA_035500795.1 Candidatus Eiseniibacteriota bacterium | reverse complement strand
GCTCGCAGCAATTCCTCTCGCATCACGCTCTTCAAAATATATCCCCGAGCTCCCGCCTGTAATGATCGAAAAATCTCTTCTTCTCCAGAGTGCGTCGAAAGCATCAGAATTTTCGCTTCCGGAAACTCCTCCATGATCTTTCCGACAGCGTCCGGCCCGCTCATCCCAGGCAATCGCACATCCATCAGCACCAGGCTCGGATGATGTTTCCGATACTGCTCCAGCGCAGCCTCGCCGTTCGCTGCCTCCGCGATCACTTCCATATCGTGTTCCGCGTTCAACGAAGACGACAACCCCATCCGCACCATGAAGTGATCATCCACCACCATGATTCGCGCGGTCTTATTCTCCGTGATCACAGCAGGGCCCCTTCTTCAGTTTTCAGCGGAATCTCCACTGACACCTTCGTCCCGCAATCCGGCGCGCTCTCCACTTCAAGCGCGCAGCCCATCGAGTGTGCTCGCTCCCGCATATCCAGAAGCCCAAAGTGGCCGCTGGGAGGATTTTCTTTCGGCTGGAATCCTCGCCCATCGTCCGTCACACTCAACCGCACTCTCTCCTGCTCATACTCCAGAATGGCCGTGACATTCCGCGCATGTCCGTGCTTGATCGCGTTCGCCACAGCCTCCTGTCCAATGCGCAGCAGATTCATCTCGGTAGTGGGAGCGAGTCGCACCGGCGATCCCATTACCTTCACATTCACCTGCACCTCGCCCCGCCCCGATGTCGGTTGCACGATCTGCCGCAATGCCGACACCAGATCCCCTTCTTCCAATAAATGACACCGCAAGTCCCACACCGACCGCCGTGCATCCACCATGCTGTGCCGGCTCATGTTGCGCGCCGTCTCCAAAGCCTGCCTTGCGACCTTCGGGGCTTGTTGGAAACAGTCCACTGCCAGATCCAGCTGCATCGTGATCCCCGCCAGCTCCTGCTCGAGATTGTCGTGCAGTTCCCGCGCGATCCGGTTCCGTTCCTCCAGCACTGCTCCGCTCCTCAGCTTCTGCCGGATCAATTCCATCTGTTCCCGCAGCCTGCGCCCCAGCACTACAATCCACGTCATTACAATCAGAAGAATTCCCACCGTTAGGCCGAGGACCCAAATTGTGTGACGCAGATTCCACCATGATGGCTTATGGAGCACGACCACATCATCCGGCGTGCGCAGCAACAGCCTCAGCGATTGCGGAACAGACCATGTTCCGCCGCTCTGCACCAGGCAGATTCCTCTCACTCGAACCTGGCTATTCAACGGAACTGACAGCAACAGTGATGCCGACTCGGCGGTCGACAGCGAAGCTTCAAATAGGTGTTGGTCCTGCTGAAGCAACAATTGCACGCCGCCCAGCTGCACATTTCGACCCACCAGTGTGGACCGACTTTCCACCAGCATCGAATCGTATTTTTCCCACGGGGACGACAGATCCAATGGCACCGCCTCGACCGGCACCGATACCCCCACGCGATTGAAGACTGCATCCATCAATACAGGCGCTGAATCTCCTGTCGCCGGAAATCCAACCGCATCTACCACGTCGCCCACATTCAGCTTTGCATCTTGCGTCGTCAGAACGCGCAGCCCTCTGCCCTCCGCCTCCAGAAATACCGCCTTCCCGCGTTCCTGATAGCCAACAACTCCGCGCACCCGTACCCGATGCCGCATGCCTTCTCCCGGCGCAAAAGTCAGCAGCGACGAAACCGGCACTGCCGGAGCCTGCATCTCCGCCGTAATAAAGCTGAGCCGCGGAACGTACAGCATGATGGCCGTCAGTTGCCGCTGTGCATTGAACAGGCTCCCGCAAACTCCCTCCAGCAGAACTTCGGTGTCGATCCAGTTCGAAAAATCCTGCTCAATCGTGATCGGAACGCGCACGATCAACTGCCCGCCTCCGGAAGCAACGCGCATCGCCAGCGTCGTCTCTCGCCACGACGTTCGATCGATCGACACCGCCCGCACAATCCCTCGCACTCGCACCCACTGGCTATCCAGCTGCCCATCGGCCAATTCGCTGAACGCGTAAATGCGGCTCTTGGGCAACTCGGCGCGCCCAATGATCCGCGACTTCTTCTCTAAAATCACCGGAGCGAATTTCCCCGGCCCCGTCACTCCTTCCACTTCGATCAGATCGCCGAAATGATGAACGAATGGCGAAGAACGCAAGCCCTCGACGTAAACCCCGGCCGTTGCATCCTGCACAAAAAAGTCCGGAGACGGAACATCATCTGTAACCACTCCCCGAACTCGCACCGGATATCCCTGCGCCGCCTGCGCCGGCGTCAGTTGCCGGATCTGCTCCGTGTGCGTCAGCACCGCGCCTGAGTGATCGGGATTCTGCGCGCTAACGTGGACACAACCGCACAGCGCCATGAACGCGCTGAGCGCGAACCGTCGCGAAACCGCCCGACCTGAATCAAATCTGCTCATTTCGCCCGGAACTAGCCTATCCGAAGACGCGCCATGATAAAAGAGTGGGTCAAACGGGAAGGGTCCGTGGCTAAACTGACGACAACGCGAAACCCCAACTTTCATCATTCCGAGGAGCAACGCGACGAGGAACCTGCTGCCCCGTCCCCCTCTCCGAACCCAAGCTACGCCACGAATCCAAACCCAAGAACTCCAGACCCAAGAGCTTTTGACTTCCCTCTGACCTCCCACAATCTTTTGTCATTCCGAGGAGCAACGCGACGAGGAATCTGCTGTCCTATCCCTCATCGCGGCCTCCGCTGGCTGTTCCTGCTTCTTATTTTCGTGATCTCTTCCGCGCTCGTCGCCCAATCTCCGATTCAACACCACACAGCTCAACCGGCGAAGCCGGCTAACAAAACCGCCGCATCCCCCATCCAATTCGACAACACGACCCGCAACTCAAAAATCGATTTCATCCTCAAGAACAGTGTCAGCCCTCAGCGTTACACCTTCGAAACCATGGTCGGCGGCATCGCCCTCTTCGACTACAACAATGACGGCCTCCTCGATATCTTCTTCACCAACGGCGCCGCAATCCCCTCGCTCGAAAAATCCAGCCCCGCCTACTGGAACCGCCTCTACCGCAACAACGGTGACGGCACCTTCACCGATGTCACCGAAAAAGCCGGACTCCAGGGCGTGGGATACTCCATGGGAGTCGCCGCTGGCGACTACGACAATGACGGCTTCGTCGATCTCTACGTCACCGGAGTAAACCGCAATCAGCTCTTCCACAACAATGGCGACGGCACCTTCACCGACGTCACCGCGAAAGCCGGCGTGGCCGGCATGGTCCCCAAACTCGGAAAAGCCTGGTCCATCGCCGCTGGATGGTTCGACTACAACAACGACGGCCTTCTCGACCTCTTCGTCGTCAACTACCTGAACTACTCAATCTCGAACGCCAAGCTCTGCGCCCAGGGCGGCCAACCCGCCTACTGTTCGCCAGTCGAATTTCTCGGTACGCCCAACATTCTCTACCGCAACAACGGCGACGGAACTTTCACTGACGTCTCCGACCAATCTCACATCTCGCAATACATCGGTAAAGGAATGGGACTTGCTTTCGCCGACTACGACAACGACGGTTTCACCGACATCTTCATCGCCAACGACACGTTCGAAAATTACCTGTTCCGCAATCAAGGCGACGGTACATTTAAGAACGTCGCCATCTCCGCCGGAGTTGCCTACAACGCCTTCGGAAGTCCCATCGCCGGCATGGCCGCCGACTTTCGCGACGTCGACAACGACGGCAAGCCAGACATCTTCGAAACCGCCATGTTCGGCGAAGGCTTCCCTCTCTACAAAAATCTCGGCAACGGACAATTCCAGGACATGACCGCGCCTTCCGGCCTCGCAGTCGCCACCAGCCGCTCAACAGCTTGGGGTGTCGGCGTCTTCGATTTCGACAACGACGGCTACAAAGATCTCTTCACCAGCAACTCCGACATTCTCGACAACGCCCAAGAACTAGCGCACCGCCCCTTCCCACTGCCCAACCGTGTCTTTCGCAACAAAGGCAGTTTCACTTTCGAAGATGTCAGCTCCAAAGCCGGGCCATCCTTCCAGATTCCGTCCCCGCACCGCGGCTCAGCCTTCGGCGACATAAATAATGATGGGAAGGTCGATGCAGTCGTAAGCGTCCTTAACGGTCCCGCAGAACTCTGGATGAACCGCTCCCCCGATCACAACCACTGGCTCATCCTGAAATTAGCCGGCGTGAAATCCAACCGCGACGGCATCGGCACAAAAGTAAGCGTCACCACATCGGCGGGAACGCAGTACAACCAGGCCAGCACGACAGTCAGCTACAACTCCTCCAGCGACAAACGAGTCCACTTCGGCCTGGGGCAGACCACCAACATAGACTCGATCGAACTAATCTGGCCGAGTGGGATCAAGCAGGTTCTAAAGAACATAAAGCCAGATCAAATCCTGACCATCACAGAAACCACGCCGTAAGCCCTCACCCCCACCCGCTACCAAACATTGTCATCCCGAGCGGAGCATCCATTTCGCGAAGCGGATTTGATGCGTAGTCGAGGGACCTTGTGTTGGTCTTAAAGGCTCGTCGTCGTATCAAGCGTTTGTCATCCTGAACGGCGCACGTGCTGTAAACAAAGATTGTCACGAAACAAGAGCTCTTAATCTCCTTCCAGCTCTCGAACAACCTGTTGTCATTCCGACGCGCGAGCGAAGCGAGACAGGAGCAATCCGCTGTCCTGTCCTTATTCCCAAGGCTCAAGTGACGTTGCAACTGATAGAAGTGATTCCCATCACCCAATCCCCTATCTCAATACGCTAGATTAGAGATGGAGAACAATTCATGAACGCGACTCGACGTTTCCTTATCCTCTCACTCGTATCCTTCGCCATCTCCGCTTTCGCCTTCCAGGCCAGCCAAATCGCTACCTCCCACACAATCACCACCGACGACCTTGTCAAAATTTTGCAATCCCCAAAAGCCGACAAGCCCCTCCTCATCCACGTTGGATCTCACGTCCTCTACACCCAGGCCCACATCCCCAACTCCGAATACATCGGACCCGCCTCCGATCCTTCGGCTCTCCAGCGTCTGCGCACACGCGTCGACTCCCTCCCGCGCAACAAATTCATCGTGCTCTACTGCGGATGCTGTCCCTGGACCCACTGCCCCAACATGAAACCCGCCGACGACCTCCTCCACTCCATGGGTTTCACCAACGCAAAATCCCTCTACATCCCAAACAATTTCGGCACAGATTGGGTCCAAAAAGGCTATCCAGTAGCTAAAGGCGAATAAGGTTGTGAAAGGGCGGACGCTTTCGCCCATGTTTGTGGGGAACAGCCCCTAAGCCTGCCCTGAGCAAAGCCGAAGGGCCGCCCAGCGAGCGCACTTTTTCTTATACTGAAATGGCGATCGATATTGCCTATCGATCACTCGGGTTCGGGAACTTTGACTTTCCCTGTGGACCTCTGTGTCCCTGTGGTGAAAGGTTTTCACTGCATGAACTACAAATGAAAAATAGACGAACGCTATTCCTCCTGATCGTCCTCATCCTCGCCGCCATCTACGCAGCCCATCGCTACGTAACCCACACTCCGCATGTATCGAGCACGCAGCCGCATCCCGCTCCCGACTTCAATCTCTCACAACCCACCGGAGGTCCGTCCCTCAAACTCTCCGACTACCGCGGCAAAGTCGTCCTCCTCGATTTCTGGGCCACCTGGTGCGAACCTTGCCGCGCCGAGATCCCACACTTCGTCGACCTGCAAAACAAATACGCCGCGCAAGGACTCCAAATCATCGGCGTCTCCATGGACGACTCCCCCGACCCCGTCCCCGCCTTCTCCAAGCAATTCAAAATGAACTACCCGGTCGTCATGGGCAACGCGAAACTCGGCGAGCAATACGGCGGAGTCCTCGGCCTCCCCATCGCCTTCCTGATCGACCGCCAAGGCCAAATCCGCAAGAAACACATCGGCGCCACAGACGCCTCCGTCTTCGAAAAGGAGATCACCGATCTGCTGACCGAAAAATAAACGCGGGGACCGATCCAAAAAGCACTTGTCATTCCGACAAGTCGCGCAGCGGCGACGGAGGAATCTGTTGTTCCCGTCACTTCCGGTAACCTCGGCCTGATCCGGACCGCTGACACAACCGTGCAAGAGCGGCGCTTCAGCGCCGCGTCAAGGCGCAAAAAAGGGGCTTCAGCCCCGGTGTCCATACTCCGTAACCTTGCCATCCACCACCGCCGCCACATATTTCCCCGACCCCAAATCCCGAAACTGCACCACCCGATGTCCTTCCCGCGCCAGCTTTCCCCACCGGCTCGGCTTCTCCGGATTCTGCTCAATCCCCTGATACTCCACTCCACCCATCTCAAACCGCACCGTTCGAAACTTCCGCACACCAGTCCGCGCCACTCGCGAGATCTTCCCCCCAACGCTGACCTCACCCGAA
>DATJWZ010000235.1:0-31010 GCA_035500795.1 Candidatus Eiseniibacteriota bacterium | reverse complement strand
CGCTGCAGGTCGCCGTTTGGACCGGGCACGGTCATCACCGGACCATAGCAGTAGACGGCGTGTCCGCTGGCGGCAAAATACCAGCGTCCACCCTTGCTGTGCCGGGCTAATTGTGACGTGGGCTGGCGGAGCGGTTTCTGTGGCATTAGGGTGCTCACAGGCAGACTGAACAACAAGGCTAGGGTCAGAACCTTCATTGTCTTCTTACCGTCTTTTACAGTCTTTGCTGCTTAAGCCACAGAACTGGGTCTCACCGCGTTTTTTTCTTTGTTAGATCGTAATCAGCGTACGGGCCTTATCCATAAGATCCGACGCCGGTTTCGACGGCACCTGATATTTCGGCCTTGCCTGGTTCTGCGCACGACGTTGCGGTTCCACCTGGGTAGACGGAGCCTGTTTCGTTTGAGCCTGGGTAGACGGAGCTTGTACTGATGGTGTCTGGGATGACGGGTTTTGCGCCAAGTGGGAAGCCTGAGCTCTTTCTTGCTGTTGGGCCCTCATTTTGGTTGCAGAAAGCTCTGAACTGTCGCGGAATAGCTCGCGAATGAGCGCGCGCTGCGATTCGATCGTCTGACCCTGCTCCACAATCAGCATGGTCATGATCGCGTAGGAGATCATGAACAGCACGGTCAGAACCGGCAACCAGCTATATTTCTTTGCTGGAGTTGGAACCACCGGCGTCTCTTTAATCTCTATCGATTCGATCGTCCCGAACAGGTTCGTCAACTTGCACCCCACTCTTTGCCTCTGGCACGCAGGCGCTTTGACAAGTGCACACCATCCGCCATTGGCCAGAAATCCCGCAAACGATTGAGAATAAGTTGTTTAATACTGTACGCCGCATCGGCCTTTGGGGAAAGAAGTGCAAGTCGCTGCACATATTGAGCAAGGAACATTTGCTAGAAAAGAGTTTGAGCCACAGGGCCATCCCCATGTGTCTCACTCATTCGCGGCGTTCACAGTAACGAACGCAAAGTTACCCTTAATGACTGGCGTAACTTTCCTGACGAAGGCCTGTTTTCTTAGAATTCTTAGTTTCGTAGACGCAGTAAACATAATCCCGTTTCTAAGGTCTGATCATGTATATGCGCCGTATTACGTTTGCGTTGCTAGCCCTCTCCTATAGCCTTGGGCCTGCCACATGGGCCCAAGGCCAACAATCCAATAACGATGCAGCAAGAAAAGTCGTGCGGAGGATACAACCTGAATACCCGGCCGATGCGAGGCGGATGAATTTGGGCGGTGTCGTCAAACTTGTTGCGATGGTTGCTCCAAACGGAAGCGTCAAGAAAGTGGAACCAGTCGGAGGCAGCCCGCTCCTGGTCCGTGCCGCAGAATCGGCCGTGTCGCAATGGAAGTACGAGGCAGGGACCGAATCCAAAGAGACGATCGAGATTCACTTCACGCCATAACCGGCGTTGTCATATGAAGGGTATTCTTAGCGCTCTCTGGAGCTGCTCTCAGCGAACTCGGGGGTAAAAGTTCTGTCGGCACAGTCGTAGAAGGGTGGCGCGGGCCGCGGAGCACCCGAATCATTTCCCGAGCACCAGCTTGGCAATGGTCGCCAGCTGCATGTTCGAGGTGCCCTCGTAGATCTTTCCGATCTTGGCGTCGCGCCAGTATTTCTCGACCGGATAATCCTTCGTAAAGCCATATCCGCCGTAGATTTCGATTGCCAGCGACGTCACACGCTCGGCCACTTGCGACGCAAACAGCTTCGTCATGGCGGCTTCTTTCACAAAGTTCACTCCGGCATCCTTCATGCGGGCGCAGTTGTAAACCATCAGCCGCGCCGCTTCGATCTCGGTCGCCATCTGCGCAATCTGGAACTGGATTCCCTGAAAATCCGCAATCGCCTTGCCGAACTGCTTACGCTCCAGCGCATACTTCGACGCGTACTCCCATGCGCCGCGCGCGATTCCGATCATTTGGGCCCCAATCCCGATGCGGCCCTCATTCAGCGTTTCGATGGCAATCTTGTATCCCTTGCCAGGCTCGCCTAGCACGTTCTCTTTGGGCACCCGGCAATCTTCCAGAATCAGTTCACAGGTAGACGAAGCCCGAATCCCCAACTTGTCTTCCTTCTTCCCGACCGTGAAGCCCGGGAAGTCCTTCTCGATCAGAAATGCAGTGATGCCCTTGTAGCCTGCGCTGGGATCAAGTGTGGCAAACAGAATGAACAGCCCAGCTTCCTTTCCATTCGTAATCCACAGCTTCCGCCCGTTCAGAACGTATTCCGAGCCTTTCAGCGTCGCCCGAGTCTGCAGTGCGAAGGCATCCGATCCCGATCCCGCTTCGCTGAGGGCATAAGCGCCAATCATCTCTGATGCCATGCGAGGCAGGAGCCGCTTTTTCTGATCTTCCGTTCCCCAGCGTAGCAGCGCGTTATTGACCAACGTATTCTGCACATCGACAATGACTCCCGACGACGCATCCACACGCGATAGCTCCTCCACTGCCAGGATCGATTCAAAAAACTTGGCACCGCCGCCGCCGTATTGCTCGGGAATCTCAATTCCCATCAGCCCAAGCTGAAAGAAATCGTGTAACAGGTCCTTCTCGAACACGCCTTTTTCGTCCATCTCCTTCACCAGCGGGCGGACTTTTTCGTCGGCAAATTGCCGGATGTTATCGCGGAACAAAACCTCATCCTCAGCCAGCGTGGTCAGCGGATTTGGAGCCTGGGTCTGCAGAATAGTTTCGGACATGGAGACACCTTCTATCACGAGATCAGCAAGACCATTTATGTTAGCACTCCGGGACCAAAGGGTTGTCCGCCTGAAAAGCTGCCGAAGCAAGCAATGTCTTGTCATTCCGACGAGTCGCGCAGCGAAGACGGAGGAATCTGCTGTCCCGGCCTACATCACGGTCCGGCGATTGCTACTCACTGCCAATCACCCCGCATTCTGATACTCTCTTCGGTTATGCCTGATTACACAATTGGCGTTGATATGGGCGGCACCAACTTGCGTGTTGCCGCGATTACGACAGACGGACAGCTTCTCGAAAAAATCACCCTCGGCGTGAAAGTCGCCATGGGCCGCGATTATGTGATTGGCGAAATGTGCGATGCCATTCATAGCCTCACCGACAAATACCGCAGCACCGGAACTTTCGTAGGCGCCGGCATAGGAGTGCCAGGTATCATCGACGTTCCAGCAGGAATTATGCGAAAGTCCGCCAACCTTCCCGGATGGACGGATTATCCCGTGCGTGAGGTCATCGAAAAGCGGCTCCAGACGCATATCTATCTCGACAACGATGCCAACGTCGCCGCGCTGGGAGAGAAATGGATGGGCGCCGGCCGCGATGTCGAGAATATGGCCATGCTCACCCTCGGTACCGGAATTGGCGGCGCAATTATTCTCAATGGCAAGATTTTTTACGGAATGAGCGGCATGGCCGGAGAATTCGGCCATATCACCGTCGAGCCCCAAGGAGTGCTTTGTGGCTGCGGAAATCGTGGATGTTCGGAGCGATACGCCTCCGCCTCGGCAGTTGTCCGCATGGCGCGTGAAGCGGTTGAGAGTGGCAAGGCTCCCGGGCTCACCAAGGCTTTCAATTCCGATCCCGAGTTCAGCGCGCGATCCGTTTACAATCTCGCCATTCAGGGAGATCCCGATGCCCAGCACATCTTCCACCGCTTCGGGGAAGTAATGGGAATTCTGCTAGCGGACCTCGTGAACGTCCTCGATCTGGAGATGTTCGTTATTGGTGGAGGCGTAGTCAGCGCGTGGGACGCCTTCGCCCCCAAAATGTTTGCGGAACTCCGCGAACGTTCGTTGGTTTACGCGGCCTCGGCCCCGGAGGATCCCACGGCAAAGAAAGAGGGAGCATCGGCTCAGATCGCAAATTATACGAAGAAGAAAACGATCATCACACAGGCTCTGCTCGGAAGCGACGCTGGCCTATACGGCGCAGCGCGAGTGCCACTCATGCGGTAGGTTTGTTGCACCCGTGGTCGAAGAGGATTCGTAACAGGGCACGGCTTCAGCCGTGCCGTAGAATTCTGCAAACTGATGGCGGCTTTAGCCGCTGCTCGAACTCAACACTCTAGTCATTGCATTCAGAAACGCGTGATTCTGTCCCGCCGTCCCGATACTCACCCGCAAACATGTCGGCAATCCCCATCCACCCAGAGGCCGCACGCTGATCCCTTCCGCCCGCAATTGCTCCGCAACCGGCGACGTGTCGCGCCCCAAGTCACAGCACAGAAAATTCGCCCAGGTCGGAACAACCGTGAATCCCATCTCAGAGAGAACCACTCCCACAATCTGGGCCTGTTCGGCATTATTTGCGATAGTGCGCCCCACATGCTTCGCGTCATCAAGCGCGGCGAGGGCCGCGACCTGGGCCAGGGAAGCGACGGAAAACGTACTCCGCATGCGCGCGCAGTAACTCAACAACTCTGCCGGACCAAGACCGTACCCGATCCTTAGCCCCGCCAATCCGTGTACCTTGGAAAAAGTTCGCGTTACGACTACGCTGGCGCCTCGTTGCAGATATTCCCGTGAGCGGGAGTATTCCACCTTGCGGCGCGCCGCGAAATCCGCCGCGAACTCGTAATACGCTTCGTCAAGCACAACCACCACATGGGCGGGCACATCTTCGAGAAAATGATCCAGAGCGTCCACATTTAGCATTGTTCCCGTTGGATTGTTCGGATTCGCCAGAAAAATGATGCGCGTGTCTTCATTGATGGCTTGCAAAATCGCGCCGAGATCGATTCCGTACTCGCGCATCGGAGCTTCAATCAACTCCGCTCCTGCCGCGCGCGTGGCCATCGAATACACAATGAACGAGCGCTCGCTGGTCACCGCATTCAAGCCGGGCGTCAATAAGGTTTGGCAAAGCAAAGCCAGCATTCCGGTGGATCCGGCGGTGATCAGGACCTGCTCTACCCCTAAGCCGTGCAACTCGGCAAGCTTGTTGCGGAGTTGTGTGCCGTCATCATCTGGATAAGCGCTGCTGGATGCCAGCGCCATTCGCATGGCTTCCGTCGCTCGAAACGAGGGCCCAAGTGGATTTTCATTAGAGTCGAGCTTGATGACTTGCCGCTGAATGGTGGCTGGCCTCGACGGCGGACTCGGAACATAGCCGCCGCCTTCCCGCACTTGCCGTGAAACGATATCGAAAAAACGGCTCATGCAGATCTTTTATCAGCGGACCTCTTCCCGCTGCGCGTCGCTGATTTCAACCGCTCAATCTCTTTCAGCGTCAACGATCGGAATTCTCCTGGAGGAACATCAAGCGTGAGTGGTCCAAATTTCACCCGCTTGATTTTCTCCACGTGATGTCCCACCGCTTCAAACATGCGCCGAAGCTGTCGATTCCTGCCTTCGATCAGCGTAATCTCATACCAAGGGTTTGCCGCCTCTTTGATGATCTTCACCGCCGCAGGGGACGTTCTCACGCGCTTCCCGTCATCGGTCGCGATCGATACGCCGGAGCGCAATTTCGCAATGGCCTCTTCTTTCGGAGTTCCCGCCACTTTTACCAGGTATGTCTTCGCGACGTGGGAGGCGGCTTTCATCAAACGGTTGGCCAACTCCCCGTCATTCGTCATCAACAGCAGGCCTTCACTCGCATAGTCCAATCGTCCGACAGGATAGACGCGGCCCTTCACTCCTTTGACAAGATCCATGACCGTCGGTCTCTTCTCCGGATCGCTCACCGTCGTCACGAATCCTTTTGGCTTGTTCAGAAGAAGGTAGGTATGGCGCTGCTCGCCCTGCAGCAGCTTGCCATTGACACGCACATGATCAACTTCAGGATCGGCCTTGCTTCCAAGTTCGGTGATAACTTTGCCGTTCACTTGAACCTGTCCAGACGTGATGAGTTCCTCGGCCTTCCGACGGGAAGCAACCCCCGCCGCTGCAATGATTTTCTGGAGCCGTTCAAGAGGCATATGTAAATAGTGGCGTAAAACAGTCCTTTGCGATCACCCCGGAAAGTGCCGTCTTCAATAACGCGAGACCCGGTTGAAATCACCGTGGAAGAGCGGCGCCTTAGCGCCGCGTCAGAGGTCCGAATTGTTAAGGGCTTTAGCCCCTGCGCGGCCTAGCCCGCTTTCTCCGCCTCGGGCACGCTCTCACTCGAACCCTCCGCCTCAAGCGAAACGTTCGTCTCTTCGGGCGTGGACGCTTCACTGACCGCTGGACTCGTACTCTCCGCCGGAATCAACTCCGCCTGGAATGACTCCGCGACCAACTTCTCGAACTCTTCCATGCTGGGCAATTCATTCACATCCTTCAGCCCAAACCGCATCAGGAATTCCTTCGTCGTCTTATACAGAATCGGTCGCCCAATTACTTGCTTTCGCCCCGCAGTCGTAATCAGTTTCCGTTCAAGAAGTGTCCCAATCACGCCGCCGGAATCAACGCCGCGAATGTCATTAATCTCGGGAACGGTGACGGGTTGCTTGTACGCGATAACAGCCAACGTCTCCAGCGCTGGCAGAGACAGGCGGATCGGCGGCTTCAGACTCTTCGCGAACGAGCGCACCACTTCATGCTGTTCCGGCTTGGTGGACATCCGATACCCACCAGCCACTTCGCGAATCTCAATCCCGTGATCAGCCGAATCATAAGCTCCGACGAGTTCCTGCAGGGTCGATCGCACGCGCGACTTGATCTCCGCCTCGTCCGACACTCCCTCCGCAACGATCGACTCTTTCACAAGCGCCGCCATTTGCTCTAACGTGATCGGCGTCTCCGTCGCGTAAATAATTGCTTCGAGTTGTGCTTTTAGTGACATTCCTTGTATCGCCGGCGTCCCGCCCTCGGATGCGTCCAGCTTATCGCCAGTCGTCCCTTACCGCCGCCTTCTCATTCATCACTTCTTCAAAGTGAGTATGCTTGCGGATCGCAATCTCTCCAAACAGTTTTTCCTGCCGCACCTGGATCGCCTGCAACCGCACGAGTTCCAGCAATGCCAGAAACATGCAGACCAGCGCCTGCCGCGACTGCACTCTCGTTAGAACTTGCTTCAGTCGAATCGGACGATTCTCCAGCGACAACCGCCGCCGCAGATAATCAATCATCTGTCCGACGGTGACCGCCTCTTCATCCACGTTCAATATAGGACGCGTCCGCACCCGTTCCAGAATCTGCTGGAACGTCTTCACCAGATCGATAACGTCGGCCGCAATCTCCGGCTCAGTCCCTTCCGCGTCGATGAATTCCTTGAGTGAGGGATTCGTCAGCACCGCATCTTCAATCTGTTGTTTCTGGAGCAACATCTGCGCGGCGGATTTGAACTTCTCATGCTCGAGCAGCCGATTGACTAACTCGGTCCGCGGATCTTCCTGCTCCTCCGCCGTCGCCATCGGATCTTTCGGCAACAGCATCTTCGACTTGATATGAATCAGCACGGCCGCCATGTAGATGAACTCGGCCGCCACGTTCACATCGAGTTCGCGAATCTTTTCAACGTATGCCAGATACTGCGCCGTGATCTTCGCAATCGGAATGTCGTAGATATCAATATCCTGCTTGCGGATCAAGTCCAGCAGCAGGTCAAGCGGCCCCTCATAGACGTCCAACACCGCCACAGAAAAAGGGAAGTCGCTCTCTTCTCTTTTTGAGCCATCCTTCTTCGCAGAGGGTGTTTGAGCGACAACAACCGAGGGGGTGCCCGCCTCAGTCGCAGAAACCGTTTTTGATTCGTCAGTCATCAACTATGGGTGCCCCATTTCTCGCGCGCTGTTTGCGCGAGAAGTGGCAATCTCAGCGTTAAGATTTCGGCTCCTCGTATTCCAGCGACATTCCCATCGATGCGCGCACGTCCTTCATTGTCTCTCCGGTCGTTTTACGCGCCCGTTCCGAACCTGCCTCCAGAATATCCCACGCCAGCCGTGGATTCGCCTCAAATTTCTTTCTGCGCTCTTGCATCGGATTCAGCAACTGCACCAAGGCGTCCGCTGCCCACGACTTGCACTCGATGCACCCGATTCCCGCTGACCGGCAACCAGCGTCCACTTTCGCAATCGTTTCTTTGCTGCTGAAAATCTTGTGCAGGTCGCCTACCGGACACACATCCGGATTTCCCGGATCACTCCGCCGCACCCGCGCTGGATCGGTCACCATTGTCTTCAACTTCTGCCGGATCACCGGCTCGGGATCCGCGAGCTGAATCGTGTTCCCGTATGACTTGGACATCTTGCGTCCATCAGTGCCAGGCAGTTTTGCAGCAGGCGTGAGCAAAGTTTGAGGCTCCGGGAAAACCTCGCCGTAGAAGCCGTTGAACCGCCGCGCAATTTCGCGCGTAATTTCAATGTGCGCCACTTGATCCTCACCCACAGGCACTGCATCCGCCTTGTAGACCAGGATGTCCGCCGCCTGCAGCAACGGATATCCCAGGAACCCGTAAGTCCCCAAATCCTTATCCCGGATGTTGTCGCGCTGTTCCTTATACGTCGGAACGCGTTCCAGCCATCCCAGCGGCGTAATCATCGAGAGCAGCAGGTGCAATTCCGCATGCGCCGGCACATGCGATTGCATGAAGATCACCGACTTCTCCGGATCGAGCCCCGCCGCCAGCCAATCAAACGCAACTTCCAGCGAATTTTCTTTCACCTTTGACGTGTCGGCATAGTCGGTCGTCAGCGCATGCCAATCCACTACGCAGAAGTAGCATTCGTACTTGTCCTGCATCCCAACCCAGTTCTGCAAGGCCCCCACGAAGTTTCCCAGGTGCAGCTTTCCAGTCGGGCGCATACCACTGAGCACGCATTTGCGGGTTTTCGATGGAGGATTCATTCGCTAGGAAGCCTGTGGCCACAGCCTCTGGGACAGAACGCACCGTCATCGGGTGCAATCAGCAGTATAAAGTCGCATGCAGGGCTGAACCTCGATACTACCATGCGAAACAGCGCTTTTGGACGATGGCTTTGGCCGTTATCCAAGGGCCCCCGGAAGCCGAAAGGCTGAAGCCCGAAGCCGGAAGCCGATGTTATAATTCGCGCCGCCCGATCAATCAGTCCTGGATCCAGTGACCAACCTCGCCCGCAAGCTCCGCACCATCGACTATTTCACTCTCGGATGGGGCACGATGGTCGGCGTCGGCTGGCTCGTCATCATGGACGACTGGCTCACTCGCGGCGGCGCTCTCGGCGCGGTCCTCGGTTTCGCCATCGGTGGCGCACTGCTTCTCCCTATCGGATGGGTCTACGGCAAACTCGTCATCGCTATGCCCGACGCCGCCGGCGAAATTGCCTATACCTCAGCCGTCTTCCCGCGCCAGATCAGCTTCGCCACAGGATGGATGATGACCCTCGCCTACTTCATCGTCTGTCCGTGGGAAGCCGTGGCCATCGGTCGAATCGCAGCCTATATCTTGCCCAGCCTGGACTCTCTCGAACTCTATCGCATCGCCGGACGCCCGGTATATCTTCCTCATCTTGCCGTTGGCTTGGCCCTGACCGCGTTGCTCACGATCTTGAATTATCGGGGAGTCCGTCTCAGCGCCACTTTCCAAAACTGGACCTCCTTCGGCACGCTCGCTCTATTCGTCATCTTTGTGCTCGTCGGCGTGACTCGCGGTTCCGCCGCAAATTTTCCACCTCTGTTCACACATACGAGCTTCGTCTCGATCATTCTTGTGGTTCAAATCGTTCCATATTTCATGACCGGATTCGAATCGGTCGGCAAAGCTGCCGAAGAAGCCGGACCAGAATTCCGCGCAGGTGGGTTTTATCGTGCAATTTGGATGGCGGTCGTCATTGGAATTCTCTTCTACACCAGCATCGTTGCTGCGGTCGCATTTGTCGCTCCGTGGAAGAGTCTGATTGGTGAAAAGTTTATGACCGCCGTAGCCTTCCAGCGAGCAGTAGGCTCGCGTTGGATCGTTGACATCATCCTGGCCGCAGCATTGCTCTCGCTGGTCAAGTGCTTTAACGGAAACTTCGTTGCTGCCAGCCGCCTCATTTTCGCCATGGGACGTCGAGGCATGATCGCGCCTCATGCCGGCACTGTACACCGCACATTTCAAACTCCGTCGATCGCCGTGGTTTGCGTCGGTCTCGCTACGGCAATATGTATGCTCCTCGGAGATGCGATTCTGGTTCCCGTATCTGAAGTCGGCTCGGTCGCATGTGCCATCGGATGGGCAGCCACCTGCGTGGCGTGTCTGGCGATCTCGAGGACGAGGAAGAACATTATCGGTCTCTCGGCGTCCGAAAACGCAATCGCAGTCTTCGGGTTTACAGTCTCACTGGCCATGATCCTGATGAAGATTGTGCCCGCAGTCCCCGGTTCATTTACACGGTACGAGTGGTCCGCTCTGGCAGTCTGGGTCTTGATTGGAACTGCGGTAAGAAGGTAGCGTCTGTGCGTGGTCATGTGGAGCGGGCGCCCCGCCCGCTACTCTCAACAGGGAGATGGAACCAAAATGTTGAAACAAAACGTGCTCTCATTAGTCCTGATCGCCTTTCTTCTGCCTCCAATTTCCCTAGCGCAGAACCCTCCTACCGAATTCGACATTGTCATCACCAATGGCCACATCATCGATGGCACCGGCTCCCCGTGGTACTCCGGTGATATCGGCATTCGCGACGGCAAGATCGCCGCCATCGGGAATCTCTCGACCAGCGCACGCAAGCGCACCATCGATGCTGCCGGTAAAGTTGTCGCGCCGGGATTCATCGACATGCTCGGTCAATCCGAGCTGACCATCCTGGTCGATCCACGCCTCCCGTCAAAAATTTATCAAGGCATCACCTCGGAAATTACTGGTGAAGGCAGCTCCATCGCGCCGCTCAATGACGCCATCATCCAATCTGATCGAGGAGGCTACGACCATTACAAGATCACCCCAGATTGGAGAACTCTCCGCCAATATTTCGCGCGGCTTGAAAAGCAGGGAATCGGAATCAATGTCGCCGATTACGTCGGCGCAACCCAGGTCCGCCGCGTTGTGCTTGGCGACAATGATGTTCAGCCCACTCCCGCACAACTCGATCAAATGAAGTCGCTCGTGCGAGACGCAATGAGGGACGGAGCGGTGGGCGTTTCTACTTCTCTCGAATACGCTCCCGCGCCCTACGCCAAAACAGATGAACTGATTGCGCTCGCGAGCGAGGCCTCCAAATTTGGCGGCATCTACGCCACGCACATGCGCAGCGAAGGCGATGCCATCATGGAATCTATCGATGAAACCCTCCGCATCGGACGCGAAGCGCACATCCCGGTAGAAATCTGGCATCTGAAAGTCGCTGGCAAAACCAACTGGGGACGCATGCCCGAAGTTGTCGCCAAGATCAACGCTGCCCGTGCCTCCGGTGCTGACGTCAGCGCCGACACCTACGCCTATACTGCGTGGTTCAACGATTTTTCTGCATTCATTCCGCCCTGGGCCCATGACGGTGGAACAGCAAAGCTTATCGAGCGCCTCAAAGATCCCGCAACCCGCGCTCGTATCCGCAAAGACATGCTTGCTGCCACCAAAGATTGGGACAACGAATGGCAGGAGATTTCCGGCCCCGACGCGATCATGATCGGAGCTGTCCAGAATCCCAAGCTGCTGCCGCTCCAAGGCAAGCGCCTTTCAGAAATCGCAAAATCTTCGAACAAGGATCCCATCGACGCCCTTTGCGATCTGCTGATCGAGGATCCCGGCATAGGTGTCGCAGTCTTCGGCATGTCGCAGCCTGACGTCACACTCGCGCTCCAGCAGCCTTGGGTCTCAGTCGACAACGACTCGGAAGGTACGTCGCCCGAAGGAATTCTCGGTGAGGCGCATCCTCATCCTCGCGCGTACGGCACATTCCCGCGAATCCTGGGCAAATACGTTCGCGAAGACAAAGCGCTCAGCCTCGAGGACGCCATCCGCAAGTTTTCCGCATTGCCAGCACAGCGGATGCGCCTTACGGATCGTGGAGTGCTGAAGGCCAGCATGTGGGCCGACGTTGTTATCTTCGATCCCGCGACGGTCCGTGACCGCGCCACTTTCGATAATCCCAATCAATTGTCAGAAGGAATGCAATACGTCTTGGTGAACGGCGTACCTGTGATCGACCAAGGCAAGATGACGGGGGCTCGTCCCGGCAAGGTTCTGCGCGGTCCCGGCTACACACCGTAGGAGCTATTTCGAAGCTAGAGGTTTCAGCTTGGCCTGCTCGGTATTCGATAACGGGGATACGTGTGGCTGCGAAAGCGTACCAGTAACGGAATATCCACTGTGCGCCGCATCGGCGGGTGCGCGTACCATTTTCACATCTATGTCGCGTTCCAGCGTCACGGTCCCACTCAGGTCGTAAGTTGCTGTAGGCGAGATGAGCTTCGCAGATCTCAGCTCAAACGTGCCGGAATGCAGCCGAACGTCGCCGCTCAAGTGAGTAATCGCCAGAGGCTCAGGATCATCGCCGATCCGCAAGTGCGGCAGCATACCGTTCTTCATTTCTGCCTGAAGCTTGCCTTCTGCCGATTGCCAGAACTCTCCTGAACAAGGACCTTTAATCTCGTAAGAGCCGCTCCCTGTTCCCGTTGCCCAATCGCTGCCCAGGTCGACGGAAAGTTTCGCCAGCGATATACCGCTGAGTGTCCCAGTTCCATCGCATACTGAAGGCGCGCTGCTGAAGTCCAGCTGCCAGCTTCCCTGATGCTTTCCATTCAGAAGATCGGCGTCAAGCGCAGTGAGCTGCAGCTTTCCAGAATCCATGGTGACTCTTGCGGACACGCTATTCGCAACGATACCGTGAAGTACGAATCGGTTCGCAGTCACCTGTCCCGAACCGTGCAGGCGGCGCAAAAACGTGAGCCCCGATTTGCTGCTCGGTTCCAAAACTCGATACCACGGACGCGACTTCGCTTGCCCATGGATCCATTCGGTAAGTCGTGCAAGGGCAAATTCCTGCGTGTTGAGAGAAAAGTGAACGTCGCATGCGTCCGGGGTCCCGCACCCGCGCGGCATCTCCAGCGATCCGGCCCAGACCGCCCCCAGGGCGTTCGCATTCAATTTCCTGACCTGGATTTTGTCTGGAGCGAACTGCATTTCCGCACTGGAGATATCCAAGGGTTCGCCTGCCCCTGGAACCGTGGCTCGCACATTCCGTAGTTTGGCCGATCCTGTGATTTGTGGAGCGGGAAAACCGGTCCCAAGTTCCCCGCCAAGTCCGACCCATGCTCCCGCCACTTGCAAAGCCAGCTGCACGCTTCCTTCCGGATTCGCCGCTGGCGCTGGAAGCCCGACGGTGCGCGCCAGTCGCAGCACCCTCACGATATCGCCCTCGCCCGCAAGGGAGAGGTTATAGCTGCTTCGAGTCAACCATCCCTCAGCGCTCAGTCCACCACTGTGCGCTTGGCTCAACTGCATTGGACCAATTTCAAGGTGTGGTTCTTTCGGAAATACCAGGCCCAAGCGGTTCTTCTGCCTTCGCATTGCGCCCTTCTGGACAGAATCATCGAGCAGTTCGAAGGGCACCGTCGAGGGCCCAATGTCTGCTTTCGTCGTTGCCGAGCTGAGTCGCAAGTTGGTAATCTCGCCCTGACCGTGAAGGCGGAACGGCTTTCCCGATCCAGTGTTCCGTTGGGTCTCGAGCGCACCCTTTAGCGTTCCTTCCGCGACCAAATCGTCGGGCATGTTCTTCTTTGCACGCTCTACCAGAGCTAGCGCCGCGTTGGCAGGTATATTTTCTGCCTTCAGTGATATCGAGTAGCGACCACTCCCAGGAAGTCCGATGTCTCCCGTCAGCGTCAGCCCGCCTTCCCCGATCGGAGCGCCGCACACAACATCCTGAAATCCATAGCTGTCTGAACGATATTCCCCGTCGCAGTGCGCTGCCAGACGAAGCGCTTTGCCGCTGGTGATATCAAACCGGCGAAAATCGTCCACCGAAGCGGTGCTGCTGATTTTCAAATTCGCGGGCTTGCCCGTCAGGCTCGCATCCACTTGAACATTGCCGCGCCAGCCCTTGTCCATACCTGTAAAGAATTTCGTAAGCTGGCCCAATTGCCCTTTGCTCCACTCCACGCTGATTTCGACGGGCGTCTCCCGAAAACTCGGCGCGCGTTTCCACGTTCCACTGACCTGCAATTGCCCAATGTCCGTTAAATTCAGATCCGTCCGGAACGGTTGAGCTTTCACACGGATTCCCCAGGTGTCCTCAGACTCCTGCCATAGCGAGAAATCCGCATTCGTCAGTGCGTAGGGGCGTTTCTCAGCACCGCTTTTGAAATTGATCCGTGCCGATGATCCTTCAATGTAAGGAAATTTCGGTCGCGGCAGAGACCTCGCGGCTCCGGTAGGCGCCGTTGCATTGTGTGCGGTGCGTTCCAACAACGCCTGCAGGTTCCATCCCGCACCGTCGCGGTGCACGAGATTGAGGCTGGGCTCCGTCAGATCGAGCCGGGACACCTCGAGTCGTCCCTTGAGTAACGAAACAATCCGGAGGTCCGCCGTCACTTCACTGGCCCGCAACATCGGCTCTGCCCCATACAGCGGATCGTCGTAAATCACTAGATTTTCGATTTCAAATCCCGGGCGTGGAAGCGCCCGTACGTGCACCGATCCAATATCAACCGGACGTCCAACTCCGGCACTGATCGAGGTAATAATGCGGGACTTGAGTCGCGAGGCCCCTGGTCTTATGAGGAACAGGAGCAGCAGTACCAATACTGCCCCTGCGATCCATCGCCGTTTCGAAGATACCTTCACCGCGCCCTCACTCGACGTTCGAGGGACTTCATCGCACGATCTGGAGCGTTCTTCTCCAGCGTGTCTCGTCGAAGAAGTGGATGATCACCTTGCCCAGGAATAACAACCGGTCGCTCCAGTCCGTCTTGCGGTATTGATCATCCGGCGTCTCGAACGACCAGTAAATAAACATTGGACGCCCGATGATATTTTCCTTCGGAATGAATCCCCAATACCGGCTGTCTAGACTCACGCCGCGGTGATCGCCCATCGCGAAATAGTGATTGGGAGGAACTACGATATCGTCGCCCTGAATGTAACTGGGCAAATCGACCATCCAGCTCGGAGACACATTCGGGTCATCCGTGGGCGGCACTGCTGGAAAATTATTCCGATAGGGGTCGGTGGTGTCTCGGTCATGATCGACGTACGGTTCGTCGAGTGCCTGCCCATTGCGATAGACCACCCCGTTGCGCAAGTGGATCCTGTCGCCAGGTAGCCCTATGACCCGCTTCACAACATAAAGGCCAGGTTCTGCAGGCGATAGAAACACCACGATGTCGCGAAAGTGCACATCACGATATGGAATAAGCGGACCGACCCATTTCGTGGCAGGAGCGAACTGAACTCGGTTTACGAAGACGTGATCGCCGATCAGCAAAGTGTTCTCCATCGAACTCGACGGTATTTCGAACGCCTGGACCACGAAAGTGATGATGAAGAGGCCTGTCACCAGCACGGCGGCTAACGACGAAAGAAATTCAACCGTCGTCTCTTTCGGCTTCTCGTCCTTCTTGTCTTCTTCGTGTTTGTCTAAAACCGCTTCCTTCTTCGCCACTATCGATGCTTGCCTTTCCGTGTGTCGATGCTACCCTTTCCGCTTATCGATGCCTGCATTCCGTGGCCTGCGTCTCCGTGAAACACCGGCCATTCAGGGCCGCGTAATCGGCTCACCTCTGAGGGGCTTTAGCCCCAGGGACCCCTTCAGTGTACCAGCCGCAAGGTCCGGCTCCAGCGCGTGTTGCTGAACATGTGGGTCATTGCATATGCGAGGTGTTGCAAACGCCCAACGATCGTCGACGAATACGGAGTATCCCCACCCTCTCGCACCGACCAATAAATCACCAGCGGCCTTCCAATGATATTTTCCTGCGGAACAAATCCCCAATATCGGCTGTCCTGGCTGTCATCCCGATTGTCCCCCATCACGAAGTAATTTCCTTCGGGAACAATGAGTTCGCCATCTTCGACAAGCTTTCGCATCTGCAGCCACCACTTTCCCTCGAGTCCATATGCCGGAACATCCACTCGCGGAAAGTCATCCCGAAATACGTTGTTTGGAGGCTCAATGAACCGCACATACGGCTCATCCAGTGGAGTACCGTCAACATAGACCTTCTTGTTAACCAGCTTAATCCGGTCGCCTGGGATGCCGATTACGCGCTTCACGAAATGCTGCCGGGGATCCACCGGGTAATGAAACACAATGATGTCCTGACGCGCGATCTTCTGATACGGCATCAGGTGATCGCCCAGTCCCGTCCCGCCATAGCACAGTTTGTTCACCAGCAGGTAATCGCCCACCAGCAGTGTGTTCTCCATCGATTCAGAGGGGATCTGGAATGCCTGTACGATGAATGTGATCACGAAAATTGCGATCACGACGGTTCCGGCCAGTGATTGCATCGAGCTGATCAGATCGCCGCCAAAGTCGCTAACCACTCGCCGCCGGGGCGTAGCACTTTGTGCAGACTCAGTAATACCAGTTGTTGGAGTGGGATTCGGCATCTTCCCAGAGCCATTCGGCGAATCAGCCTCCGCTGGTGGGCACACCTGGCTTGGCGTGGCGATAGGCTCTGGCGCAGAGACGGTGGGCTGGTTCGAAGAATCCATGAACTCTAATTATTATCTACTGCTTGTTGTTAACGTGCTGCTTTCGTTTCCGATCCCTTCGGACGGGAAGCCAGGTATGTCAGCAATTGACGCGCCGCGTCCTGCTCGGCGGTTTTCTTTGTCGAGCCTTTTGCACGCCCGACAAACTCCGGCTGTTTGCCTTCACGGGTGTTCAATCGTGCCTCCACAGTGAAGGTCTTGCTGTGCTCCGGACCCGCTTCCTCCACCAGAGCATACACGGGCTGCGGGAACCCTAAACTTTGCACCGCCTCCTGCAGCGCCGACTTGAAATCGGTGATCGGAAGCGACCCGCCGCCACGCTCCATCCGCTCCAGTTCCGGAGCAATCACGTTCCGCAAAACAAATTCCCGTGCGACTTCCAGCCCACCATCCAGATAGATAGCCGCCAGTATCGCTTCCAGCGCATCGACCAGCAAGGCGGTTTTTCCGCGGCCTCCACTCTTTTCCTCGCCGCGCCCCAGCCGCAGATAGTGACCCAACTCAAGCTGTTGTGCCACTTGGATTAGATGCCTTTCGCTTACCAGGTGCGCTCGAAGTTTCGAAAGCTCCCCTTCTCGAAAATGAGGAAACCGCTGAAACAATTCCTCGCTGGTGACCAGGGCTAAAACCGCATCGCCGAGGAACTCGAGCTGTTCGTTGTCGCGAACCTTGTACTTGCTCTCACCCGCCTGCTGGGCCTCTAATTCACGCGCCTGTGAACTGTGAGTGACCGCCTGTTCAATGACGGCTCGCCGCCGAAAGTGATATCCCAGCCCTTCTTCCAGCGCCGTAATTTCCCGTTCCTTCATATGTGGGGAGTAATAGCCGGGTCGGGTAGGCAACACCCATGTGGGGACAACCGCCTTCGGCTGTCCGGCGAGCGGAGCTCGCCTTTTGTTGTCACCAACACGAATTCTTGTAACTACTTCGAACTCAGTTCTTCGCCGGTGTCGCAGTCTGACCCGGTGCTGTACCGCTGCTCAGGGCTTTCAATCGATCCTGCTCTGCCCGGGCTGCCTTTCCCGCTGGCCCGTCGGGCTGGTCTTTCGTGAGGTCCACCGCCTGATTGGCATACTTCAAAGCGTCCGCTGTCTTGTTCTGTTTATCGAGCGCGATGGCCAACCGCAGCACTGCAACCGGATCCACCTGCTCGGGAAACACCTCGATCGACTTCTTCAGTTGTGTTTCCGCCTCCGGATAGTTTTCCGCATTCGCCGCCAGTGTTCCTAAAATCGCATACGCCTCAGACTTCACAAATCTCTTGAACATATCGATCCGCTCTGCAGGATATCCCGCGGTCGGCACGTCTGTATCAACCGTCACCAGCGCGCGTTCAGCATCTTTCTTCGCCTCAGCCAGCCGCTGATCCTTGTCCAGAGAGGTATCTTTCGTCCGCTCCGTCAAGACTTGCGCAACGCCGACAAGCGCCTCAGGATCATCCGGATCAAACGTCAACGCCTTCTGCCCCAACTCCAGCATCTTGTCCGGATTTCCGGTATTTCCATATTTCTGCATCGCAGCTTTGTAGAGCACGACACGCAGTTCACTGTCCGGAAACTTCGCCGCAAAATCATCAGCAGCTTTTTCCTGCGCCGCCGCATCCGTCAGTGCGATCGCTGCTTTGTACGCTTCAAACTCCGGCTGCGTCTTTGCCTGCGGTGGACGCTTTCCCGCCGGTGCTGCAGCCTGTCCCGCCGGTGTCTGTCCAGCCGCTGTTCCTTGCTGCTTGGTCTTGTCCTGACCGAAAGCCAATACGCAAACCGACAACACGACCGCAGCGATCGCTATACGCTTCATGCGTTCTCCTCGACCAACGAATGTCATTGATTCTGTGGAATCTTGTTAACGCAGCATTCTATCGCAGCTTGCCCTTGAGTTGACCTCAGCGGCAGGGTTTTCTCGGGCTTCACGACTCGAAACTCGCGCCTCATTGCGGCTTCGCCGGAGGCTCATAGGCCTGCTGCAAGCCCTTCTCCGCGGCTGCCTTGACTTCCGGCAAATCGGTAGCAACCATGATCGCCGCGCGATATTCATTCATCGCACCCTGCCGGTCTTCCTTCATATCCAAAATTCGTCCCAGATAAACGTGCGACCAGGCCAGTACCTTGGGATCTTTCGTCGCCTGAATTGCTTTCTGAAAATTCTCTGCCGCTCCTTCGCGATTTCTGTTGGCCACGGCTACCTGCGCCAGGATGAATCGTGCTCGTCCTTCATCGCCGATCTTCTTGTCCAGCGCCTGCTGCGCCAACTCCTGTGCTCCCTTCGGATCGCCCGCCGCCAGCCGTTGTTCGGCCGTCACTAGCATCCGCCGGTCTTCCAGTCGCGAAAGTTGCACCAGTTCCGGCGCCGAGTTCTGCGCAAACTGGATCTCATTCGCCGCCTTCCGCTGCTGACCCACATCGATCGCATCCAGAATGTCTGAATACGCCGTACGCAATCCCGCGGGATCTTTCTCAAATGCCAGCAGCGAGTTATAGAAATACCGTGTCAGGATGTATCCCTGTTTCACCGCATCGTCCGCCGCTTGCACCCGCATCGCCTCGGCAGTCTCCTTGCTGCCCATCGTGCGAATTTCCACCGCTCGCACCAGGCATTCCGTCACGAGCAAGGAAATGTCTGTCTTGAAATTCTCTTCTAGCGGCGCTCGTTTCACCGACTGCAGCAGCGGCTCCAGCCGCTTCACGTGGGAAAAATGCTTCTCCGCCATCGGATCGAGCAAGTAATGCAGATACGTATGCCGGATCTGCTCCATCTTCAGTGGCTGGCTCGCATTCGGGTCCGGAGAAGGGAAGACGACAACGTAATAGTCCCTGCCGTAATTCCGCGCATTCGCCTCGCTCGGATCCCCCATGAAATCCAGCAGGATCGTGAACGTCCGCCCCAGATACCCGCCTGATTGCAGCTTCAGGTAAATATCGGTGTCGAAAACCATCTTCGCCAGCGGATCGTGATATCGCGCGACCAGCGACGCATAGTTCGCGCGATGCGCCTCCCAGATCGAATGCAGATTTGCCTTGTCGTAGAACTTCTCGAGCAGTGCTCCAAATCCCGCAATCCGCTCCGCATCGGGGGGCATCTCGTCCTCTTTCACCCGCGGCATGAACTGCGGCGGCCCATTCAAATACAGCGCCAACGAAACGAACTGCGACAAGTCGTGCTCCGGATCTCTTCCCTTATGTTGCTGATACCAGTCGCATATCGACGTGAGCGCAGCCAGTCCCTCTTCTGAATCTCTAAGGTTTCTCGTGACTTCGGCGCGGATATTCAGCCGCTGTGCGTCCGACGAGTTCAATGCGGTGTCATACCCACACGAGTTCATCGCCGTAAGCACGGCAAACAGCGTCTCGCTGGTGTCCAGCGTGATCGGATTGTTATTCTCGGCCGCGCAGAAAGATGAGAAAAGCCCCACAAGCGCGGCTACTACAAACGTTCGAAGTCCAAAACCCATGAAACTACTCAGGAATTCCTCCTGCAGGATGGCCCCGGCACCCGAGCTTCCCGACGGCTCAATTCAAGAAATAGGCGGAATACATCTAAGTTTAAGGTCTCGCGTGCGCAAGGGTCAAACACCGAGGGGAGGGAAAAGGATGGTCCCCGAGAATCCCTCAGTTCCAGTGGAGTGTCCAGCCTCAGTGGAAGTTTCTTACCAACATGATCTCGTAATCTTCAAACTCGTTTCGGCTGTACAGGAGGGACCTCTCATCGGGAGACAAAGCCAGACCCATCGACGGCCTATCCACATCAGCGATTAGAGTTCTTTTGTGTGTCGCGAAGTCGAAGAATTCGATTCTCCCTTTTTCATGCTTCTGGGAAAGAAAATAGATGCCCCGGCGTGAGACTGCCCAATTGGGCCAGCCTACGGCTTGATCCAAAACACGCTCTTCTTTGCCACCGTTAAGAGGCATCTTCCATATGCCGGAAGGATATTTCGTATAGTAAAGAAAGCGTCCATCCTCGGACTCGATCGCATAGATCCCGCCGTCCCTCGTTACTCGCACCGGCGGTCCACCTTCGAAGGGAACTTTCCATAACTGAAAGAGTCCCTTTTCATCGGTGGAATAAAAATAAATCCATTTTCCATCACGCGACCAGTTGGGCGCCCCGTTGTCCGACTCAGGGAAGGTGGGTAGACGACGAGGCTGGCCATCGGGCAGATCAATCACGTAAATCTCATAGAAGTGTTGTAACTGCACTTCGAATACAACGTGATGTCCGTCCGGCGACCAGCGCGCGGTTCCTGCCGTGCCGTGCAAGGAAGTCAATTGAATGCAATTGGTCCCGTCGCTGTTGCAATACCAGATATCGGAATATCCCAGGCGATCGGACTCAAATACAACTTTTTTCCCGTCGGGCGAGAAGCTGGGCCGCCAATTCAGGCGTCCCCTGGATGTAATCAAACGCGTTGCAGCACTGGCAGGACGCGTTTCGTCGCTCAACAGAATCTGCCAAATACTGTCGTTAGAGTTGGGGTGTACATAGGCCAGCAGATTACCGCGGCGCGGAATTGAGGGTGCGAAAGCTACAGGCCCGATCCCTGCAACCGGCTGCGTCGATCCTCCGTTTGCAGAAATGCGCCACAAGTTGAGCAAGCCTCCCCGGGAAGATGGAAAAATAATTTCGCTTCCGTCCTGAGTCCAAACGGGAACCCCGCCCCAGGCGTTTTCGAAGGTAAGACGCCGAGGCTCACCGCCGGTAACGGAGATGACAAAAAGGTCCCTACCCATTCCGGCACCGCTTCCTCGCTCAAAGGCAATGCTTCCGCCATCCGGCGAGAAAGCCGGTTCACAGTCATAGTCCGGCATTTTCGGTAAAGTCAGCGACTTTACTTTTAGATCGTCAAGGGAAAGCAAGGAAATCCGTTGGTAACTCACATCGTTCGCTCCGCCGAAAGCCAGCCATTTCCCATCCGGAGACAAATCCATGTGATCACACATTCGTCCTGGAAATCCCGCCTGCTCCGCGAACTGCGATGTGTAGAGAATTTTCTCGGCGCCTCCAAGTGCCGAAATCACATTGATGCTGAGCCCATTTTTTGAGAACCGCATGAATGCAATCCGCCGTCCGTCCGGAAACCATGTAGGACAGCACACGCCGGATTCGGTGGTGAGTCGCAGCGGAGTGCCGCCACCGATCAGAGCGGTGTAGATTGCCGCATCCTTGCCCTCATAACGAGTGAAGGCGATTTGATTACCATCGGGCGAGAATGCAGGATAGCCTTGGAAGCCATGCAGAGCGATGAAGGGCGTCACCTCCAGAGGCGGCAATGACGCGTCGCCCTGATGGCGGCGAGTTCGCCAGAACAAAAATACGGCGCAAACAAACAACGCGACTCCGGCTGCAATCCAGATCGCCTCCCCCCGGGCATGCTTTACCTTTTCGTCTTCGGCGCTAGGCGCATTCGTGTCAGACTTTTGGACTACGCCAATGAAACGATAGCCACGACGAGGAAGGGTCTCGATGAAAATTGGCTGCTCGGCGTTGTCGCCGAGTGTCTCCCGTAATCGAGCCATCGCTTTGTTCAAGCTCTGATCGAAATCCACGAACGTTCCCGCTGGCCACAACTTCTTCGTCAATTCTTCGCGGCTCACCAGTTGCCCAGGATTTTCCAGCAAAGCGGTCAGGATTTGAAAGGGTTGGCTCTGCAGCAAGGTCTTGGTGCCGTTCCGGCGCAATTCCGCCGTCTCCAAGTCCAGGACACAATCGCCGAAATGAACGATCCTTGGATTTCTGCTGTTGGAACCCATCGGGGACGCCCCATCCCGTTGAAAAAGTTTTGTGATTTTACATCAGAAACGTGATCAAGCCCCGCGGAATCCGATTCACGGCGATCATTCCAATATGAGGCCGCGCCTCTAAGTAGCTTTGCCATCAGATGGTTCGCTCGTGTCAGCGATATGTCAGCCTCAAGTCACTCGCATGGGATTGATGTTTTGAGATAACTCCGCCAGATTTGGCGAACTTTCGGTGGGGTTCTGCGGATGAGCTGGCCAAACGACTTCGAGACGGTCCTTTGGGAAGGAGGCCTGATGTATTCGCGGCTATCTTCATTGACGGCGTGTCGGTTTCTGTTATGGCTCTCACTTTTCGCCCTGACGGCCGATGCCCAGCGAAATGAAAAAGTCCCGACTAACTCGGAGAATATCGCATCGGCAGTCTCTGCCCTTCGCGACCAGGCTGGCCGCGGAGATGCTATCGCAGAGTATCGACTTGGGCGGTTGTACCTGATCGGCACAGGCGTTCCAGTCGACTACAAGGAAGCTGCAAGGCACCTGCATGAGGCCGATAAACAAGGGCTGACCGAAGCTAAAGTCGTTCTAGGTTATCTCTACGAAAGCGGCAAGGGTGTGCCGCAAAACTATCGGACAGCATTTAACTATTACATTGATGCCGCGAAGCAGGGAGACCTCACTGCAGCGAACAATCTCGGCTCGATGTATGAGCACGGTCGTGGAGTGCGGAAGGATGCTCATAAAGCAGTGGTCTGGTATGCGCACGCTGCCGAAGGCGGAAATGTCGTCGCCCAATGCAATCTAGCCACGCTGTATTTTCAGGGAAAGGGAGTCGCACAGGACTACGCACAGGCCGCTGAATGGTTTCGGAAAGCCGCTGAGAGGAATTACGGGCCCGGCCAGCAGATGCTCGCGTGGATTTATTTCAGGGGGAAAGGGGTACCGCAAGACTACGCCATGACAGCCCATTGGCTTCGATTGGCGGCTCAGACTGATCCTCGTGCCCAAGTGGATTTGGGCTTTCTCTATGAGCAAGGAAAGGGGGTACCACTTGACTACGTCGCCGCCTACATGTGGTACGAGACGGCAGAGTCGCACGGGGAGCGACGCGCACGGGAAGAACTCAAACGCTTATCGAGACGGATGACCGAGCCGCAAATCAGCCGGGCTAATGCAGCGGCCACCGAACTATCGAGCTCTCTACGCACAGCGGAAATGACTGGGGAATCTCAAAGTATCAGGGATGCGTTCATCCCCGACCTGGGCGTGCGAGACCGCTGATCGGGTTTAGGTCGTTCGTCGGACTCGCACCATGAGTGGCAATGAAGGAGAGACGCAATGAAATCCGGAAGATTGATGTGGATTGCTGCAATTGCGATGTGCGCGGTTCCGATAAGCGCGACTCCGCTCCCCGAAGAGGACATGCAAGCTCACAAGCACCATCACCATCACTACCAGCTCATCGACTTGGGCACGCTGGGAGGTGCTCAAAGCACACAAGCTGGAGGGCGAGCTCTCAACGGCGACGGAACTGTCGTCGGTTGCGCAGAAACTTCCACCCCCGATCCCAACTATCCCAACTTCAATCCGTTTCTCTCCCCCTTCGGCGCAGATCCCTTTATCTATCACACATTTGAGTTCAAGGACGGCCGGGTGAGAGATATGGGGGCACTTCCGGCCGCCAATAGCAGCTGCGAGAGCTTCCTGACGGATAGAGGGTTGATCGTAGGAGCCTCAGAAAATGGACTCATCGATCCGCTCACGGGATGGCCTGCCATGGAAGCCGTCGCTTGGCAAAACGGGCAAGTTACGAATCTTGGAACGTTCGGAGGAAACGAGAGCTTCGCGATTGGGGCGAACAATCGGGGCCAAGTAGTAGGCGCGGCCGCGAACACAGTTCCCGATCCGTACTCAGTGTTCTTCGGTTGGGGTACTCAGACACGAGCGTTCTCGTGGACGAAATCCCAAGGCTTGCGGGATCTCGGTACCCTCGGAGGACCGGACGCTCTTGCGATCAATATCAACGACCGTGGTCAGATATTTGGCGCCTCCTACACCAGCGATATTCCCAACTCGCTCACTGGTATCCCGCCCTTCGACGCGTTCCTCTACGAGAACGGGAAGATGACCGATATCCCCAATGGCTTCGGAGGAACACAGGTCGACCCTTTTGGCGTCAACAACCGCGGTGAGCTTGTCGGCGCCGCCAGCTTTGCCGACGAAGCAACATTTCATCCTTTTCTCTGGAGCAAGGGAAAGTTTATCGACTTGGGAACATTCGGAGGCACGTTTGGAGAAGCCGACTGGATCAATGAGGCGGGTGTGATTACGGGTCAGGCGACGACCACTTCAGACAACACGGTCGTGCACGCGTTCCTCTGGAGAAATGGTGTGCTGACCGATATCGGCACCGTAGACGACGATGACTGCAGTGGCGGTTTCAGCATCAACTCGGCGAGCCAGATTGTAGGCGCTTCGTCCGCGTGTGACGGTTCCGTCGTGCATGCATTTCTCTGGGAGAACGGCAAGATTGTTGATTTGAACGATCTCATCTCTCACCGATCCGAGATGCAACTTCTCGCGGGGTTCAACATCAATGACCGCGGAGAAATCTCAGGTCTCGGGATACTGCCCAATGGCGACGCGCATGCCTTCCTGCTGGTCCCTTGTGACGACAGGCATCCCGGGGTTGAGGACTGCGACTACAGCATGATGGACGCGAATGCCCGGACTTCTGTCGAGCCCACAACACGAGCAACACCCGGGCGCAGGTTGCCTATCACGCTCTGGCAGCACGGTAACCGTTTTCACTTCCCTCGGCCCGTTATTGGTCAAACCAATTAAGCAGTGTTGAACGGCGAAGTCGGGTTCGCACTATGACTGGAGGACTTATGAGTACCATTCGAACATTGTCGATGTGTGCTGTTTTGATGTCGGGTTTCGCGTTGTTGGCAGTTCCAGTTCAACCAATAGTACAAGCGCATGACAACCAATCCACTGTCGCTTCCTCGACCCCATCATCTGATACATCCTACGGCGCACCCGCATGCACGATTGTTGGGCGGCCATGCAACCCTAAAGCCTCCACATGCTGCCCAGGGTTGAGTTGCGTATTTAGTGGAGGGTCGACCAGGGTAGGTTATGCGTGCAAGCTACGAAGGGGAGCGACTAGCTCATATTGGGAATTGAGTGAAAATAACCTTGGCCGTGGTGAGTTGAATGAACTCCTTCGGTAATTCAATTTGTGCAGATAACCCAAGAACGCGAAAAAGATGACATACCGTTTGCAATCCCATGACAAGTTGAAGTTCTCTCTTCGCTAGCCTCAACTGTTTCACTAGTCCCAATCATGCAGCCGTTCCCGCCACTGAGCGACTGATGGGTGTAGCAACAACCTCGCGGTAACAACTAAAAAACAGAACTCATCGCTCTTGAAAAGGAGATTGCATACGTGTCGAATCTGAAACTTGTACCTTCAACGCCCCAGGTCGAGTACGCTCTGGGCCACTCATCCCGTGAATTGGATCGTCTCAGCTTTCAAGGCACAGTGTTTGCTCCCTATACCCGTCAGCTTCTTATCGATGCCGGACTAACAAGTGGCATGCGCGTCCTTGATGTCGGCAGCGGCGGCGGAGACGTGAGTTTCCTGGCTGCCGATCTCGTTGGCTCCAATGGATACGTGCTCGGCATCGATCGATCTCAAGCCGCAATAGAAAGGGCCACAACGAGAGCCATCCGGCGGAATCTTCGCAACGTTGAGTTTGACTTAGGTGATCCTGCTGAAATGCACTTCGACAAATCCTTCGACGCCATCATCGGCCGCTTCGTACTTATGTATCAGGACGATCCTGTCACAACTCTCAGCAAGATGATGCGATACCTTCGTAAAGACGGCTTGGTGGTGTTCCAGGAGGCTGACACGACTGTATGCCGGTCCTGGCCAGCCGTCCCTGTTTACGACGAAGCCGCCCGTTGGCTCGCCGAGGGATTGCGCAGCAGCGGAGCGCGCCCTGAACTTGGGCTGGAGATGCATTCCCTATTCGTCGATTGCGGCCTGCCGTCTCCACGAATGCGCACCGACACCTTAGTCTCTGGAGAAGAGAATAGTCCGGTCTACAAACTACTGGCCGAGGCAGTGCGTAGCCTGGTGCCAACTCTGGAAAAATTAAACATTGCAGAAGCCGCCCAGGTGCAGATCGAAAGCTTGGCAGACCGCATGCGCAACGAAGTGGTTGCCAAACGAGCCGTAGCCATTTCCTACGGACTCGTTGGCGCCTGGACCAGAAAATCCTTTGATCATGCCATAACTGATAACTAGCCCGTCAACGCTAGCGAAGTCGATCCACTCATCTCATAGGGGGCTCAGCGCCCCCTGTTTCCCGCCAGACAGGGCAGCAGTTCGCATCCGGACCGGACCAACAGCGCGCCGGTTTCTGCGCAACCATGAATGCCCCAACCGCACTTCAGACGTCCAATCGCCATCTCCAAGGTGTGAATACGACATCGCGGGAAAACGCGAACTTCCTCGTTGTCCATCAGGACACTGATATTCGTGATTCCCAAAACGGCACAGTGACCCTTCGTGATCTACCGTAAACTCTCCCTTACATGAAAAATGAAACCACTGGCGTCCCAGCGGTGCTAATCCGCTTCGCGCCAGCCAAAGCTCCATAATCCCCCTGCCGCGCTCGGTGAGCGCGTGCAAAAAGTGAGCGAACGAATGACTCGTCTTGGTTCCCCCCTGAGACTGTCACACAGCTTCGTGCTGTTTGTCCCAGTCCTTTTCCTTGCAACCATCACAGCTGCCCAAAACCCACCTTCCCGCTCCACCGTTGATTTTGGGAATGTTCAGGTTGGCAGCAGCGTCATCATGCCCATCACCATCTGGAACACTGGAAAATCCAGTTCCACCGTGAACCAGGTCACAGTTTCGGGCGCAGCATTTACCTTCGTCGGCCCCACGCTTCCCATCGTCATCCCCGCGCACCAGAAGGCGCAATTGAACGGTTCATTTGCCCCATTAACGCCGGGGCCCTTCAGCGGTACGGGCACCGCTTACTACGTGACAACCATTAACGGCCAACAATACAACGGCACGATGATGGCGAACCTCGTTGGAACCGGGGTCGCCGACGGCTACTTGAGTGCTCCTGGCAGCTTGAGCTTCGGATCGGTAACGGTGGGCAGCAGTCAGAGCCAAAGCCTCACCCTCTCGAATACCGGCGGATCGACTCTCACCATCTCCAACGCAAGCATCAACGGCAGCGGTTTCACTTTCAGCGGCCTTAGCCTCCCCTACACTCTGTCCGCGGGCACAAGTACGAATCTGACAATTACTTTTTCTCCGACCAAGTCCAAATCATACAGTTCGACACTCACTCTGACTTCCGACGCCTCCGATCCCACGGTAAACGTCTCGCTTACCGGCACCGGTGCCGCGACAAACGGTACTCTCGCCGTCAATCCGGCCTCAATGAGTTTCGGAAACGTGACGATTGGAAGTTCACAGACCCAGAATGGAACAGTCACTGCCAATGGCGGCGGCCTGACGCTTTCTTCGGCAACTTCGAACAATCCTGCTTTCACCATCGCTGGTCTCTCTCTCCCGCTGAACCTCTCTGCTGGCCAGAGTGCGCCTTTCACGGTGACCTTTGCCCCTACGGCAAGCGGCAATGCCTCCGCGACGATCTCTTTTGTCGCCGGCAACTCAAGCTCTGCAGTGGAAACTGCAACTGGGTCGGGCACCACCATCCAGCACATCGTCGACCTGACATGGAATCCCAGTTCATCGGGTTCCATCGCTGGTTATAACGTCTACCGTGCCACATCCTCCAATGGACCATTCTCTAAAATCAATTCCGCCCTTGATGCATCCCTTACCTACAGCGACAACACCGTGCAGTCCGGCAGCACGTATTACTACGCAACCACAGCGGTTGATAGCTCCGGAGAAGAAAGCTCCTACTCAAACATGACCACGGCCACCATCCCATTCCCATAAGCATCGGCATCAGGTTGTCCCTGCCGAACTCAGCCAATAAAAAAGGGAGGCTCTTTCGAGCCTCCCTCAACGTGCAAATTCCTGCCTAGAACGTGAACTTCAAGGCCAGCTGCATCGTGCGTGGATTGCTGGAGAAGTTCTGTCTTGCGTTCAGGAACGACGTGCTCGCCGGAAGCAGATAGTTCCGGGATCCCGTATTTCCCAAACTTGCAATGTCATTGATGTACCCAGTAACAAATTGCGGGTGGTTGAAGAGGTTGAAGGCCTGCGCGAGGAAGTCAACCTGGTAGCGTTCCGCGAATTTGAAGTGCTTGGCCGCCGATATGTCGAAGTTATTGATCGGAGGAGTCCGCACGTTGCCGCGGCTGGAAGTCGCAAGCGACCCCTGCCCGGCCTGGATGAACTCTGCATTTGGGTTGTCCGCCACCCAACCCACAATGCACGGCGGTTCGGCGCAGGCTGTGTTGTTCGTGATGGGCGATACAGTGCTGCCAACTCCCTTTTGTCCGCTCGGGTTGTAGATTGCCCGGTCGGGTGCGGCATCTGCGTTCATGTTGGAGTCTAGGCCGCTTTGCACGGTTCCCCATTGGCCCGTTTCGTATGTATACACGGGAATGAACTGGTAATTTCCGAGTATGTTCTTCTTGAACCAGTTGGAGTCGTGTGCAAACCACTGCGCATCGTAGCTCAACTGGAAGGTGAACCGGTGACGATGGTCCAGCAGTCCGTTGCCCCGCTCTGCAGGCAAGTTGCGGAAGTCCTGCGGACGCCGCGGTGTGATGACGGTCGAGAAGAAATCCGCCGTCGAGTTATCGATCTCATGACTATAGGTGTAGGCTCCCAGGAACTGCAATCCGTTCGTCAGATTCCGCTGTATCTGTGTCTGCAAACCGTGGTATGTGGATGCGCCCCACGGCATGAAGGCTGTGATCGGTGAGTAGAACCCGTCGTTCAGGTATCGCGGGTCGTAGTATCCGCCAGGCCCGGTCCCAGTATCGTAGTAGCCATTCAGCAGCGAACCGAGGATATCGCCCGCGCCCGATGGACAACTCGGGGTGGGCACTCCGGTGTTGCAACTCGCCGCAGTGCTGGCATAAGTAGTCGTCAACCCCTGGATTGTCGCTGCATCCGGCATCGTGATGTACGTCGGCACATGGTACGCAGCCGCGGAGTTTGCACCTGCCACGAAGTTCAAAATGTTCTGCGTGTCTAGATGTACGCCCCGTGATCCTACATAGCGAATTTCGGCGGTGTAGCTCTTGAAAACGTGCTGGATTCCCAAATTCCACGACTCCGCATAGGGATACTGCACGTGTTCCGGCAGATACGAAGAAGTGTTCGCGCGTGCCGTCGCCGCATCAAGGACTGTGATGCCGCTCGAGGTCTGCGGCGGAATTCCGCCGTGCGCCAGAAAGCCGCTCGTACTGCAGGCAGGGTCGGGACAGTTGGTCGTGGATCCAATTTGAGGTGGCCGCGACAGCGTTCCAATGTTGTCATACAGAACGTCGTAGCCCATGCTGAAACCGCCACGAATTGAGGTGTTGCCGCTGTCGCCCGGAGAATACGCGAACCCAATTCGCGGCATGAAGTCCTTCTTCGGCGCTTGCGGCGCGTTGAAGGTGATCAGTCCCGGGTCATCAGCAACCTTGTTCAGCGCCTGTTGCTCCCATCCAGCAGGAACACTCAGATACTCGTAGCGGAGACCCAGATTCAGGCTCAGGTGGCGGGTGACCTTCCAGATGTCGTTCACGTACCACCCGTACATCTCGTCATCGCCGGAATAACCAACGGCACCAAAGCTGCGCTGACCGAAATCGGGTACTTGGTCGTTCACGTATCCATCCAGAGTTGCCCACTCATAATCACCGCGGGAGCGCTGAATGAACTTCTGCGGGTCGATCTGCTTGCGCAGGTCCACACCGAACTTCAGGTTGTGATTTTTAATCATCCAGGAAAAGTTATCTTCCAGTTGGTACGTGTTCTCGATCGCGTACTGCGGAGCGTTCGGATCCGGCCCCACATTGATGCTTCCAAGGTCATCGATCGTGAGATTCGGGAACGCGTCCAGGTTCTGGAACTTCGCCAAGCTGCCGCTCGGAACCGTATAGTTCTGCGCTGTCCGGTTGAACCCTACGCGGAATTCGTTGCCAATACTTGGCGAGAACGAATGGAATTCAGCCAAGGTCACCAAGTGATAGGGCTCAATGAACGGTGTATAGAAAACCGGCAGTAAGGCCCCCGTATCAATCGACTTCGTCTCGTTGTAGATGTAACGTCCGCGGACTTGGTCCTTATCACTCAAATTCCAGTCCATGGAGGTAACAAGTGCCCGGTAGTTCGTGAAGGCTGGCGCAACCACCGGAACTACACCGATTGGAATGCTGTGCGGAATCGGCGTCCCAGGAGTGGACGCATAGTCGTTCACCGTTACCGTGTCACCATTGCCCGAAGGAGCCGTGGCGAATTGCTGATAGCCACTCACATTGCTCGCCGAGACACCAGGAATTGCCGCTATTTGCGACCACCCTGCCGCTGTCGGTGCAAACGCCGCAGAACTCGGTGATGCGGCCTCGCCGATCGGGTTGTATTCAAAGTTCACGAAGTAGAACAGCTTGTTCTTGATAACTGGTCCGCCCACCATCCCGCCAAACCGGTTATTGTCATAACGCGGATTGGTGAAAATACCCTGGTTCGCGATCTTCTGGTCGATCGCGTCCAGATTGCGGTTGCGGAAGTATTCGTACACTCCGCCATGG
>DATJWZ010000234.1:0-11581 GCA_035500795.1 Candidatus Eiseniibacteriota bacterium | reverse complement strand
CGCAGGGAGAAACAGGCATAATGATGCCTACAAAAGCGGTGACCACCGCTCTGCTGGTTTTTGCCTTGGCGCTGATTGCCTGTGATCGAGACAAAGATTCAGCGCAGAATCAAAATCCACCCGCCGCGAACGCCGCGCCAGTTCAAGCTGTAACTTATCCTCCCGATCCCGGTCCGCTCCCCGCCGCAGATGGCGAGCGCGCTATGCAGTACGTCAAAGACATTGTGAAGTTCGGGCCGCGTCCGCTCGGCAGTCCTGCACACAAGAAGGTGGAAGACTACATCACGGACCATCTCAAGGGAGATGAGGTGGAGCACGATGTTTTCACGGCGGATACTCCCGAGGGCAAGTTTCAGGTTCATAACATCATTGCGAAATACCCCGGCAGTAAGGACGGCATTATCCTGATTGCCAGTCATTACGATACGAACTATCCCTTACGTAAAACTTCATTTGTTGGGGCAAACGACGGCGGATCTTCCAGTGGCCTGCTGCTGGAACTCGCGAACCAACTTCGCGGCAAGCAGCGGGATGGTTACAGCGTCTGGCTGGTCTGGGATGACGCGGAAGAGGCCATGAAGCCGGATGGTTCGGGTGGCCTTCCTAACGAAATGCCCTTTGAAAAAGACAGCCTTTACGGGATCACGCATTTGGTCGAAAAATGGCAGGCCGACGGGACTCTGAAGAGAGTAAAGGCTTTGATCCTGGCGGACATGATCGGTGACGCCGACCTGAATGTCGACCGGGATACTAATTCCACGCCATGGCTCACGGGTGTCGTACGCGAGGCCGCGACCCGTCTGGGCTATCAATCGCACTTTTTCGGACGCGATCTCGAAGTCACGGACGACCATCTTCCGTTTTTAAAACGCGGAGTGCCTGCCATTGATTTGATCGACTTTTCCTACGGCTACAACGATGCCTATTGGCACACCACGCAAGATACCGTCGACAAATTGAGCCCGCGGAGTTTGCAGATCGTTGGGAGCGTCATTCTCGAAAGCATCCGCATACTCGACAAGCTGGAACCCCTGCCGCCGAAGTAAAAAACATTGCCACCAAGGACACTAGGAACACGAGGGACTTCCTTTGTGCACCTTTGTGTCCTTGGTGGTTTTCGTCCTTTTGCTCTTTTCCAGAATTTCATTTCTAATGCAAGACGCATATGCGAACTGCTAGGGCCGTGCTTGGTGTTTGCATTTTGAGTCTTTCCTGCTTCGCCGCCAATCCTCCTGCTCAGAACGATTCTGTTAACAAGATTATTCAAGCCGCGCTGCAGCCGTCGTCCCTGCAGGACAACTTGCGCCGCCTGACGGATGAAATCGGTGGCCGAGTCCCGGGTACACCCGCGATGCAACATGCCGTGCAATGGGGCATGCAGGCGTTTACTGCGGCAGGCGCGCAAAGCGTCCGCACCGAGAGCTTCGAAATTCCGTATTCCTGGGCGGAAGGGAATACGGAAATGACCGCGACCACTGCCCACCAGATCAGTTCGAGCGGAGTTGGGGGCGGAACGGTGCTCTCTTCCTTTCGTGTACGCGCGGTTTCAGTCGCTTGGGCTCCGGCGCTTGCCCCTGTGAAGCATGTCCCGGTTGTGGATGTCGGAGAAGGCACCGACGCCGATTTCCAAAAAGCTGGAGACATTTCCGGCAAGATCGCACTCGTACACACGACGGTCCTAAAGACATGGGCTGATCTCTTCGCCGAATATGCTAACGCTCCGCCAATCATCGACCGCGCGGTGAAGGCGAAAGTCAAAGCAATCGCCTTTATGGCGACCCGCGAGCACGACATTCTCTATCGCCATACCAACTCCGGTGCAGGCGAAATTGATAAGCTTCCGATGGTGATCGTGGCTCGTGAAGATGGGCAGCGCATCGCACGGCTGCTTGCGGCGGGGAATCTTGTCTGGGCCGATCTTTCGATCCCTGATCAAGTTGGCGGGCCAATCAAGAGTTCGAACGTGATCGCCGAAATTCGTGGCAGCGAGATTCCTGACGAATTCGTGATTGTGGGCGCCCATCTGGATTCCTGGGAACTCGGAACCGGCGCGCTCGACAACGGCTGCAATGCTGCGCTGGTGGTCGACGCGATGCGCGCCATCAAAGCGGCAGGCGTAACGCCGCGGCGAAGCATCCGTTTCATTCTTTTCTCTGGTGAGGAAGAAGGCCTGCTGGGCTCGCGCATGTACGCTTTCAATCACCGTGCCGAACTCGACCGCGCTGCCGGAGTAATCATCTACGACTCAGGCACGGGGAAGACGACGGGCTTTTCGACTGGGGGACGCAAGGACGTACTCCCGATCGCCGGTGTTTTGATCGCTCCTCTCGCGCAGTTCGACGTGAAAGATTTGAAGCCCGACATGGAGTGGGGCACCGATCATTTCGACTTCATGCTGGAGGGGGTGCCGACTTTCGTTGCGGACCAGGAGGAAGCCAATTATCTGGAGAATTACCATGCGGTGTCGGACACCTATGACAAAGTCGATTTCCCGCAATTGAAGAAGCACGTGGCGGAAGCCGCCGCTCTTGCCTTTGAACTTGCTGACCTGCCCCAAAAAATCGGTCCACGCCTGACTCACGACCAGATCGAGCAAACCATGCGCGATACGAACAGCGTGGACATGCTTAAAGCAGATGGCATCTGGGATGACTGGGTTAGCGGGAAAAGAGGCAGACAGAAATAAAATTGTCGATTGAGTGATTGCCGATTGTCGAATCGAAAATCAACAATCAACAATTCGTAAAGGCCAAGCATCTGCGTGACAAAGTAGTTAATTTCCAAATTCCGAATTCCGATTGCCGATTGAAATCGCACTAGCTGAAAATCGCCAATCGGCAATGGGCACTCGACAATTCGCCTTGCTTCTCTTCTGGGTTCTCTTCAACGTTTTCGCGCTGGGCATGCTGGTCCTGGACCTCCAGGTCTTTCACCGCGGTGGCCGGGTTGTACGTTTCCGCGGCGCCCTCCTCGGTAGTGCGCTCTATGTCGTTCTGGCAGGCGCTTTCGCCATACTGCTGCTTCACTGGCAAGGCCATCAGGCCAGCCTGGAGTTCGTCACCGGGTACGTGCTCGAACTTTCCCTCAGCGTCGACAATCTCTTTATCTTTCTTGTGATCTTCAACTACTTCGCTGTTCCGGAAGAGCAGCAGCATCGGGTGCTTTTCTGGGGGATCATTGGAGCCCTCATCCTGCGCGGAATTTTCATCGGCGCTGGAGTGGAACTGATCGATCGATTCCATTGGTTGCTGTATCTGTTTGGCGCCTTGCTTATTTATAGCGGCTTCCGCCTTTTTCTTACGGGAGATCGTCAGGTCGATCCGGAGAAAAATCCGGTGGTGAAGGCGGCCAGAAAATTAATCCCCGTCACAAAGGATTATCACGGAGGAAAGTTCTTCATTCGGCTCGCGGAGGAGAATGGCAGGCGCTACGCCACTCCGTTGCTGATCGTACTTCTCGTAATTGAGACCACCGACGTCCTGTTCGCCGTGGATTCGATTCCGGCGATTCTTGCGATCACCCGGAAAGCGTTCATCGTCTACACGTCAAATGTTTTTGCGATTCTGGGGTTGCGCTCCATGTACTTCGCCGTGGCCGGACTCATGAAAATCTTTCGTTTCCTGCACTACGGCCTGGCAGTAATTCTGGTGTTTGTGGGAGTAAAGATGGTGCTGGAGGATCACTTTGACATCCCAATCACCGTCACACTGGGGTCGGTAGCGGCGGTGCTGCTCATTGCGGTAGGGACTTCGATCGCATTTCCTGTAAGAGAAAATGCTAAATGAACACGATCTTGTCGTTGCGTGCGACTGAGTGCTTCAAGAACTTCCTGTCGTCGTGGTCCGGATAATCGATTCGATAGTGAGCGCCACGGCTTTCTTCGCGCGCAAGCGCTGAGCGGGCTACCAATAGAGCCGCGAGCTGTAAATTAGCCGCTTCATGTGCGCGCTTCGTTTTGGGATGCGTGAGTTTCGGGGCCATTTCCTCCAGCGCCTTCACCGCTTTCTGCATGCCGGTGCGAATTCTTGCGACGCCAACTTCGTTCCACATCAGATCTTGAATCTGTCCAATCGTCTGTTCCACGGCAGCATCGACAGGACCATTCGAATATGCAGCTTCTTTCGGTTCCGGCACCACACCAGAACTCTTTTCAACTGAGATCATTACTTTCCCGGCTCGTGCTCCAAAGACCAGCGACTCGAGCAGGGAATTGCTCGCCATTCGATTCGCGCCATGCGCACCAGTAACGGCAACCTCTCCCGCTGCATAAAGACCTGTGACGTTCGTTTTGCCGTCGAGGTCCGTGCGAACTCCGCCTACTCCGAAGTGAGCTGCCGGCCGCACTGGAATCAGATCTTCGCTGATATCGATGTTGTACGCCATGCAGGTTTCGTAGACACGCGAAAAGAGCTTCTGCGCTTTTGCCGCGTTCATGTGCGTAACGTCGAGGTAGACAAAAGGATCCTTGGCGCGGCTGACTTCCATTTCATGAACAATGGCGCGTGACACCAGGGCACTGGGTGCCCGCTCTCCTAACGGATGATATTTGGCCATGAAGCGGTCCAGTTCGAAGTTGCGCAGGTAGCCACCCTCGGATCGCAAGCGCTCATCCACCAGAAACCGCGGAACCTTCTTCATGTAAAGCGCTGTGGGGTAGAACTGGACGAACTCCATGTCGCCGACTTCCGCCCCGGCCCGAAATGCCAGCGCAATCCCGTCGGCTGTGGCGGCTTCTGGGTTCGTCGTATTCCGGTAGATCTGCCCGATTCCTCCTGTTGCCAGCAAGACTGCCGAGCAGGCGATCTCATGCGGAACTCCCTTTTCATCAAGCACGGCGACACCGGTGATTCGTCCGGAATCCGTCCGCAAATCAGTGACAAACGTGAACGGGGCGATGGAAATATTCTTCAGGCCCTCGACTTTTTCATAAAGCACCCGCAGGACCTCTCTTCCGGTCGACGCGCCTTTTGAGTGGAGGACTCGAACCTTGCTTCGCGCGTTTTCGAGTTCGAAGACCAGGTGCTTGCTGCCATGCGCGTCCCAACCGATCAACTCGTCAATGCGCTCCGCGCCCTCCTCCAGCAAGATTTTCACCGCTGCGGGATTGCAGAGGCCATCTCCTGCCGTGAGCGAATCCTGCAGATGCAGCGTGACCTCCTCTTCGTCGCTGAGCCAGAGTGCTTCGCTCTTCCAATCCTGAGATTTGAAGCTGGGAATTTCTTTCTTGTTCAGGATGAGGACACGTCCGGCTGCTGCCAATTCGATGGCGGCACGCAGTCCGGCAACGCCTACGCCGACGACGATGAAATCAGTCTCGGCTGGAAGCCCTTTCATAATCGGGACATACTATCACTGCTGCTATAACCCATTCACACCAAGCCATACGCTATGATGGGAACGCAATGCCGCAGGCGACTATTCATGTGCTTCCACGCCCCTATCAGGCGTGGATTGAGAACGGGCTGTTGAACCGTGCGGGATCGATCTTGTCGGACCTTCTGCCGAAGGCTAGCCGCATTTTTGTCGTAACTGTGGCGCCGGTCCGGAGGCGCTGGGGAACCAAGTTCCTTCGTTCCTTGAAGGCCAGTGGCTTCGATCCCCAGGTCATCATGATGCCCGACGGGGAACCAGCGAAGCGACTGGCCAACGTCGAAAAAATGGCGGAGAAATTGGCCAAGTTAGGTGCCGATCGCCGGGCCGTAATCATTGCCATGGGTGGGGGAGTTGCCGGAGATGTGGCCGGCCTGCTCGCTTCTCTTTACATGCGCGGAGTGGAATTCGTGCAGGTCCCAACTACGGTTCTCGCGCAAGTCGATGCCTCGGTCGGAGGCAAGACTGGCGTCAATCTGATCGCTGGCAAGAACCTCGTCGGAACTTTCTATCATCCACGCGTCGTGCTGATTGATCCGACGGTCCTAAAGACGTTATCCGAGCGTGAATTTCGTGCAGGGCTGTATGAAGCACTCAAGTGCGGCATTATCGGCAACGTGGAATTGTTCATTCGGTTTGAGCAGAATCGTGCGCGGATTCTGAAGCGCGATTTAGGCGAACTCGAATGGCTGATCGCCCAATCGGTGAGGCTCAAGGCTGAAGTGGTTTCGGCGGATGAACACGAGGGCGGACTGCGCCGGGTTCTGAATCTTGGGCACACGATTGGCCACGCGCTTGAGGCCGAGACTAACTATCGTGGGTTCCTTCATGGGGAAGCCGTCGCATGGGGAATGGTTGCAGCCACGAACATCGCGCTGAGCGTCGGGCGAACCGATAGTGTAACCGCTGGCAGGATCACCGATTCTGTGCTGAGTTTAGGCCGCTTGCCCGAGGTGAACGTCAATTCGCGGAAGATTCTCGCGCGGCTGCAGTCCGATAAGAAGACACAGAATGGCGTCGTGCATTTCATTTTGCCGCGCGAGATTGGCAAGGTCGAGGTAGCGAGTGATGTTCCGGAATCGGCCGTTCTCGACTCCGTAGAAGAATTGCGGCGTCTTTCACGCGGCGGATGGGTCTGGAGCAAATAGGAGAAGTCTTATGCAGGAAACAGCCGAGCAATATATCAAGCGAATTCTTGGCTACGTGGAAGGGCAGGACGCGATGAAGGTGCAGCGCACCACGGCCCCCCGCCTGAAGAAGGCAATTACCGGGCTCACTGCTAAACAGTTGAAGTGGCGTCCGCAGCCGGCAAAGTGGTCGATTGCGGAAATCATCGCGCATCTCGCCGACGCCGAAATTGTAGCCGGCTGGCGCATGCGTTCTGTGATCGGCGAGAATGGCGTTACCATTCAGCCTTTTGACCAGGACGCATGGGCTTCCACCTTCAACTATCAGGATCGCAATGCGCGCCGTTCTCTGGAAGTCTTCCGCACGCTGCGCGAGAACAATCTCGCCATGCTGAACGAGATTTCGAAGGAGACCTGGGACAACTTCGGCATGCACCTGGAGCGCGGCAAAGAAAGCATTGCTCACTTGACCCGCATGTTCGCCGGCCATGATACAAACCACGTTCTGCAGGTCGAGGGCATTGCGAAGGAATTGAAGAAGGCCAAAGGCAGAAAGCGCCGCTAGGTGGTCAACTCAGCATCGTGCCCGAAATCAAATCTCCAGTAGTCGGGGCCGCGCCAGAGGGCGCACGTGACCCCCAAGCTGCGTCGCGAGCCGTGCGCGAGATGTTCACCTCGATCGCGCCGCGCTATGACCTGCTGAATCACGTTCTATCGCTGAACGTGGATCGCCTTTGGTGGAGGCGTGCCTCCCGAACATTCCGGCATATCCTGGCGCGGCCCGAGGCTCGCGTTCTTGATCTCTGCTGCGGAACCGGAGATATGACCTTTTCTCTCATGCGCCAGGCGGAAAGTGGTGCGCCGAAGATTGCAGGGGCCGACTTCTCCCATGCGATGTTGCAGCGGGCAAGCGTGAAATCGCAGCAGAGAAGCGAGGGTGTTCCTGTCTGGATCGAGGCCGACGCCCTTAACCTTCCTTTTCCCACTGGGCATTTTGACCTGGTCACGTCGGCATTCGGATTTCGAAATCTGGCGGACTACAATGCCGGATTGCGCGAGATCGTTCGCGTGCTTCGTCCGGGAGGAGAATGCGGGATACTGGATTTTGGTGAGCCCAAAGGAGCGCTGGGTGCGCTGTACCGCATTTATTTCAAGGAAGTGCTTCCGCGGATCGGTACGGTGATATCCGGAGTGCGTGGTCCGTATGCTTACCTTCCGGCATCAGTAGAGCGATTCCCGGCGCCGGACGAAATGCTGCAACGCATGAAGGTGGCCGGCTTTTCCGAAGTACAGTGGACTCCATATACATTCGCTATCGCTGGACTATATCGAGGCAGAAAATGACTTTCGCTCTGTCAGCTTAGCCCGCGTCGCGAAATAGCTTGCTCAGGCTCTCCACATCGGACGCCGAAACATCACCCACCACGTAATACCGAAGGCTATTCTTGCTCCACGTTTCGAACGTGAACGACAACTGCGAGACGGGAGCGGACGCCCACGCGGCATTATCACCCCGGTCCTGAAAAATGAAGACCGAGAGCTGGTGCTTGCGTATTCGGTAGATCAACTCTGCGCCGGGAGTCTGTCCCAAGTAGGCAACCTTGCCGCCAACCAGCGTGAAATCGCTCCCCTGCAATTCGGGCAGGTTAAACGCGAAGGGGATTTTCCCTTCGAACCACGGCTTGACGGTGTGCCGATCCGTGGAAACCACGTCGACGGGCGTGGCGCTCGCGAGTGTCATGACATGCATGTCGGCCAATTCACCGAACGTCCGCTCGCGTCTGCTCTTTTCACGGCCAACGAGAAGCATCATGCCGAGAGAAATGATCAGTACGAGCGCGGCTGGCGCCAGTACCAACTTCCAGCCCCATGATCTGCGCCCGCGGTCAGCTTTAATCATCTCTCTTAGCATTTTTCGACGAAACTCCGCGCTCGGTTCGTAGGCTTTTCCCGCAACCGATACAGCTTTTTTCATCTGGACGCGCTCGAGTACGTCTATGGCACAAGCCGAGCACTCTCGGACATGAGTCCCAAACTGCTGGGCATCTGAAGGCGAGAGTTCGCCATCTACGTAGGCATCGAGTTTTTCGCGCATTAACTCACAGGCCATGCGGCTTTCCCTTTGAACTTTTCGCTCACTCGGCTGCGCAGGGCTTGCCGCGCGCGATACAGCCGCGACATAACAGTGCCGATTGGTACCCCCAAGACCTGCGCAATTTCTTCGTACTTCATTTCCTCAACTTCACACAGCAAAAGTATTTCTCGCGACGCGACCGGCAACTCAGTCAACGCCTGCCTCACAATATCGCGCTCGACCTCCTGGATGAGCACATCCTCGGGCGATGGGTCTACTGACGGAAACGCATCCAGATCCTCTTCGCCCGAGTTGGAGGCCTTCAATCCGGCGCGCGATGTCAGAAATGCATTCCGCAAAATGCGGAACATCCATGCGCGAAAATTCGTGCCGATCCGAAATCCAGCAAAGCCGCGCAGCGCCTTCGTATAAGTCTCCTGAACCAAGTCCTCGGCTTCGCTTCTGTCTTGAGTGAGCCAGTGCGCGAAATTGTAGAGCTGGTCGAATAGCGGCAATGCCAGGTCTGCGAATGTCGCGGCGGGCAATGATTGATCTGGCACCTCGATAGCATAACGGGCCAACCGCGCTTTTATTCCCTCGGTACGAAGAAAAATGTTTTTTCTGTTCCAAGGAATAATTCCGTTCCACTCCTGTTCTCCATCGTGCAAGGACGTTTCAACGTATCGAGGACAACATGAACCCACCGAATCGTAGATCCTTTCTCAAGATTGCTGGCTCATCGCTTGGGATTGGAGTGTTGTACACGGCGTTTCCCGCTGCCCTGAAAGGCAAGGAATCGCACAACTTTCTGTCGGCGCTGGGAAGGGCAAATGGTGAGAAACCCGAGCCGTTCTCATTCGTTCAACTCAGTGACGCGCATGTCGGATTTAACGGCCCTCCCGACCCTCTTGGCACGAAGGCGTTTGAGCGGGCCGTAGAGATGATCAATGGCCTCTCTCGAAGACCTGATCTGATTCTTTTCACTGGAGATCTGGTCCATGACACCGAGGATCGCGACGCGCAGATTCAGCGGATCAAACAGTTTCAGGAAATATCGAAGAGGATCAATGTCCCGGTGATCAAGCATGTCCCGGGCGAGCACGACGCCGGACTTGATAGTGGGCTTCTCTACAGGGAGTTTTTTGGCGAGAGCTACTACTCCTTCGATCACCGTGGTGTTCACTTCGTTGCTCTGGACAATGTGACCCGAGCCAAACCTGAGGTTGGGCCCGAACAGCTGGCGTGGCTGAAGAACGATCTGTCACGTTTCCCCAAGACGGCACCCCTCGTGGTGTTCACCCATCGGCCGCTATTCGATCTCCGTCCTGATTGGGAATGGTTTACCAGCGATGGCGATCAGGTCATGACCGTTCTGGCCAACTACGACAACGTGACTGTGCTGTACGGGCATATTCACCGGGATCATGAGGAGCAGATCGGGCCGGTTCACCACTACGCGGCGAAGTCTCTGATCTTCGCATTTCCGGACCCGACTGGCATTTCAGGACCTCGCAAGCCTGTGCCTTTCGACAAGGAACATCCATTTAAGAACCTTGGGATTCGCACGGTGAGCTTCAACGGGCAGACGCAACCGAATTCAGCACCAGTGTCGGTCGAGGATATCGAACTGACATCCCGCGAGTTCCGGGAGATCAACGGGGCTCAGCAGCTACTCCGAAATCTTGAGCTTTAATCCAAATCCTTAACCGAATCGAAAGGAAAATTATGTTGAAAGCAAAGAAGAGTGTTTCCGCACTCATCCTGTTCTCTTGTCTCACGATGCTCCTTGCTTCGGGAGCCTCCGCGCGGCCCGGTGAGACTCCGATCGTGGAGATAACCGCCAAACGATTCGCATTTAGCCCGGACAAGATCACGCTCAAGAAAGATCAGACGGTAAAGCTGCGTCTTCACAGCGAAGATGTGACGCACGGATTCTTTCTGCGGCAGCTCGCGCTCGATGAGGAGATTCCAGCAGGACAAAGTGTCGACGTCACAGTTACTCCGCGAACTGGAGGAACGTTCACCACAATCTGTGACCATTTCTGCGGTGCGAATCACGGCAACATGAACATGACTATTGTTGTGGAGTGAATGTGAAGCGGCTTGTCGTGATTTGTCGTCGACTTCTCCCCGTGATGAGCGTCCTGACCCCGCTGTCGTTGGCTGGTTGTCAGGCCCGGACACCTGGCGGCTTTGAAACCAGACTGGTTCAACGCGCTAAGCAACACCTCACAGTAAGAGGTCGACGGGACCATAATCCGGTTCCGGCAAACGACCAAAACGTCCGTAGGGGTCAAAAGAACTTCGCCGCCTATTGCATGGCCTGCCACGGACTGGACGGCCAGAATACCGGCGTCCCTTTCGCTGACAAAATGTCTCCACCTGTGCCGTCGCTTGGCTCTCCGAGCGTGCAAGCATATACGGACGGCCAGTTGCACTGGATTATCGAGAACGGGATTTTTCCCTCAGGAATGCCAGCTTCCAAAAGCATGTTCCGGGATGAAGAGATATGGCAATTGGTGCTCTACATGCGTCACCTGCCAACGAAGGGAAGCTTGGGTGATCCAGCGGTATATGGTGGGATGGAACTTACGCCTGTGCTGCCACAGAAGGAGGAAACAACAAAACGTTAGGCACCGGCATGGCGAAAGCTATCTGCGAAGGCATCTGTGATTGTGTGACGAATCACGTGCTCATACTCGGGTCCAAGGAAGCGCCGGAGCCGATCGGTATTCATGATGTACTGGCCGGTCATGTAGGGGACCGCCTCGGGCGGAATCGCTGAGATCTGTCGTTTCCACAGAAAGGCCAGAACCTGGCGCATGGCCCATTTTCCGGGGACCCGCACCAACTTTGCCTGTGCCATTTCGATGCAGCGCGCAAAAGTGAGTGGCTCTCCTCGTCCCGCAACATTGAGCACTGTCAGTCTCTGAGTCTCCGGTTCGCGTTGCAGGACGTGCCGGATGAGCCGCGCCATGTCATCCACATGGATGAACTGAATCTTGTTGTC
>DATJWZ010000233.1:0-1524 GCA_035500795.1 Candidatus Eiseniibacteriota bacterium | reverse complement strand
GTTCGACTCCCACCCCGGGCACCAATCTTTGCTCCTTCCAGTCGCGGGAGAGTTTTTTTTCCTGACTCTCCCCTTGCTAGAACGCTGTTACCGGAGAAGTCCCGGTACCCGAAGCCCATTTCATCTCAGCCAGTGAAAGATGAACAATTCAGGAACCGCTGCACCCGCAATGAACGCAAAAATCCAGGCGAGTGGGCCGCGAACATAAGCTGCGGCTAGACCAGCAATAAAAAATAACACGACCTTAATTTAGTAGCTTGCGAGAAAATGCATCCACGCAAACTGCGGGCCGCTACCTTGCAAGGTTGCAACTGACTCAAAGAAGAATTGGCCAGGTGACTTAGGCAGAACGAAGTGTGCAATGATCGACAGTGACGCGCCGAGAGCGGCTACGGTAAGTTGAGTTGATAGCGGTTGGCGGCTAGTTGGTGCTTTGGTGGGTTGGGCCATGCTGAGAATTTGTAGCACACCTAACTCTAGGAAGCCTCAACGAGATAAGTGGGCGGTTCCCAGGTCCTGGTAAACGCGGTGATCTCAATGGGCCGACACAACAAACAGCCCGAACCCAACTTTCAGTGGTAACAAAAGCCAAGATCGCTCGCTAGGGTTAGAACAGCCGGAACACTACCCTGGCTAGGTTTTGCTCGACTACCGGCAAACAGATCCGTTTTCCCGGGGAAGCATTGTCGAAGCAATGCTTTGGATGGTGTTGCGTCAACCGTCTGAGCCGGCACGACTTACCAGGCACTGAGCAAGGCGACTCTCTGAATTTCTGCTAGGCTAGCTGGAAATGCGAATCACAGTGTTACTTCCGACTATAATTTTCGCCATTGCCTTCGCTGCCTATCCCCAAGGAAAACACTGGACGGAAACGCCGGACGAAACCATTTGGCGAGGGAGATACGGAAACTGCGACCACGGGTACTTTGTAAATTTACCTTCCGGAGTTATTGGACATAGCACTCATGCACCGAGTCCAAATCATGGAATTCTCATCTCGGTGAACGACCCAGGGAAGACGACACTAGTGACGCCCGAAGAGCCGAGACTGATAGGCGCTTACGATTCACTCGATGCAGGGGAACTCGGGAGCCCACGGGCTTACGTCGAGCGATACGACCTGAAACCAGAGAATGCATCGGAGAGGATCACGATTCTCGAATGTCGAGACACGAAATTCAAAGGCTCCACCGCCATATATGTTCACCTTCGCAAAGTGACGGAACATTCGACATCTGAGATTGAGGAGCTGGTCGTGTACAGAGCCCCAAAGGGGATTGGACCAACGTTTTACGTAGTCATGCTCAGCACCACGCCCGAATTTTACAGTAGAGACCATGCCCTTTATGTCCAAATCAAAGATGGGCTGAACTTCGTCCGCGTGCCTCCCGGCGAGTGCTCGAACGACTAGCGCCTGATTAACGCGTTAATCGGGACCTACGCCGCATTGGGGTCGTATAATCCGCTCAGATGGGACAACCAGAATCCAAGCCACGACTCATCCACACCAAGCGCGGAGCGGTA
>DATJWZ010000232.1:0-3856 GCA_035500795.1 Candidatus Eiseniibacteriota bacterium | reverse complement strand
GAAGGTGTTGTCCGTGATGCCCAACTGGTCCAGCACGTTGAGAATCTGGCCGACATTCTTATCGTGGTCAATCATGGTGTCGTGATACGGACTCTGCCAACGCCCGGCTTGGCCGAGGCTCTCCGGCTTCGTGTGGGTGCGGAGGTGCATGTGGGTGAAGTTGATCCAGACAAAGGCGGGCTTGCCGGCCTTGTTCTGGCGCTGAATGAAATCCACGGCTCTGGCAGCGATGTCATCGTCGATGGTCTCCATCCGCTTCTTTGTGAGTGGGCCGGTATCTTTACATACCTGCTTGCCGACCTTGCCGAAACGCGGATCGACCGTCGGGTCGTCCTTATCCGAAGCCTTGCAATCCATCACGCCACGAGGGCCAAATTTGGCGAGGAAATTGGGATCTTTCGGGTAGTCTGGAAGTTCCGGCTCTTCCTCGGCGTTCAGGTGGTAGAGGTTGCCGTAAAACTCGTCAAAGCCGTGTACGGTGGGGAGGAACTCGTTGCGGTCTCCGAGATGATTCTTACCGAACTGGCCGGTAGCATAGCCCTGCGCCTTGAGCAACTCGGCAATCGTCGGATCTTCCTTTCGCAAACCTAGCGTAGAAGCCGGCAACCCTACCTTAGTCATCCCAGTGCGTAGGCCAGACTGGCCGGTGAGGAACGAAGCGCGGCCCGCTGTGCAGCTCTGCTCGGCATAGAAATCGGTGAAGAGCATGCCTTCCTTCGCGACGCGGTCAATGTTGGGTGTATGAAACCCCATCAAACCCATCGAGTAGGCGCTGAGGTCTGTTATGCCGATGTCATCGCCCCAAATGACTACGATGTTGGGTTTCTTCTGTTGCGCTTTGGCGGCTGGTGGTGCCGCGCTGAAGAGCGTGGCCACCGTGGCCAAAGTCAGACTTATCTTTCCACTCCACTTCATAATCACTCTCCTTTTGCGTAGTCTTACCAAAAACGAAAGGGACCCGCTTCTGCCTGTTTTTTTGCCGGCCGCTCACTCCTCGCGGTCACTGTCTTCACTGTGAGTAGTTCTTTCACCTCGAATCTCTTAGTCCGGACGACCCGACCCGCCTTGAGCCAGGCGCCGGCAAATGTCCTTAACGTCCTTGTCAATGTGGTTCCAGTATTTCTGCAAGCCGCTGCACAAATAGTTGAGTCCGGGCTCGCCATCGCGCGTACGGATGAGGCGGTTCTTGGGGCACTCGCCATTGCAGGCAAACAGGAAATCGCACTCCTTGCACTGGCGGGGTAGAGAATCGAATTTATTGAGTCCAAACTTGCGTTGCTCTTCGGAGAAAACCATTCTTGAGCTGGAAGTTTCCAGAATGTTGCCGAGCTTGTACTCGGGATAGACATAGTGGTCGCAGGAATAGAGATTTCCGTCATGTTCGAGCGCCACGCCTTTGCCGCAGAATTCGTGGTAGATACAGAGTTGAGAGTCCAAGCCCTTCCACTGGGCGACGGCGGTTTCAAAATGGTTGACGAAGACCTTCCCAACGTCGCGGCTGTACCAGTCGTCCCAAACCTTGCAAAGGAAGTAGCCCCAATCGTCCGGGTCAACCGACCAGTCGGTGACGACGGAATCCGGATTACCGGGATGGGCGGCGGGAGAGTCCTGCACCGGCAATGTGGCTGCATCCCACTTCTGTGGTGCTGTCTGCTTGAAATCCCTCGGCTCCACGCAGGGGATAAACTGCATTTCCCGCGGCCGGATTTCATTCCTCAGGAAGCGGTAAACATCCAGCGGCCGTTTGGCGTTCACGCGATTCACGACGCAAAGCGCGTTAAAGGGCACGCCATGCCGGTGAAGCATTTGTGCCGCGGCGAAGACCTTGTCAAACGTGGGCTTGCCGTCCTTGGCGAGGCGATAGCGATCGTGCAGATCCTTGGGGCCGTCAATACTCAAGCCGACAAGAAAGCCATGCTTCTTCAGGAAGGCGCCCCACTCGTCATTCAGAAGCGTTCCATTGGTCTGGAGGTCGTTTTCGATACGCTGATTGGGCTTCTTGTACTTGTGCTCGAGATCAACAACTTTTTCGAAGAACTCCAGTCCAAGCAAAGTCGGCTCGCCGCCTTGCCATGAGAAGACGACTTCACTGCGGTCCTGCCCCTCAATGTACTGGCGGATGTGTGTTTCCAGAATTTCGTCGGAGATACGGAATTTTTTTGTGCTGCCGAGAAGTTGCTCTTTATGAAGATAGTAGCAATAGGTACAGTCCAGGTTGCAGATGGGCCCAACCGGTTTGACCATCGCGTGATAGGCACGGCGGGCGCCGGTGGGCGCGGGCCACGGTGACAAGAGCAACGTCGGACGTTCTGTTTGCATGGCGATTCTCTAGCTCCTATCTGCGCGCTAGAGGGCTACCCTCCGAATGGCTTCGAGCACTTCTTTGCCGGAATCCGTTTTTCGGAAGTAAGCCGCACAACCCAACGCTTCGGCCGCGCTGCGCACTCCGGGATCGTCATGAGCCGTGATAAAGATGATGGGCGTCCGCTCCTCTACCCCCGCGAGCCGCTCCGCGAGTTCCAGGCCGGACATGCCATCGAGTTGGATGTCTAGGAGCAGGCAGCCAAACTGAGGACGCTTATGGTCTGCGAGAAACGATTCCGCCGAGTCATAGGTAATCGGCTGAAGTCCCGCCGCCCGGAGTAGCCGACCGAACGATCGGCAAATAGCCTCGTCGTCATCAATGACTGCGACATAGGTGGTGGCAATGCGGGCCATCGGCATCCGAGGAGCAATATAGGAACGGAAAGTTGACCCCGTCTACTGCCCTTTGGGGAAGGTCTGTGCGGGCTCTTGAAAAGTTCCCGCCGCCTGCATATGCCGGGCGAGTTCTGCTGCGGAGCGCATTCTCAACAACGCCGGCGCCGATGCGTCCGGTGGCCGCAACTTGGTGATCAGGTCCTTGGGTGACAAACGCCAATCCTTCCCCAAAGGGAAGTAGACGCCCTTCGCATCGTGTGTCAAAAGTGCTAGACGGCCAACACGGATGACTTGCGAATTTGCCGCGAGAATCCGAGGTCGGAGAGTGTTCAATGCGGAAGAATAACCACCCTGGGGTTCAAGCCCTAAAGATAGCCGCCTACGCGGTCATCGTGGCTTATGGCATCCAAATGGTTTCCCATCTTCTCTCCATCTTGCTCTTAGCCGTCCTGCTCACTTATGCCATTCTTCCATTTCCGCAGTGGCTGGTGCACCGATTTCATTTCCACAGGAGCACCGCGCTCATCTGTGCTGTACTTCTTGTGATCACGTTCTATACCTGCACTACATTTGCTTTAGTCAAAGCGGGCCTGCAAATGAGCGCAAAACTTCCCGTCTACGAACTGCGGATTCAAGATGTGTACCAGCAGCTGACCGCTTTCATGGCGCGACACGGATTTGAGCTAAGTGGCCAATTCGTCAAAAGCTCTTTTAGTTCAGAAAAGATCATACAACTCCTCGGTGACGTCCTCCCGGCAACTCTCGGGTTCTTTTCTGACCGCCTGTTAATTTGGTTTATAACACTGCTGTTTCTAGCGGCGCTGATGGATCCTGAACGGGCCAATGGTCCGATCGCCCAGAGATTTGCACACTTTGGCAAAGACATTCAGCTCTATATCGCTTCCACCGCGAAAACCGGAGCCGTCACTGCCACCGCGAATCTGCTGCTCATGAGCTTGTTAGGCGTTGATTTTGCGGTGGTCTGGTGCGTTCTTTACTTCTTTCTCCACTTCATTCCGAGCATAGGATTCCTGATCGCACTCGTACCACCCACTTTGCTGGCACTCCTGATGTTTGGGTGGAAGAGGGCATTGCTCGTGTTCGCGTGCCTGGTTATGACAGAGATGTTAGGCGAGAACGTATTGAAACCGATCCT
>DATJWZ010000231.1:0-8087 GCA_035500795.1 Candidatus Eiseniibacteriota bacterium | reverse complement strand
GAAGGTGTTGTCCGTGATGCCCAACTGGTCCAGCACGTTGAGAATCTGGCCGACATTCTTATCGTGGTCAATCATGGTGTCGTGATACGGACTCTGCCAACGCCCGGCTTGGCCGAGGCTCTCCGGCTTCGTGTGGGTGCGTAAGTGCATGTGTGTAAAGTTGATCCAGACAAAGGCGGGCTTGCCGGCCTTGTTCTGGCGCTGAATGAAGTCTATTGCCCGTGCGGCAATCTCATCGTCAATGGTTTCCATGCGCTTCTTTGTGAGCGGGCCGGTATCCTTGCATACCTGTTTGCCAACCTTACCGAAACGTGGGTCGACCGTCGGATCATCCGTAGTCGAGGCCTTGCAGTCCATTACGCCGCGCGGCCCAAACTTGGCGAAGAATGCTGGATCCTTCGGGTAGTCCGGCAGCTCCGGCTCTTCCTCGGCGTTCAGGTGGTAGAGGTTGCCGTAAAACTCGTCAAAACCGTGCACTGTGGGGAGAAACTCGTTGCGATCGCCCAGGTGATTCTTGCCAAACTGGCCAGTGGCATAGCCTTGTGCCTTGAGCAGCTCAGCAATCGTCGGGTCTTCCTTTTGCAACCCCAGCGTGGAACCCGGCAAACCCACCTTGGTCATACCGGTGCGCAAACCGGACTGGCCGGTGATGAACGATGCGCGCCCGGCCGTGCAACTCTGCTCGGCATAGAAATCGGTGAAGATCATGCCTTCTCTGGCGACGCGGTCAATGTTGGGTGTATGGAAACCCATCAAACCCATCGAGTAAGCGCTGATATCGGTTATGCCGATGTCATCGCCCCAAATGACCACAATGTTGGGTTTCTTCTCTTGCGCTTTGGCGGCCGGTGGTGCCGCGCTAAAGAGCGTGGCCACCGTCGCCAAAGTTAGACTTATCTTTCCACTCCACTTCATAATCATTCTCCTCATTCTTGGTCGTACCAAGACCGACTGAGACCTACTCCATTTTTCCTCGCCAGCAGTTGACTGCATTGCCGCCTCCGCCGTTGTGCGGAGGCCACCCTTCAGGCACCACAGCGTAATGGAAGCGATTACGCGCTCCCTAAAGGCAGCAGCTAGCATTGGTTCATGCATTCCTCTCAAGATCATCGCGGAAGCGGCCCTTTCGAGCCGCCCCGTCGGAAAGCTCGAGGTTTAATGGGCCGCTGTTGCTGCCTCGGCAGCTTTCTTAGCCAATTCCGCTTTCAACGCATCGAGGTTGAAACTGGCGCCTTTCTGCATCGGTGGGTAATCGATGGCAGTCTTGGCCAGCTTCGCCACTTCCTGTTGAACAAACACGAAGCGCCAGAATTCATACCTGAACCAATCCCAGTACTGCATCGAGCCTTTGGCGGCCCCGTCGCTTGCCCAGCCAGTTCGCTCGAAGGGATCCAGGCGCAGGTTGGTCAGGATAGGCATGTCCACATGGGTTTTATCGCCTACCCAACCTTCGGGCTGCTGAATAAAGCGATATTTGAAGTCGTCGATCCTTACCGCTCCGAGGGTGCTTTCACCGAAATAAAAGATTTCGTGACGCACAGACGGACCGTTGCCGGTGATTGCGTCCATCTGGTCGTAGCCATCCAGATGGTTCTTATAAGTCTGGTCCCCAACTTTCACACCCTTGAGCAGTTGGTCGGTGATTTGCTTGTTGCCGGCTGCGTCAAGAAAGGTAGGTAACCAGTCCAAGCCTGAGAAGATACCATTTTGAATGGAGCCCGCCGGGACGTGGCCGGGCCAGCGAAGTATGGCTGGCACGCGGAAGCCACCCTCCATGACGGTCCCCTTAGCCATAGCGAACGGCGTTTGTCCGCCATCAGGCCAGGTGAATTGCTCGGCACCGTTGTCGGTGGTGAACAAAACGATCGTGTTGTCATCCAGACCGTTGTCCTTGAGATACTGCATCACCGCGCCAACGTTGTCGTCCAGCTGCGCCATGCCGGCTTCCTGTTCGGTCCAGCCGTTCTTCGAGTTGCGCATCGCTTCGTACTTCGGTGATAAGTGCGTTACCACGTGCATGCGCGTCGGGTTGAGCCACAGGAAGAACGGCTTGTTAGCGGCCTTTGCCTTGCTCATGAACGCAAGCGAGTCGGCGACAAATGCCTCGTCTACCGTCTCCATGTTGTACTTGATCCCGGCCATGGGGTGCGGCGGCAGTGGCCCCTCGTCCTGAATCTTCTGCTTGCCAACCTTGCCCCAGCGCGGATCTACGGTCGCATCGTCAGTGTCAGTCGCCCAAGAGCGAAGGACATTACGCGGGCCAACGACGTTCAACAATTCCTGCGGATAGGCAGGGTGAAATGGGTCTTCCATCGCGTCCAGGTGATACAGATAACCGAAGAATTCGTCGAAGCCGTGAACGGTGGGGAGATACGCGTTCTTATCACCGAGGTGATTCTTGCCAAACTGTCCGGTGGCATAGCCCTGCGCCTTAAGCGCCGTGGCCATCGTCATGGCCTCGAATGGTAGACCGATGTCTGCGCCTGCTTGGCCGACCGTCGTCATGCCCGTACGAATGGGAAGCTCACCAGTGAGAAATGCTGCACGACCGGCGGTACAGCTAGCCTCCGCATAGTAGTCGGTGAAGATCATGCCTTGTTTGGCCATCTTGTCGAGGTTGGGCGTCTTGCCGGCCATCATGCCCATGTTGTATGCGCCGATATTCGACCACCCGATATCATCTGCCATGATGACGACGATATTGGGTTTCTTTTCTTGGGCCTCGGCCGCCGGGGGTGCTGCTCCGCTGAAAAGCGTGGCCACCGTCGCCAAACTTAAACTTACTTTTCCGTGCCACTTCATCGTTGTTCTCCTTTTATTTTGTTGCACCAATGACGATTGGGACCCGCTTCTGCCGTTTTTTACCAACCGTTCACTCCTCGCGATCGCTGCCTTCACGGTGAATATTGCGTTCCCCGTGAATCTCTTAGTCCGGACGACCCGATCCGCCCTGTGCCAGGCGCCGACAAATGTCCTTTATGTCCTTGTCAATGTGTTGCCAATATCTCTGCAAGCCGCTGCACAAATAGTTCAGTCCGGGCTCACCATCGCGCGTGCGGATCACGCGGTTCTTGGGGCACTCGCCGTTGCAGGCAAACAGGAACTCGCACTCCTTGCACTGGCGGGGCAGAGAATCGAATTTATTTAGGCCAAACTTGCGTTGCTCCTCGGAGAAAACCATTCTTGAGCTGGAAGTTTCCAGAATGTTGCCAAGCTTGTATTCAGGGTAGACATAGTGGTCGCAGGAATAGAGATTTCCGTCATGCTCAAGCGCCACGCCTTTGCCACAAAACTCGTGGTAGATACAGAGTTGTGAGTCCAAGCCCTTCCACTGGGCGATGGCGGTTTCAAAATGGTTGACGAACACCTTCCCAACATCCCGGCGATACCAATCGTCCCAAACCTTGCATAGGAAGTAGCCCCAATCGTCAGGATCCACGGACCAATCGGTGACGATGGAATCCGGATTACCGGGATGGGCGGCGAGAGAGTCCTGCAGTGGTAAAGCCGCGGGATCCCACTTTTGCGGCGCCGTTTGCTTGAAATCCTTCGGCTCCACGCAGGGGATAAACTGCATTTCTCGCGGCCGGATTTCATTTTTCAGAAACCGGTAAACATCCAGAGGCCGCTTGGCGTTCACGCGATTCACTACGCAGAGCGTGTTAAAGGGCACACCGTGCCGGTGGAGCATTTGTGCCGCGGCGTAGACCTTGTCAAAGGTAGGCTTTCCGTCCTTCGCGAGGCGGTAGCGATCATGCAGGTCCTTGGGGCCGTCAATGCTCAGCCCGACAAGAAAGCCGTGCATCTTCAGGAAGGCGCCCCACTCGTCATTCAGGATCGTTCCATTGGTCTGCAGGTCGTTTTCGATGCGCTGATTGGGTTTCTTGTACTTCTGCTCGAGCTCAACAACTTTTTGGAAGAACTCCAGCCCAAGCAAAGTCGGCTCGCCACCTTGCCAGGAAAAGACCACTTCGCTGCGGTCCTGCCCCTCAATGTACTGGCGGATGTGCGTTTCCAGGATTTCGTCGGAGATACGAAACTTCTTTGTGCTGCCGAGAAGTTGCTCTTTATGCAGATAGTAGCAGTAGGTGCAATCCAGGTTGCAGATGGGCCCAACCGGTTTGACCATTGCGTGGTAAGCACGCCGACCCCCAGCAGGTGCGGGCCACGGTGACAGAGGCAAAGTTGGATTTTGGATTTCCATTTGTGATTTGCTCCCGCGATTGATCCGCTAAAGCGCTACCCTGCGAATGGCTTCGAGCACTTCTCTGCCGGAATCCGTTTTTCGGAAGTAAGCCGCACAACCCAACGCTTCGGCCGCGCTGCGCACTCCGGGATCGTCATGAGCCGTGATAAAGATGACGGGCGTCCGCTCCTCAACCCCCGCGAGCCGCTCCGCGAGTTCCAGGCCGGACATGCCATCGAGTTGGATGTCTAGGAGCAGGCAGCCAAACTGAGGACGTTTACGGTCTGCGAGAAAGGATTCCGCCGAGTCATAAGTAATCGGCTGAAAGCCCGCCGCCCGGAGTAGCCGACCGAACGATCGGCAAATAGCTTCATCGTCATCAATGACTGCGACATAGGTGGTGGCAATGCGGGTCATTAGCATCCGAGGAGCAATATAGGAACGGAAGGTTGACCCCGTCTACTGCCCTTTGGGGAAGGTCTGAGCGGGCTCTTGAAAAGTTCCCGCTGCCTGCATATGCCGGGCGAGTTCTGGTAAGGACTGCACTTTCAACAACGCTGGCTCCAATGCGTCCCGTGGCCGCAACTTGGTGATCACGCCCTTGGGTGACAAATGCCACTCCTTCCCCAAAGGGAAGTAGACGTCCTTCGCATCGTGTGTCAAAAGTGCTAGACGGCCAACTCTGATGACTTGCGAATTTACTGCGAGAATCCCTGGTCGGAGAGTGTTCAATGCGGAAGGATAAACACCCTGGGGTCCAAGCCCTAAAGATAGCCGCCTACGTGGTCATCGTGGCTTATGGCATCCAAATGGTTTCCCACCTTCTCTCCATCTTGCTCTTAGCCATCCTGCTCACTTATGCCATTCTTCCATTTCCTCAGTGGTTGGTGCACCGATTTCATTTCCGCAGGAGCACCGCGCTCATCTGTGCTGTACTTATTGTGATCGCGTTCTATACCTGCACTACATTTGCTTTAGTCAAAGCGGGCTTGCAAATGAGCGCAAAACTTCCCGTCTACGAACTGCGGATTCAAGATATGTACCAGCAGCTCACCGCTTTCCTGGCGCGGCACGGATTTGAATTGAGTGGCCAATTCGTCAAAAGCTCTTTTAGTTCAGAGAAGATCGTGCAATTCCTCGGTGACGTCCTCCCTGCAACTCTTGGATTCTTTTCTGACCGCCTGTTAATTTGGTTTTTAACACTGCTGTTTCTGGCGGCGCTGATGGATCCTGAACGTGCCAAAGGTCCCATCGCCCAGAGATTTGCACACTTTGGCAAAGATATTCAGCTCTATATCGCTTCCACCGCGAAAACCGGAGCCGTCACTGCCACCGTGAATCTGCTGCTCTTGACCTTGTTAGGCGTTGATTTCGCCGTGGTCTGGTGCGTTCTTTACTTCTTTCTCCACTTCATTCCGAGCATAGGATTCCTGATCGCACTCGTACCACCCACTTTGCTGGCACTCTTGATGTTTGGGTGGAAGAGGGCATTGCTCGTGCTCGCGTGCCTGGTTATGACAGAGATGATAGGCGAGAACGTATTGAAACCGATCCTCTTGAAGAAGGATCTCGACGTGTCGCTTATGAACGTCACGCTCTCGCTACTGGGTTGGGGGTATCTCATCGGTCCAGCAGGGGCTGTTCTCTCGGTCCCGCTGACTCTGGGGCTCTTTAGGATCATCGAGAATGATAGAACGAGCGCAAGCCCACATGGGTCGCCGGTGGACTCCTGACACGAAATGAGTTCTCGATGTTCCACTTAGGTTTCATTTTTTGTGTTCGAGGACTTCATTATGGAACCATTGCCGGTCTCATTAATCGCTCTCGCTATCGCGCTGATCGTCAGTACTGTGGCCATTCATTCTGTGGGGACGTTCTTCTTGCTTTGGGGCACCGTGAAGTATCAGGACCGTAGGTCCAAGCAGTCTCGGTTCCTTTCACTCACCTGGGGAGTGATGATCCGTGTCCTGGCCCTCCTTCTGCTCCACATGATGGAAGTAGCGCTATGGGCAGTTCTGTTTTTTAAGGAGGGTTGCTTCGCTGATCTTCGTACGTCCCTCTATTTCTCTCTGATCACGTATTCGACGGTGGGTTACGGAGACGTCGTGCTCAACGTGCAATACCGGATGCTGGGAGGTATCGAAGCGCTTGTCGGTGTACTGATGTTGAGTTGGTCGACCGCACTCCTCATTGGCTATCTGCAGCGGGCCTACACGCCAATCCTGGATCTCTGGCGGGGTTCGCGCCGGGATGAATAAGTCATCCCGTCCATCTAGGGTTTTTCCTAGGTGCGACCGTTGTCGATGAGGTATAGAGTCAGAGCACGACCGGTGAGCGGTTGAAGTGGGACCAGCTCTGTTATTGATGAGGACGATGTGTGGCCGAGGCCTGACGGCCGATGCAGTCCGGAGGCGAATTGAATGAATACTAAATCGGAATGGCGTGACCCTTTGTGGCCGGAGTCCAAGCCAACTTCCACTGCCGCCCTCTCGGCTTCAAACAGGCGGGTGTTTTCCAGCTACTTCTCTTGCCCAGCGCAACTTCTTTGTGCCTTACTTCTCTTATCTGTGGCGCTCGCCGGATGTTCCTCCAAAGGAGAGAAACCAGCCCCCCCGCCGCCCGGTGTTACGGTTACGCCGGTTGTGAAGAAGGATGTGGAGATCCGACAGGAATGGGTAGGAACGATGGCTGGCAATATCGATGCGGATATTCGACCCAAGGTCGAAGGATTTCTCCTAACCCGCCTGTATTCGGAGGGCTCGTTCGTCGAAAAAGGCCAGGCCCTTTTTCAATTGGACAAGCGCCAGGCGCAGGCCGCCGTGGAACAAGCCACCGGCGATCTGGAGCGCGCCAAGGCCGCGTTGTCCCAGGCCGAAATTGACGTGCGGCGCTACACGCCATTGGTGGCACAGAGGGCGGTGAGCCAGGCAGAATTGGACAAATCGCTAAGCCTGCAGAGAGCGGCGACAGCCTCCGTAGAAGCAAACCAAGCTGGGTTGGACAACGCAAGGCTGAACCTGGGATGGACCTCGGTGACTTCGCCTATCGCCGGAATCGCCGGAGTGTCGAAGGTGGGCATCGGCGATTTGATCACGCCGAACACGGTGATGACCACCGTCTCCAACGTCAACCCGATCTATGTGGACGTGAATGTTGCGGAGCAGGAGTATCTGCGATTCAGGCGAGGTGGAGCCGAAAAGGCAAAGAACCTGGAATTAATATTAGGAGACGGGACGATATTTCCGCAGCGTGGTCGGGTCCTGTTCGTGAACCGTGAGGTGGACACGCGCACGGGTACAATCCAAGTACGAGGAGAATTTCCGAATCCCGGGAACGTTCTTCGCCCGGGCCAATACGCGCGTGTTCGGGCCGTGACGGAAGTGCGAAAGGATGCGCTTCTGATCCCTCAGCAATCGGTTGCGGAACTGCAAGGTATCTATCAGGTAGCAGTCGTTGGCTCAGACAATAAGGTAACAATTAAGACCGTAAAGCTCGGTCCACAATTTCATGACATGTGGGTGGTCGAGTCCGGACTTGCGGCGGGCGAGAACGTGATCGTCGATGGATTACAGCGTGTGAAGACTGGCGTGACCGTCGCACCTGCACCTTTCAAAGACACTCAGGCAAACGCACTCCCAGGTGACAAGTAGCCATGTCTAAATTCTTCATCGGCCGGCCTATCGTTGCCATCGTCATTGCGATCCTCACGGTCATCGGAGGCGTGGTGGCAATGACAAAGCTGCCCGTCGCCAACCTTCCTGACATTGTTCCGCCGCAAATCAACCTCTCGACGACGTATACGGGTGCAGATGCCCTGACGATTGAACAGTCCGTTGCCACGCCCATTGAGCAGCAGATGAACGGCGTGGACAACATGCTGTACATGATGTCCACAAACGCG
>DATJWZ010000230.1:0-20268 GCA_035500795.1 Candidatus Eiseniibacteriota bacterium | reverse complement strand
AGCGCCTTGGCTCCTCCTGCCCGATACCGCGCCCAGATCCGCTTGCTCTGCCGATAACTTAACCCCAGCATCTCCGCCGCTTCGATCAGTCGCAGGCTCCGCGCCTTTACCCTCCCCATCACTTCTACTCGGCTCAACTCTCTCTTGCTCAATCCAGTTCTCCCCAATCTCAGTTCCTCCCCCGGAGGAACTCTAAAGGGGACACTTCTAATGTGGTCTCAAGGGGACACTTTCAATGTGGTTCAACACGGAGGATGCGCAGGATCGTTGAAGTAGAGCGTCAGCCGTATAATCGGGCCTCATGCTGGAAAGGCCGCTCACACTGAGAGATCGAATCCGGCGGGTTTTCCTCGCTATTGTTCTGTCTCTGCTCGGCATCCTGATCCTGGCTTTTGCTGTTGATCTGGGGCTTTTCCGGCTGAGGGTGTTTGCCCATCGTAATCCTTACGGCTCGGTTGTCGTTAGCCATTACTACGCAGTTGCGCAGAAGAGCGGCAAGACCCAGTTTATCTTCGACCCTCCAGCGCCCGAGACTTGCGTGAATGCTTTGTTTCCGCACTCTGGCATGCAACCATGCTGGTATTTGAAACGTCATCCGGAACAGCGGACGGATATTTAGGCTGAATCTGTCATCCGAGCGCCGGGGACGCCCTGAACCTGCCCTGTTCAGTACCCATACTCCCGGCGAACGGCGGGTTTCTCGCTTCGCTCGGGATGACATAGATTTGCATGGACTTGTACCCTCACGACCGCTTGCATCGGCTAGAATGTTGCGGCACTAACTACAGCTTTCTTTCGAGGGGATCATGGGAAACCGACGTCTGTGGAGTGTAGCTGTTTTGGGATTGGTGGTGAGTCTTACAGCAGTTGCCGCAACGAAGCCTGCGGGGCGGATCGAGAAGGCCTACCGCTTCCAGCAGGGCGGATGGACGTATGTTCACCTTGAAGGTTCGCCCTCGGACATCGGCTACCAGCACGGCTACATTCTGGCGCCGGAGATCCAGGGTGCGTTTGAAGCGATCAAGCTCTTCGATACCCATCAATCGCAGAAGGATTGGGAGTTCTTCCGCACGACCGCCAGGCAGATGCTCTGGCCGCACATTGATGCCGAATACCAGCAAGAACTGCAGGGCATTGCGGACGGGGTAAAAGCGCACGGCGGCAATCTCGATGTATGGGATATCGTGGCCCTGAACGCTTTCGAAGAGGTGCCCGACTATTACCTTCCGTGGCTCGCCAAGCAGAACAAATCAGCCAAGAACGAAAAGCTGAAAGCTCCGGGCAATTGCAGCGCATTCATCGCCACTGGCAGCATGACCAAGGATCACCAGATCGTCATCGCCCATAACAACTGGACCAGTTATCTTGCGGGCGAGCGATGGGTCATCATCTTCGACATTCAGCCGCAACACGGGAATCGCATCCTGATGGATGGGTTTCCCGGAGTGATCGTCAGCGATGACGATTTTGGAGTGAACTCCGCGGGCATGATGGTAACCGAAACGACTATCACTCAGTTTGAAGGCTGGGATCCGAACGGCAAGCCGGAGTTCATGCGTGCGCGTAAGGCTCTGCAATATGCAAACAGCATCGACGACTACGTCCGCATCATTAAAGAGGGCAATAATGGCGGGTACGCCAACGACTGGCTGATTGGCGATCGCAAGACGGGAGAGATTGCTTACCTGGAACTCGGCCTGAAGAACACACCACTGTGGCGAAGCAAAGATGGATACTTCGTCAGTTCGAACTTTGCGCGCGATCCGAAAGTAATCAAAGAAGAGACGACATTTGATCCCAACGATGCTTCGTCTTCGCCGAATGCCCGGCATATTCGCTGGGAAGAGTTGATGAAGCAAGCCCAGGGAAAGATCGATGTACAGATGGCGCAGTCCTTCTTAGCAGATCACGAAGACACCTTCGAGAAGAAGAATCAGCCGAACGAACGTGGTCTTTGCGGCCATGTCGACAACTCTCAGCGCGGTGTGAAGGAATGGGATTGGGCCGCCTACAATCCCGCCGGCGCGGTGCAGGGAAAGGCGACGGACAGCTCGATGGCAGCCAAAATGAGTTTTGTGGCGCGTGCCGGGCACCCTTGCGGTGAGGACTTTTTGGCCGAGCCGTTCCTGGAGCGTCATCCCGAGTATTCGTGGCAGAAGCCGTTGTTGCGCGACATGAAAGCCGGACCGTGGACTACATTTACTTCCGGGGAAAAGGAGTAGGCCGTGGCAAAGAACGCGACGATAGTGGTCGTGTACGAGAAGCCCACCTGAAGCAAGTGCCGCGAGGTCAAGCGGGCCTTGGCTGAAAAAGGTGTGGAATATGAAACCGTCAATTACCTGGAAAAGCCGCTTACCGCGGCGAGTCTGAAGCACCTATTGCGGAAGGCAGGCCTCAAGCCGAATGAAGTCTTGCGCACTAAGGAAGAGGCGTACAGCCAACACGTCGCAGGGAAGAAGTTGAACGATGATCAGTTGCTTGCTTTAATGGCGAAACATCCCGAACTGATCCAGCGTCCGATTGTGGTGCGAGGGGATAGAGCCGTTCTGGGCCGGGATATCGCAAAGCTTGCCGAACTGGGTATCTGATTGTTCAGGCCAGCCCGTGAAATCCGAATCTCCCCAATAAACAATTTCGATTGGACTCATCGCGGGTCTCGCCCCTAGAGTCCTAGGGGTGCAGACGAGCCGTACCCGAACGCGCGGGATAGTGCACCGGATCAACCCTCCGGAAGCTCCGCTCACGCTTTTTCGCCCGCCGTTTCGAAACTACCAGTTCGATTCGGCGTACGACGAGATGTTCGCCGCGCCGGGTACGCCTCGCGCGCACTATAAGGCGCTCTTTCAGCGATTGCTGGAGTTGCCCCCGGATGAGTTGCGCAAGAGCCAGCAGGCAGCAGATCTTTCGTTCCTCCATCAGGGAATCACCTTTACTGTCTACGGAAATGACGAAGGAACCGAGCGCGTCTTCCCCAACGATCTTCTGCCCCGAATTATTCCTTTCGACGAGTGGCGGAAGATCGAGAACGGGCTCACGCAGCGAATAGCGGCGCTGAATCTGTTTCTGGAAGACATCTATCATCAGGGCAGAATTCTGACAGACGGAATCGTTCCGCGGGAATTGGTATATAGCTGCCGGCATTTTCGCCGCGAGATGCGCGGAATATCTCCTCCGAACGGCATCTATGTCAGCATTTGCGGGACAGACCTGGTTCGCTTGCCCGACGGCAGCTTTGCCGTGCTCGAAGATAACTTGCGCGTCCCCAGCGGCGTTTCGTACATGCTGGCGAATCGCAAGGTCCTGAAGAAGGTGTTTCCCACACTTTTCCGCGATTACGGAGTCTGCCCGGTTGATCACTATGCGCAGGCGTTGCTGGCCACTCTTCGCGCTCTGGCACCAGAGAGTTCCTCGGCTCGACATGAGCCGAAAGTCGTCTTGCTGACGCCAGGCGTATTTAACTCGGCATACTTTGAGCACACATTTCTGGCGCAGCAGATGGGGATTGAGTTGGTAGAAGGGCGCGATCTCCTGGTGCACGACAATATTGTCTACATGCGGACGACCGCGGGCTTGCGCCGCGTGGATGTGATTTACCGCCGCGTGGACGACGATTTTCTCGATCCGCTCTGCTTCCGGCAGGATTCAAGCCTCGGCGTGCCGGGTTTGTTCAATGCGTATCGAGCGGGGAACGTGATTCTTGCCAATGCGATCGGCACCGGTGTCGCCGATGACAAAGCACTCTATGCCTATGTGCCGGCGATCATCCGGTATTACCTCGGCGAGGAGCCCATCTTGCAGAACGTCCAGACATATCTGCTCAACGACCGCGCGCAGAAGAGCTACGTCCTCGAACATCTCGATGAGTTGGTCGTTAAGGCAGTTGGCGAGTCGGGCGGTTACGGGATGTTGATTGGGCCGCACAGCACGGAACTGGAAAGGGACGAATTCCGGAGAAGAATTGAGGCCGAACCGCGAAATTACATTGCGCAGCCCACACTGAGTCTGTCGCGAGCACCGTGCTTTCTTGATGGTGAAGTGCAGGCACGTCACGTCGACCTGCGTCCCTACATCCTGTATGGAGAAAATGTGACGCTGGTCCCGGGAGGCTTGACACGCGTGGCATTGCGGCGGGGATCGCTGGTCGTAAATTCCTCGCAAGGCGGCGGAAGTAAGGACACTTGGGTGTTAAGGAACTGATGGCCAGTAAATCAAAATGGGGGCGCCGGTGAGCTTCGTGTGCTGACCACTGAACCATGAACGATCGCAGACGAACAGCCATGCTCTCGCGGGTCGCGGACAGCTTGTACTGGATGAGCCGCTACCTGGAGCGAGCTGAGCATACAGCGCGCCTGATCGAGGTGGACCTGCAACTAAGGCTCGATCAGTCACCGGAATCTGGCTCGGGACGTTGGCTGCGGCTTTTGAATGCGTTGCAAACTGTGTCGCCGGAAGATGGCAAGATCGACGCGGTGGCGGTCACACACCTGTTGACCCTCGAGCGCACGAATCCATCGTCGCTCCTCTCGTGCGTGGCTGCGGCCCGGGAGAATTTGCGGCAGGTGCGCGAACAGTGCAGCACAGAAATGTGGGAGCAGCTCAACAGACTCTACCTGCAAGTGAGCAATACAAGTAAGGGCGAATCTTGGCTTCTGAACTCTCATGTTTTCTTTCGCGCTGTGCAGGAGGGCGCACACCTGTTCCAGGGAGTGACGGATTCCACGATGTCGCATGGCGAGGGTTGGCAGTATATCCAACTTGGCCGGTACGTTGAACGCACCGACACGCTGGCACGGTTAATCGGCGCGCATTTCGGGAAGCTGGCCCAACCTCCCGATCAGTCGGTCGAGACCGAGGAATATCTTGAGTGGGTCGGATTATTGAAATCGTGCGCGGCATTCGAGGCGTACTGCAAGACCTATACCGCAGAAATGCGCCCGATGAGAGTAGCGGAGTTTCTTTTGTTGAACGCGGAGTTCCCGCATTCGGTGCGCTTTTCTGTCGATATGGTTCACGCGGCGCTCAACTGCATTGGCGAAATGACGGACCGGCGTGCCGAGCAACCCGAGCGTCTCGCGGGACGTCTGCAGGCTACACTGAATTTCAGCCAGATCCAGGAGATTTTGTCAGCGGGCGCCGCGGCTTATCTCGATAGCGTGCGTTGGCAATGCGCGCAGGCCCATAACGCCATCCATCAAGTCTATTTCGATTATTCGGTCGAGTCGGCGCTGGCCTGATGCCATTCTGTAATTGGGGTGATTTTGTAATTTTGTAATCTGTAACCTGTACTGCGCGTAGCACGTCAGATTGGATTCGAGGTTTTTCAAAGTACCAAGTTACTGAACGGCGAAATTACGCAATGATCTTTTCCGTCCGTCACATCACGACCTTCCAGTATGAGCCTGCGGTGCGCGAGAGCACCATGGAGGTTCGTCTGCAACCGCGCACCGACGGCGATCAGCGTTGCCTGAGTTTCAGCCTCAAAATCGAGCCGCAGGCAAATGTGATGCAGTATCGGGATTTCCTAGGTAATACGGTTCATCATTTCGATATTGCGGCGGCTCACACGCAAGTCAAGGTCACTGCCGAGTCTTCCGTTGAAGTGCAGCTATCGCCGACTCCGCGCGCCGCGGATTGCGGAGATTGGGCTGATCTCGATGCGCAGGTGGCATCGGGTGATTACTGGGAGATGCTGCTGCCCAGCCACTTTGCGCGTTCGACACCGTTGCTTGAGGAACTGGCGGAGTTACTCCGCTGTGAGCGCCGTGGGAATCCATTCGAATTACTTTCAGAGCTCAACACAGCGATGTACAGCTTGTTTGCCTATGTCCCACACAGCACAAAAGTGGACTCGCCGATCGATGAGGCACTGAAAGCTCGGCAAGGTGTCTGCCAGGATTTCGCCCACATCCTGATCGCCCTCGTACGGCGACTGAAAATGCCATGCCGTTACGTCAGCGGATACATGTTCCATCGAGATGAGAAACAGAAAGACCGCTCGTTGGAAGGCGCATCGCACGCGTGGGTCGAAGCGCTGGTTCCGGGTCTTGGCTGGGTGGCTTTCGACCCCACCAACGATCTGGTCGGTGGAGACCGTCACATTCGAGTAGCCCTGGGCCGTGACTACGCCGATGTCCCCCCGACCCGCGGAGTCTACAAGGGCGACGCAGAGGGCGAGTTGAGCGTTGCTGTTCGGGTGAGCCCGGCCAGCCAAGCAGTGAGCGAGGCAGCCGAGACTCCATTCGTTGTACGATCACGACCGACACTAGTCCGTCCTGCTGCCCTGCGATCGGAGCAAGAGCAGCAACAGCAGCAGTAGCCGCGCGGAGAGAGACGGCTACTGCTGCAGGAATCGTCGCCTCTTCGTCAGCCGATCACGGCACCGTAATTTTCACAGTCTGATCTCCGAATGCGTTTGAGGTATCCCAAGCGCGCACCATGAGAGCGTGCGTGCCGGGTTTGAGCGAAAGGGAATGATTGATCTGATTGCCTCCGCCTTGGTTGAACGTGGGGACGGAATCCACATAGATCTCCCACCCTTTAATCGCATTCGACGACGATGCGTTGGCTTTGACATTCACCGGTGAATTGTCGGAAGAGCCATTCGCTGGCGATGTAATGTTTACCGATACGCCGCCCTGTTTGACCGTGACGGGGACGGTCTGGTCGCCATAGCCTCCGGAAGAATCCCAGGCGCGAACCACAAGAGTGTGATTTCCGGGTGAAGCGCCGATATTCGGGCTGATCGAGTTCACTGCTCCGGCGTTGTACACGCCTTTGCTGTCAAGGTAGACCCACCATCCGACGATCGTTTTCCCGCTGATTGGAGTAGCCGAGGCACGCAGCGCGATCGGTGAGCTTACATTCGATCCAGGAGCCGGCGACGACACGGTCACCGCCGTCTTGCTAGTTGTGGCGTTGACGGCGATAGTCTGGTCGCCGTAGTCGTCGGAGGTATCCCACGCTCGGACGACGATATTGTGCCAGCCTGGCGTGAGCGTTAAGTTGGTGTTGATCGAGTTTACCGACCCGGTATTGTATTTGCCGACGCTGTCGACATAGACCCACCAACCGGAAATCCTTTGCCCGCTGGAAGGCGTGGCAGAGGCTTGCAGGTTCATCGGAGAGCCGACGTTTGAATTGTTGCCCGGGGTCGAGATTGAAACCGACGGCTTGCTGGCGTTCACCGAGATGTTCACGGTCTGATCGCCGAAGTTGCCCGAGGAATCCCACGCGCGGGCGATCACAGTGTGATTTCCGTTGCTCATCGCGATGTTCGCGTCAATTGCAGTAACGGCTCCCGCGCCGTACAAGTTCTTGCCATCGACGTAAACTACCCAGCCGGTAATGTGATTTCCGATGCTCGGAGTAGCCGACGCCTGCACCAGAACGGGAGAGCCCATATTTGCCCCGTTGACCGGAGAACTCATGATCACTTGCGGCTTGTTGGTGTTGACGTGGAAGAAATCCGACATGTCCGCTGCGGTGGCAGACGCCCCCGGATAATTTTTGATTCCCAGGCTGTCGAGCATCGTCCTGAGCGCATTTTCGTGCTTGTAGTACGTCCCGGACACCGTGTGAGGCTTGACTTGCGGACCGAGTACCGCCGTATAGACCGAGGCTCCGCAACCCTGATTGGTTCCTCCGGCGCATTCGTCGAAGGTGACAATGATCAGGCCGGTGCCTCCCGCCTGAAAATCGCGCATATTGAGGATCGGTTGCAGGTTTGCGCTCAGGAATTGATCGGCGGCCGCCAATTGCTGCGCCTCTGTACACGTCGGCATGCCTACCGGGCAATCGTGTGCGTCGTGATGCCCGTCAGGAACGATGATTACGTAGCGGGGAAGGGCGTTGTTATCGACATCGGTCATCAGTTGGGACAGGTCGACGATCTTTGAGGCCGATCCGTCGACATTGCTCAGGATGTCGCTGTACCAGGTGGCACCATTGTGGCGCCGGTAATAATCCGTACCGTTGGCTTTGTCTGGGGTGGTTGGCTTCCCGCCGGCTGCGGCATAGGACTGGGCATAGACCTTCCATGAAATTCCGGCGTTATTCAGTTCTCGAAAGATGTTGTCGTCAGTGATGGGAGAGGTGCAAGAGTTCCCGCTGCAGCCGAAGTCGTGCGTCCCCGGAGGCAGTGTACAGTTAGCTGCAGAGTGGCAACTGCCTGAGGCCAGCCAGAGATAGTCGAACAGGGATCCTCCGTTATCTGAGTGGTAGTTGTTGGCGTAGCCGTATGTATTGCCCTGACCCACAAGCCACGGCATGTCCTCCATGACATCGTTAAAGCTTGAGTTTTCATCAATAACAAGCACCACATGCTGCGACACAGGCACTTGCGCGAACGTGCTTGCTGCGAGGCACACGAATACCAAGGCAGCGAGCACACTTCTGGCGAAGCGGCACGGAATCATGAAGACGCCCCCGAATATTGTTTTCTTGCGCTTGCTCCGCCGTGCACGACACAAATGCACAACGGTCTTTCTGGAAGGAAAGTTTTTCTTGCGGTGAGCGGAGTGTAGCCGAAGATTGTTAGTAGAAGGTAAAGAAAAACAAACAGAAGTTACCGAAGTTATCTGTAGTAGGGCTTAATACCGATCGCTAGTTGCGTCAGCGCAAGCTTCTCTGCTTCTCTTTACTACGTAATCCGGTGTGAGCCGCTGCATCGAAGAGATTTATCGGGGAGGTCGAGAAGAAAGGCCAGCGAGCCCGCAGAGCAATCGCTACTCGTTCAGCGAGCAACTGCAGTCGGCCGGGACCACGTGTGCGAGCAGGAAATTGGCGACGCGTTGGTAGGCATCGACCTGGTTTTCCACCCGGGCGAAACCGTGTCCTTCGTTCTCGTAAATCTTGAAATCGACCGTCCCGCCGCGTTTTTTAATAGCGTCCACGACCTGCTGCGCTTCTGATTTCGGGCAGCGCGGGTCATGTCCACCGGCCAGAAGCAGCAGAGGTGCTTTGATCTGATCGATGAAGTTAATAGGCGAGCGGTCTTCATAGAGCGCTTTGTTCTTCACCGGATCGCCCATGGTGGCCAGATCGGACTCGCGCAGCACCGGGTCTTCATTCTCGATTTCGGTGAACCAATTGACGAACGGGACAATCGGGACACCCGCCGCCCAGACCTCCGGCGCTTTGGTCACTGCCATCATGCTAAGATAGCCGCCATAGCTGGCACCCATGACCGCGATCTTCTTGGGATCGAGATGTCCCGTCTGTTTAATCCAATCGACTCCGGCGAGAACGTCCTGCAAATCTCCACCGCCCATGTCGAAAAGATTCGCGTCCTGAAACTCTTTTCCGTAACCGGTTGATCCGCGATAGTTGGGCGCGAGAACCACGTATCCCTGATTCGCCGCAAACTGGATGAAACGGTTGAAGGAGTTCATGGTCTGCGACGTTGGCCCGCCGTGAATGTAGACAATCGCGGCATTCTGCCCATTGCGTGCCATGTTGTAAGGGACGTAGAGAAAAGCGGAGATGGTCCACTTGCCGTCGCGGCTGGGATAGTGGATAAGAACTGGTTCGACCAGATCTTCTGACCGGATGCCGCCGACCAGAGAATGCGTGATTTGCTGCGACTTGCCACTGGCGAGGTGATAGATCCACAGATCAGCTGGAGCGGTCGGGCCGTTGTGAACGTAGAGCAGTTCTTGGCCGTCCTTGCTGAACGCGGAATGGCCGCCCTCCGGTTCGTTTACTCCCGGCGGAATCGGGAGTTTCGTCGATTTGTCCGAGGCGAGATCGTAGAGATAGATATCTTGATTGCCATCAACGTTCGCGCGGAAAATGACGTGCTTCCCGTCAGGAGAAAATTCGCTGGCGCGAACCCTCCATTTATCCTGGGTGAGCCATTTGAGGTTTTTTGAGTCGACGTGTAACAGCCCTACGTTGTCATAACCATTTACCATATTCGAGGTTAGGAGCACCTGTTTGCCGTCGGGTGAAAGGTCATTTGCTGAGTACAACTGCTCTCCTTCATGTGGCGTAAGCAGCGTACTTTTGCAGGTCGCTACGTCGGCGATGAAGATGTTCGAGTCGGTCCCCTTCGATTGCGTCTGTGTATAGACGATGAACTTCCCATCTCTCGACCAGATCGGATTGTAATTGTGCTTGTCCTGAGGCGTGTTAGTGGTAAGGTGCCGCACCTCGCGCATGATCATGTCGTAAATGTCGATCTCAACCGCACCGGAGTTCTTCTGCTTCACTTCGTAGGCGAGGAATCGTCCATCGGGTGACCACGTCGGATTCGTCTCGGCGATTTCGCGCGTTTGCGTCAAGTTCACCACTTTGCCAGTCTTCGGGGAGACGAGAAAGATGTCCCATTTTTCGTCGCCGTCGTAGTCGGACTGGTACGCGATCCACTTGCCATCCGGTGACCAAGCTGGACTGGTCTGCCGCTGATCGCTGACGGTCAGTTGCGTTGGGAAGCCGCCCTCGGCGGGAACGATCCAGAGATTGTTGCGTCCGCTCATGTTTGAGATGAACGCGACATCCTTGCCCTCCGGAGACCAGGTTGCATCCCCGATCTGGCGAGTCATAAACAGCTTTTCGATCGTCAGGCTCTTTGGCTCGACCTGGGCGTTGGGTTTCGAGGAAACCTGCTTTGGATCGGTGATCGCCTTCGGTTCAGGCAGCGTCTGGGCCGGCAGGGATGGAACGAAGCTCAGTAACAGAAAGAGGGCAAGAATGACGGTGCGCATAGCGTGAAATGCCAAGTTGATGTAGAAGAGAAAGTCTAGCAGAGGCCGGTCGTAAGATATCGGATGGGTGTGCGCCGTCTGCGGTGTTTTCTCTGCGCACTCGGCGGAATTCTCTGCGATCCCAGGGGCTAAAGCTTTACCGCCGCGATCGCGGAGAAAGGCCGCAGATGCCGATGAGCACTCGAGGCACTTAATGTATAGGTTGATTCAATTTCACTTCATTCGAATTCTCACTCTAGCATTCCTGGCGTTCTGCTTCTCAATGGCAGCACAGACCGATCCGCAAGCTACGCGTCATAGTTTTGGCATCGAGGGCGACCACTTTGTCCTCGACGGCAAGCCGTTCCAGATCATTTCTGGCGAGATGCACTACGCGCGTATTCCACGCGAGTACTGGCGCGACCGTCTGAAGAAAGCGCGCGCAATGCGCCTGAATACAGTTTCGACCTACGTATTCTGGAATGCGCACGAACCCAAGCCTGGCGTTTACGACTTCAACGGTTCGCTTGATGTTGCGGCGTTTATCCGCATGGCGCAGGAAGAAGGACTATACGTGATCCTGCGTCCCGGACCGTATTCATGCGCGGAATGGGACCTCGGTGGTTTTCCCGCATGGTTGCTTGCGGATCAGAACATCGTGCTGCGCAGTACCGACGAGAAGTTCATGGCGCCAGCAGAACGCTGGATCAGGCGTCTTGGCGAGGAACTGGCTCCACTCCAGCTCGCGCGTGGCGGGCCAATCCTCGCGGTACAGGTCGAAAACGAATACGGGTCGTTCGGCAAAGACAAGGTTTACATGAAGCGCATTTACGACGCGCTGCGCAATGCGGGCTTCACCGACTCGCTCCTGTTCACGGCGGATGGCGGAGACGAACTCGCAGACGGTACACTGCCTAACGTTCATGCGGCCATCAATTTCGGGGCAGGAGAGGCGAAGAAAGAAATTCCCAAGCTGCAGAAATTTCGTCCGGGCACGCCGGTGTTTAACAGCGAATATTGGGATGGATGGTTTGACCACTGGGGCGAGCATCATCACGTGACCGATACGAACCAGCAGGCACAAGAGATCGACTGGATGCTCAGCCAGGGATACTCCATCAATCTCTACATGTTCCACGGCGGCACCAGCTTCGGATTCATGAGCGGCGCCAACTGGGACCACAACACCTACGAGCCTGACGTCACCAGCTACGACTACGATTCCCCTGTGAGTGAATCTGGCGCGTTGACAAAGAAGTTCTACGCATTCCGCGACGTGATCGCGAAGCGCCGCCCGGGAGTCACGCTGCCCGAGCCACCTGCGGCGCTGCCGGTTGTTGAGATCCCGGAGTTCGAAGTGGAAAAGATTTCACCGCTCTGGGGCGACTGTACGTTCGTACTGGACAATTGCTCGGTGCCTTCGAGTCAGAACTCTGCCGGCCTCATGTCCGTCGAGCGTCCGCGCAACATGGAAGCATTCGGGCAGTCGTACGGCTATATCTTGTATCGCACCACAGTCCCTTCGACAACGAGTGGCGCCTTGATGCTACCCGCGCTAAGAAGTTATGCGCGAGTCTACGTCAATTTGCAACTTGTAGGCACACTGGATCGGCGAAAGAAGCAGGATCGTATCAAGCTGAACGTGAAGGCCAATGATCGTCTGGATGTGCTGGTAGAGGGAACTGGACGCATCAACTTCAGCCTCGAACTCCGCAACGAGCGGCAGGGAATCAACGGTCCAGTTACGCTGGCCGGAAAAGAACTGATCGGCTGGCAAGTAGAGCCACTGCCAATGAATGATCTTTCAACGCTACACTTTGGGCCTATCCTATCCAGGCCGCGTCCTGCCAACGGCCCGGCATTCTACCGAGGCCATTTCGAACTGCCGTCCCTCGGCGACACCTTCCTCGATACGCGCGGCTGGGGCAAAGGCGCAGTTTGGATCAACGGCCATCCCCTCGGACGCTTCTGGAATGTCGGTCCGCAGCAGACGCTGTATCTTCCAGCGCCGTACCTGAAACAGGGAAAGAACGAAGTGATCATCTTCACGCTGGGAGGCACAACCCTACGCCTACGCGGGATGCGCGATCCGATTCTGGATGGGATGGGAACTGAGTAGCCGAAACTCGAAATTGACGCTGGAAGTTAACGCTGGATGCGTGATGGTGCGTTACAGTCGATTTTGGAAAGATTGGTATTCGTCCCAGAGCGACGTCTGAGAATAGCCCGGCGTTTCCAACGCCGGGTTTGATCGCGAAAAACACCTCGCGTCCTGTAAGGACGCCTGATCGGTCTATCCCACAGTGTCCTTGTGCATCTCCACCGTGCTCCAGGTCTTATCCCCGGCGTGGCAGATGTTCTCCAGCGCGCACTCTGCACATTTCGGCTTCCGTGCGAAGCATATTTTTCTTCCGTGCCAGATGATCTGGTGTGAAAACAGAATCCAGCGCTCGCGTGGAAGAATCTTGATCAGATCCTGCTCGATCTTCGCCGGATCGTTCTCTTTCGTCATTTCCAGCCGCCGCGAAATGCGGTGGACGTGAGTATCGACCACCACGCCCTCCGCCTTTTTGAACCACGACCCGAGGACCACGTTGGCCGTTTTCCGCGCCACTCCGGGTAGAGTCAGAAGTTTCTCGATATCGTCGGGAACAATTCCGCCGAATTCCGAAACAATCTTTTTCGCCGCACCAACCACCGACTTCGATTTGTTGCGGAAGAATCCAGTCGAGCGGACGTCCGGCTCGAGTTGCTCCGGACTCAACGCGGCAAAAGCCTGCACTGTCGGATACTTCTTGAAAAGCTCGGGCGTGACCCGGTTCACATTCACATCGGTCGATTGTGCCGACAAAATCGTCGCCACCAGCAATTCCCAAGCGCTCGCATGCGTCAATGCGCAAGTCACATCGGGATAAAGATCATTCAACCGCTTCAGGATTTCCGCAACGCGTTCCGGAGCAACTGGGTTGTAGCCTTTGGCAGTCTTGGCCGGTTTGGCGGGCTTTGTCTGCGCTCCTGGCAGGGCCTTCTTTAAACGTTGGCCGGTCTGCTTCTGGTCGGCTTTCGCGCGCGAGGGCGCGCGCGCCACACTGACTTTATCCTGACGTCCGGTTCGGGCTGATTGACGAGGAGCAACTCCGCGGGCCATGAAAATCCTTTCTTCGTGGACGCTCATCATAGCAACCGAAGTGGCGCCATTTCCAATCGGCATTTGGCAATCCGCGTTCGGCAATCCTCGGCATTGCCCCTCGGTAACCTTGCAGGGAATTGACGCCCCTCTCCGGCCTCGATACTCTGAAAGTAAGCCAAACAAAAAGGATAAGATCGTGGCCGTAAACTCAATCCAACTCGGACAGGTGTGGCGCAGCGATGCCGATGGCCAGGATTATCTGGTCACTAAGGTTTACAACGAAGTGTTCACGCAATACGCTATGCTGCGTCCGGCAGGAATCCAGGCTCCTGACGCGCCAACGGTACGCGTGAAAGTCTCCAAAGGCCCTCAGGGTGCAACCTTGCCGGGATACGCCTTCACCCAAGAAGGATCGTTCTAAAACCGGTAGCCGCTACTCGTACCCTGAGCCCGGTGCGTTCAGTGCCGCGGGACGGTGGCCGACTTTTCCGATAAACTCAACCTGAAGCTGTCGCTTCACATTCTTCTCCAAAAAGTGGAAAGGTCCTAACTGAGTACTGGGTGCCGAGTACTGAGTCTGATTCCGTGACTGAAAAAATCCTCGCTATTCTATTCGTTTTCATCAGCCAGATAGTCGCAACCACCGGCTACGCCGGCATCGCGATCCTGATGGGCATTGAGTCAGCCTGCATCCCGCTGCCCTCGGAACTGATCATGCCCTTCGCCGGGTACCTGGTGTTCCAGGGCACTTTCAACCTTCTGTGCGTCGCCACAGTAGGAGCAATCGGCTGCAATCTGGGATCTCTGGTTGCCTACGAGATTGGCGCTTACGGAGGGCGCCCACTGGTCGAGCGCTATGGCCGCTGGATCCTGATGGGCCGCCGCGAACTGGAATGGGCCGACCGTTTCTTTCTGAGGTGGGGATATCTCGCGGTCTTCATCGCCCGGCTGCTACCCGTTATTCGAACGTTCATTGCACTCCCGGCCGGAATCGCCCGCATGCCCAGAGGCCGATTCCATATCTATACCTTCCTCGGATCATGGCCGTGGTGCCTAGGTTTGGCCTACCTGGGAATGAAGCTCGGTCAGAACTGGCGCGAACTCGGCAAATACTTCCACAAGTTTGACGCCGTCATCGGGGCTGTTATTGTCATCGGCGTGATCTGGTTCGTGTGGAGTCACTGGCAGAACCGGATGAGCAACCAGCCGTCAGCGGTTAGCCGTCAGTGACATCTCGAGCAAAATCGCAGAATTTCTGAGTGGAGTTACAGTTAGTGATGCGCAGCCCACAGGAGCGGAGAATCCCTGCCCGCTTCCAGACTTGATCCAAGGCTCAACGTCGTGTAAAAGCAGAGGGCATCAAGTAAGGAGACTCCATGCCCCGCCGCCTCTTAGCCATCAGTCTTTTCCTCGTGTTTGTAGTCCCGGTCTTGGCCAGTGTTCAGGCTTCCGATAAGCCCTTCGTCGTCGAGTACTACTACAAGACAAAATGGGGTCACGCAGATGAATTCCTGAAGCTCTTCAAGAAGAATCACTATCCACTTCTGAAGAAAGAAGTCGAGATGGGACGCATGCTGAAGGTCTGGATGGATCAGCCGCGCTATCACACAACGGAAGATGGACGATGGGACTACCGCGTCACCATCGTCTTCAAGAATGCAGCTGTCGCAAACGAGACCTTCGATGAAGACGCTATCAAGAAACAACTCTGGCCCGATCAGGAAACTTACAACCGCGAAGAGCAGCGCCGCTTCGAGATCCTCGACGCGCACTGGGATTTGCCGATTAAGGCAGTCGATCTAGAAGGGAAATAGAATCATTCGCCAGGAAGGCTCTAAAACAGGAAGAAAAACTAACAAACCTTCGTGTCCTTGGTGGTCTAGCTCTCGTCGATTTTCAGGAAATTCGCAATCATCCTCTCATACATCTTCCAGGGTAGAATCCGTTTAAGCGCAAGTTGAATTTTGGCATCTCCTCCGACTAAATACCGTAGCTTAGGATTGGGATCTTGCGCGATGCGAACAACCTTACGTGCCACTGCGGTCGGATCGGCTTTCGGTAATTTCTGAATCGCGGTGCGCATGCGCAGGCTGCGCTGATAATTTGGCGACGAATCCTTGACCGCGTTCGCGCCCATCCGCGCGCCCCGCGTCCAAATTCCCGTATCAAAAGCTCCAGGCTCGACCAGCACAACCTTAATGCCAAGCGAATTCACTTCCAAACGCAAAGATTCACTCCATCCTTCGAGTGCGTGCTTCGACGCTGAGTAACTGCTGACGGAGAAAGATCCTAGTAGTCCGCCAATAGAGGAGATCTGGATGATGTGTCCCAACCGCTGCTCGCGCATAACCGGAAGCGCTGCCTTGGTCATCGCCACCGCTCCAAAGAAGTTCGTCTCGAACTGTAAACGAAGTTCTTTCAGTTGGATGTCCTCGGCAAATCCGCCCACGGCGAATCCGGCATTGTTCACCAGCACATCGATCCGGCCATAGTCGCGAATAACTCCATCAATGAATTCGGGGAGGTCATCGAAGCGAGTCACATCAAGCGCCCGCACATCGAGACTCGCTGCGAGGCCGGCTGCAGCTGCAGCCTGGTCCAGGTTCGCGCGTCGGCTCATATCTCTCATGCTGGCTACCACGCGGAAACCTGCTTTGGCGAACTCCACCGATGTCAGCAGGCCGAAGCCGCTAGATGCTCCCGTAATAATTACGACTCTCTCAGGCATTCGAATGGTGTATCACACGTTGAAAGACTGGAACACGCCTTTTGAAAGTGCGACAATATCCTGGACGGCTTTGTTGCCACCCTTGTGCTCGAAGGAGGGTCTCATGCTGGCGGCCAGGCATCATCGTTTCGCACGTAATCCGTATTTCCAATTCCATCCGCTGCACACGGCCTTTTCGCTGCTGGGAGCGTTGATTCTCTTTGGAATACTGATCTGGTTTCTGGCAGTTCCGGCGAAGTAGCGCGTCCCGCCAATTGGCCACGCCTCATCTAGTGTATTTGTGTGTCTTTCGATGTTTCCCGTGATGCATCACGTTGCTTTCCGGATGTAAATGTTTCGTAACGAAACGCAAGGAATTCCTTTATCGCATCCATCAAAATTTGGAATTGGACTGAATCTCTACAAAATCAATAATGTTCTTCATGGACACGTTGATCTCTGTAGAAGATTCGCATGTTGATGTACTTCATGAAATCACGGTGCGGCTCAGCGCGGCTGAGGGATTTCATGAGGTTCTGGCCCGTGTCGTGGATTTTGCTTCTGCCCTCGTAAAATGTGACTCCTGCCTCTTGTATGTCCTCGAAGATGACGAACTGGTTCTTCGCGCATCCAAGAATCCCCACCAGGAAGTAGTCGACCGTCTGAAATTGCGCGTCGGGCAGGGAATTACCGGATGGGTTGCTGAGCATCGCGAGCCAGTTGCCATTCCTGAGCGCGCCGCCCAGGACCCTCGGTTCCAGTTTTTCCACGAATTGCCGGAAGATAGTTACGAGGCATTCTTGTCTGTCCCGATCCTCTCGAGAGGACGCGTTGTAGGCGTGATCAATCTGCAGCACCGCCATCATCATGTCTATCGGCGACGGGAAATCCGCATGATCTCGACCGTCGGCTTCCTGGTTGGAGCAGAAATCGAACTGGCACGTCTGGAGGAAGCAAATTCGAATCTGACGGAGCAACTACAGACCAGAAAAGTTGTGGAGCGCGCCAAGGGAATTCTGCAGCGCGACCTTGGGCTGAACGAAGAGCAAGCTTATCTTGCGATTCAGCGGCAGAGCCGTCAGAAACGACGTCCCATGAGGGAAATCGCAGAGGCGATCGTTCTCAGCGACGATGTACGCGGCAACTCGCAAGGCTCTCCCGCCTAAAAATTAAGAACAAAAAGGTGAAACCACACACCGGGTTCACGAAGGATAATCCGACCTTTGTGTGGGTTCGTGTTCTTTGGGAGTTGTATTGTCGCTGAAATGCAGCAGCAAAAAGGCGGATGCTGGTTGGCATCCGCCTGGTATCACTGGATGAGTCTATTGGCCCGAGGTCGCTCCCGCGGGCTCAGCTTTCGCAAGCTGCTTCTCCGTCGCGCGCGGCAGCCAGAAACGCAAAGTCACGCCCGATTCCGCTAACTTCATGGTACTCACGTAGCTGCCTACCGCTGTGCTCTCCAAGACAAGAACGTTCGAGCCTTTTGAAGAGCTCTCTTCCCTTGCGGGAACCATCAGCATGAACGATGTGCGCAGGCCGTCCAGCTTTGTGATAGTCAGTACGGGAGAGATGCTGTCCGGATCATAGGAGAACGCGTATTCTCCCGCAGGAACAACCGCATTTTCCCAATGCACATCATGCGCGAGTTTGAAGTGACCGCGTGATGGTTCTTCGGCTGAGGCAAGGGTGGGTGCATAGTTGAAAATCGTTGCCGCCAGAAGCGCGGCATAACCAAGTTTTCGAAGCGTTTTCATGGAATCTCCATTTCTGCCCGTCTTCCGCTTTGGGAAAGGGCAAGTCTGACGAGCACGCTGTCCGCAAGACACACGGATCGCATGGGCTCAGGCTGTAGTGGAGAACGACAAGGTCAGGAGATTACGGGCGGCAATCACGGCAAGCCCATAATCAGCGACTTCGCTGGGACCGGCAAACCTAGCTGGTGGTCGAAGTGACTCCAGTATGCGGCAGCAATGACGCGCCCGTCCAATTCAAAGAATTGATGCGTGAGATTCGTCACGCATTCGGTGCCCATGGCCATGTTTGCCAGGATAAGTGGAGATTTGGATGGCATGGCTCGACGCTTCGAGACGGCTACGCGTCGCCAATCGTTGAATGCTGGTAGCTGCAGCTCGGTGCAGAATTCGACACCTCTGCCCAAGGATCGATTGCCTCGAAGCCGGGGGACATGAGACCATGTATGGTGACGGTGGCGGTGGCTGGCCACCGCCACCACGAAAGGACTCATACATGTATCAGAAACGCCCGGGAGTATTCATGGCCGACTGGTGGGATGCGGACGGCCGTCGTCATCGCAAGCAGTTTTCGACAGCGTCATCCGCCCGCGAACACGAGCACCGAGAAACCGCACTGGCCCATGCCGAACGCGCCGGACGCGAGATGAAGCTCGCCGCTCGCAGCAGCAGCGCGCGCCGAAGCAAGCCATCAGTGACTGAAACCGGCACCGTACAGCCGGCTAAGGGCAAACTTGGCGTCATGATCCCAGGCATGGGCGCCGTTGCCACAACCTTCGTCGCCGGGGTCGAAGCCATCCGTAAAGGGCTCGCAAAGCCGATCGGTTCGCTCACCCAGATGGGCACCATCCGACTGGGCAAGCGCACCGACGGCCGCTCCCCCAAAGTAAAGGAATTCGTGCCATTGGCCGGTCTCGATGATCTGGTTTTCACCGGTTGGGACATCTTCGAAGACAACATGTTCGAGGCCGCGTCAAATGCGGGCGTCCTCGACTATCGTCTCTTGGAACAACTCAAGCCGTTCCTGTCGTCGATCAAGCCACGCCCCGCCGTGTTCGACCATAACTACGTCAAGAAGATCGACGGACCGAACGTGAAGAAGGGCAAGAGCAAGATGGACTTGGCCGAACAACTCCGCCAGGACATTCGAGACTTCAAGAAGTCGAGCGGCGCCAGCCGCCTGATCACGATGTGGTGCGGCTCAACCGAATCCTATATCGAGCCGACAGAAGCGCATCAGTCGCTGAAGGCATTCGAAAAGGCCCTCCGCGAGAACGACGAGATGATCGCGCCCTCGATGATGTATGCCTATGCCTCGCTGATGGAAGGTGTCCCGTTCGCCAACGGCGCGCCGAATCTCACCGTTGACCTGCCGGTCATGCTCGAACTTTCGCGCAAGAACGAAGCGCCGATCTGCGGAAAAGACTTCAAAACCGGACAGACTCTAATGAAGACGGTCCTCGCGCCCGCCTTCAAGGCACGCCTGCTTGGCCTCAGCGGATGGTATTCGACAAACATCCTGGGCAATCGTGACGGCGAAGTCCTCGACGATCCCGGTTCGTTCAAAACCAAAGAAGAATCGAAGCTCGGAGTGCTCGAGCACATTCTGCAGCCCGGACTATATCCCGAACTCTACGGGAACATGTTCCACAAAGTCCGCATCAACTACTATCCGCCGCGCGGCGACAACAAAGAAGGCTGGGACAACATCGACATCTTCGGATGGCTCGGCTATCCGATGCAGATCAAAGTCGACTTCCTCTGCCGCGACTCGATCCTTGCCGCGCCAATCGTGCTCGACCTGGTCCTGTTCCTGGATCTTGCGCAGCGCTGTTCAGAGCTGAAGGGCTTGGGCATCCAAGAGTGGCTGAGCTTCTACTTCAAGTCGCCGATGACGGTGCCGGGGCTGTATCCGGAGCACGATCTCTTCATTCAGTCGATGAAATTGAAGAACACGCTGCGCCACCTGAAGGGCGAGGAGATGATCACGCACCTGGG
>DATJWZ010000229.1:0-2872 GCA_035500795.1 Candidatus Eiseniibacteriota bacterium | reverse complement strand
CAAAAAAATCTTGCATCTGTGCAAAATTCCCGTAATCTCACAAATGCGAACTAACTTTGCCGACATGTCCGGGAAATCGCATCAAACCCGGGAGCCGCGAGATGAAAGTCTTCACAGGAAGACTCAAGGGAGACGCGGTGGTGAGAGTGAGTCGCTTGAGGAGGCAGCCATAGAAATTGGCAACAGCTAGCCGGCAACAACTCGAAGCTTCTAATCCCCTCACCGTCGTTCCCAACCGGAAGAAATTCGTCCGCCTCACGCTTTGGCCCCTGGTCGCCGCCACCTTCTTTATGGTGTCGGGCGGAACCTATGGCACCGAAGACATCGTGCACGGCGCCGGTTACGGACGTGCCATCCTGATTCTGCTCATCACGCCACTGCTTTGGAGTCTGCCGACCGCGTTCATGATCGGCGAGCTTTCGAGCGCGCTGCCCCACGAAGGCGGATATTACGCATGGGTGCGCCGGGCGATGGGAAATTTCTGGGGATTTCAGGAAGCCTGGCTTTCGCTGGTTGCTTCAATTTTCGATATGGCCATCTACCCCACGCTGTTCGTGGCCTATCTGACGCGCATGTTCCCGTGGTTTCAGGAGAACAATCGCGGATGGTGGGTTGCCCTGGCTGTAGTGGTCGCCTGCGCGCTCCTTAATATCGCCGGAGTGAAAGTCGTCTCCCTGACATCTCTCTGGCTGTTCTTGGCCCTTTCCGCGCCCTTTGCGGCTGTTGTTCTGCTTACTCCATTCAAGATCGGGGCGTTGGCGAACGCCATCACGAAACCGACCACCTCTACTGTCGATATTTTGGGTGGACTGCTCATCTGCATGTGGAATTACATGGGATGGGACAACGCGTCCACGATCGCGACTGAGGTCGAGCGCCCGCAGCGGACTTACCCGCGCGCGATGATCGTGGCAGTCGTAATCGTGGCTCTGAGCTATGTGCTACCTTTCGCTGCAATGTGGGCGACCGGGCTAAAATCGACTGCTTGGGAAACCGGATCCTGGGCCGACATCGCCGGACTGATGGGCGGCCCGTTGCTTCGGATTGGAGTTGTTCTCGGCGGAATGATCAGCGGCTTTGGCATGTTCAACGCGCTGGTCATGAGCTACTCGCGCCTGCCGCTGGCGATGGCACAGGATGGCATGTTGCCGAAAGCATTCGGCAAGCTGCATCCCAAGTCGAAAGCGCCGTGGGTCGCGATTATTGCTTTGGCGATCTGCTGGGCGATGTGCCTTGGGCTTGGATTCGCCCGCCTGGTGACACTCGACATTCTGCTATACGGCGGCAGCTTGGGACTGGAGTTTGTCGCGTTGATTGTCTTGCGCTTCCGCGAGCCGAATTTGAAGCGTCCCTTCCGGGTACCCGGGGGACTTCTGGGTGCAATGGCAATCGGAATTCCGCCGATTATGCTGCTGACTTTTTCAGTCATTCGCAGCGAGCACGAGTCCATCCTCGGGATGAGCTCGTTCGCCTTCGGAATGATCTTGATCGCGGCTGGGTTCGTCGCCTACGCCGTGAACCACATGCTGAAGCCCCAAGGGTGGGCTGAGGCACCCAAGCGCAAGCCGCAGCCCGCTTCCTGAAAAATACGAGCCACGGATCCTGGCAGATTAACGCGGATCAGTTATCCGCGTAGTCCTTATCGAATCCGTGGCCTTGTCACTTTTGAAGCTAGAACTTGTACCCGACTCCAATTGAAATGAGCGGATACACCCTGAAAAACGACAAATCGTTGTTGACCTTATTCTGTTCTGCCACCACGTTGCTCTGAACCGTCGGATCAGTCGCCGCATTCACGCAGTTGACTCCCGGAGCCGTCACGCAGACGTTTCCTGCCAGATTGAGCGTCGCCTTTGGTGATCCCTGGAATGCAGCGCCAATCTCAAATGGAATCGAGAAATGCTTGCTTGCTCTGCGGGGCACAAGGTTTCCCCATCCTACGGTTACAGTCGGGGCGGCCTGATTGAAGTTGATTTTGCCGTTTCCATGAGCCGGGTTCGCCGGATCGCTGTAGTACGTAAAGCCGCCCAGTGAGAAGCTCTGGTTCGCAGGCACTGAGGCGTCCGCGATGATCGGATCCCCGATGTACGCCAGCACTCCCGGGCTGACATGGAAGTTTCCTGCCCAGGGGAAGAAGTCATAGTGAGCTTCGATACTCTTGAACTGTATTTGCCCGTCGTATGAGATTCCGTCTTTGTTGAACGTGCGGTCATAAGTGATCATGTTGAAGCCCGCACGAACGTTCGATCGATGGCTCACGCGTACCGCGACCTCGGCACCCGCTCCGAGAAGCGAGAATTTCACCCCAACTCCTACCATTCCCGACTCACCGTTCCATTCCGAATGGCTTGGGGCCGGTGCTGCCGGAGGTTCCGATTCCGTTTGCGTGGACTGAGCGACTCCAGCCACACTGCTGAAAATCAGCAAGCTGCAGATGCATACCGCACGCACCATGGTGCTCATGCGATTCCTCTTTTCAAGTAAATTGTCGTGGGGAATAGCGACAGACGAAGACTGCTTCTGCGGAAGCAGGATAGGTGTGCGGCTACCCTTGAGTTTCTGGCCCATGAGAGCACAAAAGGGTTCGCTCCCGGCGCTGATATCCACGCCCGGGAGCGAACATATCATCGCTTTGCAGGTCCAGAAAACTTACGTAGGTATCAGTTGCCTTGATCGCAATGAATCAGGCCGCTTTCGCGGCATCACGCAGCATCTTGACTCGGTCGTGCACCTGCTGCACGTTGGTAGCCTGACGTCGCACGATCACCGCGATGTTCTCCGGAAGGTCACTGGTCAGTGCCTTTTGGTATGCATCCTTCGCGAAGTCCTCACCGTGCTCCAACCAATCGAGGATCATATGGTCGCCGCCGCC
>DATJWZ010000228.1:0-1815 GCA_035500795.1 Candidatus Eiseniibacteriota bacterium | reverse complement strand
CTGCTCTTTCAGCATCTGTTCTGGTTCTACTCCCATCCGGCCGTCTACATCATGATTCTGCCGTCGATGGGCGTCGTCACCGAGATCATCGCCTGCTTCTCACGCAAGCGCATCTTCGGATACACCTTCGTAGCTCTCTCTTCGATTGCCATCGCAGTATTTGGATTCCTCGTCTGGGCGCACCACATGTTCGTCGCCGGTATTTCGGTCTACGCGGCGCTCATCTTCTCGCTTCTCAGTTATGCAGTCGCGGTCCCCTCGGCTGTGAAAGTTTTCAACTGGACCGCGACCCTCTACAAAGGATCGATCCACTACGACGCGCCGATGCTCTACGCTTTCGGCTTCCTCGGCCTCTTCACCATCGGCGGGCTGACCGGATTGTTTCTCGCGTCGCTTGGTATCGACATGCATGTCCACGACACCTATTTCGTCATAGCCCACTTCCACTACATCATGGTCGGTGGCGCGCTCATGGGATACCTCGGCGGCATGCATTTCTGGTGGCCTAAAATTTCCGGCAAGCTTTACCCGGAAGGCTGGGCTCGCCTCGCCGCACTGATCGTCTTCATCGGCTTCAACCTGACTTTCTTCCCGCAGTTCATCCTCGGATACCTCGGAATGCCGCGGCGCTATTACCAGTACCCGCCCGAGTACCAGGTACTCAACGTGCTCTCGACCGCAGGAGCCACTGTGCTCGCCGTCGGATATCTCATGCCGATGATCTACTTCCTCTGGTCGATGCGTTACGGCAAACCGGCTCCCAACAATCCGTGGAAGGCCGCCGGCCTCGAGTGGACGACGCAGTCTCCGCCCACCACCTTTAATTTCGACGAAGAGCCCGTCGTGACCTGGGAAGCCTATAACTACGACGAGATCGACGCAGATCACAAGGAGGTCACCGTTGTCGGATAGCACAACTGCGGCCCACACACACGAGGGTCTCCATAATCCGGCCCTGCTGCATCACTTCGCAACCGAAGAGCAGCAGAAGGACTCCGCCAGCTTTGGCATGTGGATCTTCCTTGGCACCGAAGTCATGTTCTTCGGCGGCCTGTTCTGCGCTTATCTGATTTACCGGGGCTGGTATTTCGGAGACTTCGCGGCAGCCAGCAAATCAATTAACGCCGCGCTCGGCGCCACGAACACCGGAGTCCTGATCTGCAGCAGCTTGACTGTCGTCCTCGCGATTTGGGCAGCCCATACCTCCCGGCGCGGACTGATGCTGCTCATGCTTGCGCTGACCATGCTCTTCGGACTCGGATTCCTTGGTATCAAAGGCATCGAGTATCACGACAAATTCGTCGAGCATCACGTTCCCGGCACATCATTCAGTTTCGAGCACGAAGAAATTCCAGGGCATCCCGGTCAGTATGCGAACGCGCGGCACGCCGAGATTTTCTTCGCCCTCTACTTCATCATGACGGGATTGCATGCCCTGCACATGATCGTCGGGCTCGGCATCTTCACCTGGCTGTTCATCAAAGCGTGGCGCGGGATGTTCACGCCGCGCTACTACACGCCGCTCGAAATCGGCGGCCTGTACTGGCACTTCGTCGACATTGTCTGGATTTACTTGTTCCCGTTGCTGTACCTGATTGACCGTCACCAGTAGGTATTAATTGATGCTGCAATCAGTTTTCATTTGGCGTCATCCTGAGCGGAGCCGCATTTCAGGCGGAGCGAAGGATCTCGCGTGCAGCGCACCCGTCGTCTCGAGGCAATAAATGTCTGAACACTCTCAATCATCTCCTCTGAAAACCTACTTCGCCGTCTGGATCGCGCTGTTGGCCGGCACCGGCCTTACCTATTGGGCCG
>DATJWZ010000227.1:0-2297 GCA_035500795.1 Candidatus Eiseniibacteriota bacterium | reverse complement strand
TACTTCCAAAAAGGAAAAGACTCCTTATCCCCGAGCAGTGAGTTTCTGCCGCGGGAACCTCAGGAGTCCGACAATTTGGCGCGTTTCCACCACACCCAACAAACGTCAACCAACCTCTGGTCTCACCACCGGACCAAGTTCCCGGTGTTGAGCAACAGATAATAAGCAGTATTGAAACGTTTCGCAAGAGAAATTAGATAGGAATCGGAAGTATGACTGTTGGTCATAATTTATAACTTTAACTAAGATTAAGAAATAAGTCCGTGACCGCGTATCGAAACTTTCGTTCCCCGCCCTCGCCTTTACCCCGTCATCTGTCTGATACGATTTAACTTCCCTGTGGTCACACCTCCCATTTCGCTACCACCCGCTGCGCAGGACGCGAAGCCGCCGAAACCTGCTCCGCCCGCGGCCCGCAAGCCCCCAAGCCTGCTTGTCTCTACCGTGAGATATCTGTTGCGCACCGAGGTCCACACGTTTGCCTTCTCGGTCGCCGCCAACGCGATCCTCTCTTTCTTTCCTTTCGTTGTCCTGATGATGACGCTGATCCGGCGCGTCTTCCATTCGCGAGTGATGTATGACGTGGTGCTTGAATTGCTGCGCGACTATCTCCCCGCCGGCCAGGACTTCGTCATTCGCAACCTCAATTCGATGGTCAATTCCCGGCAGCGCGTGCAAGTCGTCTCGTTAGTGATTCTCCTGATCACTTCTTCAGGAGTCTTTCTTCCTCTGGAAGTCGCGTTGAATCGCATCTGGCGCTTCGAGACCAACCGTTCCTACCTTGGAAATCAGCTCGTGTCTTTCGGACTCGCATTCGCCTGTGGCGCATTAGCGCTTATCTCGATCGGCCTCACGGCAGGACCGGTAGCGTTCATGGAATTCCTGTTACGAGGTTACGGCAGCGGATTCGTTCGAGTCGTAGGATTTCTGGTGATGAAGGTTTTCGCCATCGCAGCCAGTATTGCGATCTTCTTCCTTATTTATTGGATTTTGCCCAATGGAAAGGTTCCAGTACGCACCGTGCTACCAGTCGCCATCATCATGGGACTTCTTTCTGAAGCACTCAAGTACGCATACATCCTCGCGCTTCCATGGTTGAATTTTCAGGAAGTGTACGGTCCGTTCGCGCTCTCGGTAACGATGATGTTCTGGGCGTTTCTATCGGGGCTATTGTTACTCGCAGGCGCAAACCTTTCAGCCGAAGAACATCTGCGCGGCAGTTTCTAAAAAAGAAAGCAGAAGCAAGACGATCTTACTTCTGCCTTCTGACTTCTCTCATTTCTTCTGCTCACCGATCGAAATCAACTCGACATCGAAGATGAGAGTTTCGCCGGGACCAATATCCGTACCCGCGCCTCGATCTCCATACGCGAGGTCGGGGGGAATGAAGAGCTGCCACTTCGATCCCACCGGCATCAACTGCAGCGCTTCCGTCCAGCCTTTAATCACACCTCCAACTGGGAATGAAACCGGCTGACCGCGCTTGTAGGAACTGTCGAATTCTTTGCCGTTGATCAGCGTGCCACGATAGTTCACGGTTACGGTGTCATTCGCAGTAGGCTTGGGACCCGTGCCCTCGGTGACAACCTTGTACTGCAATCCATCCGGAAGCGTTTGCACTCCCGGCTTCGACTTGTTGGCTGCAAGGAACTCTTCGCCTTCTTTGCGCGCGACAGCGCCTTCCTGGTGAGCCTTGGCTTCCTGTGCGCCTTGCACTTGAGTTCTGAGTTGCGTCAAGGCGGAGCGCATTTCGTCTTCGGTCATTGCGGTTTTGCCCGTGCCGATCGCATCGCGCAGCCCGCGGGAAACGAGCGTAGGATCGACCGCCGCTCCAACTCCTTGCCTCTTCAGTCCGGTTCCAATGCTCATTCCAAGCGCATAGCTGTTTTTCTCTTTCTGTGTTTTCAGCGTGAGAGCGCTTCCCGTCTTGGCCGTTGAGGTTGTCGTCTTTTTCGCAGGGGCCTTCGCGGCTCCTGAGGTGCTTGATTGTGCGGAACTCGATTGCGCAGGCTTGGATGTCGTGCCTGCAGAACTGTCTTGCGCCGCGGACGAACCCAGAAGCAGCGTTCCGGCGGCGATCAATGGAAATAATGTGGCTGTGAGCATTCTTTGCATAGGTTTCATTGTCCCATTCCGCGCGAGAGATGAGCAAACGTGAGGTCACCAGCGAGTCACCTTGGTAACGATCCACCATTTCCGCGGCCCGGCTCTAAGTTGAATTTCACATCATCGAACTGTGGAGAGCGAATGCTGAATTGCAAATTTACATCGCTCATGGTGGAGGAAACGACGTAAGG
>DATJWZ010000226.1:0-6538 GCA_035500795.1 Candidatus Eiseniibacteriota bacterium | reverse complement strand
GCCTACCAAGTGGAGGCCTGGGCGTGCAGAACGCGACTATTTCACAGATGATGACGCGGAGCTTTTCCAGGTCCGCGATCCAATTATCTGCGCCTTCCATGCGATGGAGAATGCGCTCATCTCGGGCCGAAATGTGGCAATCCCGGCTGACGGACTCGGTACAGGGTTGGCTGAACTGCCGCGTCGTGCGCCGCGTATCCATCGCGCCATAGAGGCGCGGATTACCGCCCTTGAAAACCTCGCTTCGCGCGAGTCCACCTAACCCCCGGAGCTGAGATGAAGAAAATCCCAACCATTTTTGAGCGTGACTGGAACGGCGACCGCAGCCGCGTGGTGGATAAGCCTCACCCCGATTGCGCTTGGGTCTTTGCCGGAGAGGGTATTGCCACGCGAAAGATTGACGGCACCTGCTGTATGGTACGTGATGGCATCCTATTCAAACGACGTGAGCTGAAGCCGGGACAGCCTGCGCCGGATGGCTTTGAAAGTGCCGGAACCGACATGGAAACGGGAAAAACCGTTGGTTGGGTGCCGGTTGGTGAAGGCCCGGAGGATGCCTTGCATCGAGAGGCGTTTTCCATCACGGTTGCGGATGGCACATATGAGCTTGTCGGTCCAAAGGTGCAGGGAAACCCAGAGCGATATGACCGGCACTGCCTCATACCTCACTCTTCTCTAGCTATGCCAGAAGAACCACCCCGCGACTTCTCCGCCCTGGCACGGTGGCTTGAGGGTAGGGATATTGAGGGTATCGTGTTCCATCACCATGACGGCCGAATGGCCAAAATCAAGCTGCGCGACTTCGGCCTGAAGCGCGACGCTGCGTCACAAGTCTCCTGAGTCCCACAAATCCCGATTTTATGAGGTATATGGATACGATTGATCGACTGCCGTTAATATTTTTTCTTGTTCCTCGAAAAATCCAGATGATCTGGCTTTTCGTATGATTTCATCAAGATCATCGCAAAATTTTGTGATGGCGTCTGACATAAGTTTGATAAACGGTTCATCTCGTTCTGTGCGCTGTAGCGCTGGCGGCAGTTCGGGATGCCACGCATAGCGGTCAACAAAATCCAGTTCAGATACCCACATTTGGCCCTGAACTTGGCATTTATATGCATCGCCAAAACCGTCCACGATATATCCAATCTGAGTCCATGGTGCTGGGCATTTAATTTCTACCCCGCCTTTTGCACCGATTATCAGACGGTCTGGACTGGCGCCAACACGGCCATCATCCGTAGTTATAAACCCGCATTTTCTGATTTTAACGTCTTGGACAAATTCGTAATTTTGAGCCGCAGCTTCCTCATGCATTTTTCCGTGCTGGACCCACTCCAGATGATCCAGGGATTCGAGCTGGCGATTCAGGATTTTTTCAGCCGCTAGAAAACAAGCGTATTTCCTGGATGATGTGGATAGCTTGCCGCCTGGCGTGATGATTTTTTCAAAATTTGAGGCTGTTGGCAGGCCAAGACGGGCGGCAATCCACTCATTGCTGCCTTGTTCAACTTGAATTTCCTTCATTTTTTTTAACTCCCATTTTCGTCTTTTTGGCAAGAAGTGCGTTCAACGCCGCAGCCGCGTTTTTCTGCTCAATTTCATCCAGACTGTTCACGCCCATGGCCCGCAAATAAGCCACCGTGTCTGCTTTTGTTTCCCGTATCAGGTTAACCAGCTCGTTCTTCTGGGCTTCCGTGATGTATCGGATGCCGGCTGCATGAGCATCGTCATCTTCCCCACGTCTCACGATGTTCAGAAGCAGCTCAGTCACGTAGCGCTTGCCGTACGAGAGCGTTGATCCTGCCGCCTGGAGGCTATTACGGCCTGGTCCGCTATCCAGGGGCAGGCTAAACCGAGCTGTCTTGTGGTGCCCGTCTATATGCGTCAGCGTGCCAATGACGATGCTTCCCCCGCCGTCGCGGGCGCGCTCCTCGGTATCAAACGACAGCGTGAATCCCTCACGATCCATGAGCGGTTGGATGACTTCAGCCATATCTTCCCAACGGGCGAATTTGATTTTCCCCTTTGATCCAAGATCAATGGTCCCGTTTTTTGGAATTTGAGGAAGGTCTTTCCTCAACCGCCATTCGGCGCGGGCAAAGGCAATCTTGGCCTGGTCAGCCATAACCTCACGCTGCATCTGCAAAAGCGCTTGGAGATTGGCGATATTTGTATCTGGATTTCTCGCCGCTTCCGCTATGATGTTCAGCAGAGATACAGGCTTTTCAGAATCAATTGATGCTATCTCGTTCATCCAGAGATTCCTGTTTGCTGATCCAAACTTTCATCGCTTCCACCAGAAATTTTTTGTGGATGTTGGATATATGCGCCATCCTCAATCCGACTTCCGCCTGGTAGAGGCACATGATGCACACACCTTCCAGCTCAAGATCGTCAATTGCATTGTCTAAAGCCATTTCCATTTTTGATTGTATTTCTTCTATCTGTTTCTTATCGGAATCAGATATTTCGTCGTCTATATTTTCCAACATATGGAGACCTTTCAACGCATTATGACAAATGCTTGCTTTAGACTCTCAGTTGTTCGAGGGAAGCAACGATATTCTTTTTTTTACGATAGCGCAATCCAAAATGGACATTTCCAAATTTTCTTGCTAAAATGTAAATCCGCCAAAAAATGGAAACATCCAAAATGGACCATAAATCTTTTCTTGAAAGATTTGAACCTGGAGATGCCGCAAAGCTCTTCAACGTTTCCAGGATTTGTATAAGCCATTGGAAAAAACGAGGTATTCCATCACGGTTTTGGATTTTGGCTGAAGAAATTTCCAAGGAAAAAGGCTGGTCTATATCGGCAATAGACCTTTCCAAATCTGCAACTGGAAAGCGGATCGAAAAGCGCAGGGAAAAGGCCGGTGAAGGGGTTTGATGAGAGCTGGCTTCGGGACTATCAACGTCGCCAGGCGCAGCATACCGCGCCAGAACCGCCACATATCGGGGATTACAGCTTCATTCTCAAAAAGCCATTGATGCTGCCAAATCGAAAAAAAACGCTCCATTGGGCAAAGCAATCTCAATTGATCCATGCTCTCAGTCAGGAGGTAGCTCAGGCCATAGGCCAAGGACCGCCGCAGCCGATCCCTAAAGCCCATGTAAAGGTTTTCCGGTATGGTATCCAGGAACCTGACCATGACAACATCGTCGGATCGTTAAAAGGTATTTTGGACGTTTTGCAACCAAGAAGCCATCGCCATCCATATGGGCTTGGCATCATTGCCGGCGACGATCCCGAACACTTGATAAGCGAAATTCATCATATCCAAGTCAAGACACTCGCAGAACAAAAAACTAAGGTTGTAATTCGAGAAATCAAACCATGAAAAATCGGCGCCGATATAATCCAAAACCAAACACTGCTTCTATAAATCGTGCTGCGGCTGAATTTAAACCGTTTTCGACAAATCTAGACTTATGCCCGGAATGTGTTTTTTTGGAATTTGGTGAAACATGCAAGCAATGCGGCAGGGTTTTGAAAAATGACAAATGAACTATGGAGCGAAGAAAAAATTGCATTGTTGAAGCAGCTTTGGAATCAAGAATTCACGGGCGCGCAAATTGCAAAAATCATGGCTGAAAAAAAGATGCCAACGCCAACAAATGCAATTTACAAAAAGGCAAAACGTCTAGGTCTGTCCGCCAGAGTATCCCCGATTTTCGTCAAAACAGAAAAAAAAGAACCTGAAAAGATAAAAACTATCAAACAACCGATTGTATCAAAACCGATTGCACAAAAACCTATTGAACCTGTTTTTCTGATCAAACCGCCTTCTGTACCGGATAAAAATTTAATCAACGTGATCCCGGAATATGATAAATCAACAGGCTGTTGTTGGCCGATTGGTGATCCAAAAAAACCAGATTTCAGGTTTTGCGGTGAAAAGCGCATAGGCCGTAATTACTGCGCCAAGCATGAAAAAAGGGCCTTTGTAAGGCCCTAGATTCATATTCACCTAAATTTTTGCATCCAATAATTTGGATTTAAGATTTACATGATAAATCAAACTATCCAATCTGTGGATGCTTGTTTGCTGTTTGAAAAGCAATGCGCCGTTTATTCCGAGCAATATTGCATTTCCAATAATTTCAAGATCAATGAAAAGTTGGGCGGTCAATTTCCACCGCCCATGCCCAAAAATCCGCTGGCTTTTTTCATCTTGGCCTTGCCCGTGTCAGTCATCAAATCCTGAGCGCCCTTGGCCACATCAACAGTGGCGGTGGCATTGGCCTGAGCCGTGATATTGGTGGAATTCGCCTGAGATTGGGTCACATTGGTTTGCGCCTGCTGCGCCGCCAGATTGGCGTTAATCTGGTCATTTTCGCGGTTTGCGTCAGTCTGATCTTTCTGGATTTGGATTTGCTGCTCTTCTAGCAAAATCTGCCTTTCCTGATCCTGGAAATTCTGATCTCGCTTTTTGTCGGCTTCAGCTTCAGCCTGAGCTGCGGCATTGGCGGCGTCGCGTTTGCGCTGTTCAGCCGCCGCAATCGCCTCCTGGTGGGCTTCAGCTCTTTGCTCTGCCTCTTCCTGCGCTTGTTCCTGCGCCTGCGCCTGCGCCTGGTCTTGAGCCTGCGCCTGGCCCATGGCGGCAAGGCCGGAATCTAACTGTGATTGCGTCTCCTGCGCCAAGGCAGGAAGGCAAAGAGAGGTAAACACAACGCTTGCAATGATTGCTTTCATTTTACACCATGGGCCAGTTTTAGGTGAAATTAGCTTTTTGCCGGGGGCGGGCAAACCGCATTCGGCTGTACGCGGGTTTCGTTCTGTTGAGTCGAAACCACGAGGGCGGGACCGGCCTTAAATTGGCACATCTGGCCCACCTGAGTGGATGTCAAAATCTGGCCCTGTTCATTATAGCCAATCGTCACGCCGGCCACGAGAGCCTTAGAATTGACCATGGAGCCAGCCGCCGCGCCCGCAACGCCGCCCAGCACGGCGGAATCAACCCCGGCGCCGGTATTATGGGTAAGACCGCCGCCAAGCAAACCGCCGCCAACCGCGCCCAGCACGCCGCCGACAACTTCAGCGGTTTTCTGGTTTTGCGTATTATCTACCTCAACTTGCGCCGGCATAACGGTCAGAATGGTGATTTCCTTCGCGGCCTGCACCTGATTGACCTGCCCCGCCTGATACACATTGGCCTGCAAATCCGCTCCGGGCTGCGCGCAAGACGTGAGCAGGGGAAGCGCCAGGATAGCGCTTGCGGCAAAAAACTTAGACTTCATAAGCCACCTTTGTTTTATATGTAGGTTGGAAACAAAACATTCACGGGTTTGTCAACCCGTTGTTTTTGCTCTCTTTCAGATAGAGAGACTATCTCGGATCAAACAGAGTCCGAAATTCCAAGACGCGCCATCGCAATGGCATTGTTTTGCGGCGTATCACAAAACACGTAGCCTTTTTCAATCAGTTTGCGCGTATAGTATTTGTTATACATGAAGGCCCAGACTACAGAGATTGCAAATAGTCCCATTCCGTAAGTGCAGATTGCCAGCACCACACATAACGCGAAGAAACCGAAAAATGTTAAAAAATCCTGCCTGAACAAAGCCGGGAAAGCGCCAAACAGAAGCGTTGTCCAAGAAAAACCGTAATAACCATTTTTCATGATCCCGGTTTCTTTATGTTTCATCAAAACTGCTTCAGCCATTTTTATTGATCATCGGAATTGCTCAACGCGGCATTGGGCGCCCAGCCTTCGGGCAAAGAATTCTGCTCATGGAAAGAGGCCAAACGCTTGAGCCAATCCAGAATCTTATCAGGTGTTTCGTTCTGGCCATTAAGCCAGCGCCACACGCCACGCTCATTGATGCCTAAAATGTCGGAAAGCTGACGGGGGGACCATCCCAGGATATCAAGATAGATCGAAATTTTCGTGCGGTTAGCGTTCATGGTTTTTTCAGTTCGGCTTGCTAACATATGATTCTTCAAGGTTATTTTCGTAACCAATATATTCTTTGGTTATTTCCAATGAGCTTTGCGTGTCTGTATTGGTGAGGCAAAAAACCTCTTTTTCCCCCTCTTCCCGGAACAGCAAAACCACGTCAAAACCATTCAGTAAGTGTCTGAATACCAATGCAATTCTGGCCGCCGTGGCGGTAGATAAGGGCTTTTTTCTTTGGGTCATTTGGTCACTCCAAAAATAATGCGGGTAAATCCGGCTAATGAATCAGTAACAAACCGGCAATATGGCGTCAATCCACGGTTTATTTGATTTGTCGGCTTATTTCTAAAACCGTGGCAATAATTACAAGCGTTTGTAAACCAGCCATAACCACCATTTTACGAATGACATTCATTTGCGCATTTGCAATGGCCAGGAGCATATCACGCTTTAAAGCTTCAATATCATCCTTTGTTGCCACATGATATTCAATGGCTTGCGTGATGGCTTCAGCCGCCCCTTCAGCTTGCGGGTAAGACAAACCGGCTTTATCCCTTAATTCCGTGGCCAATTTGAGCGTATCAAATGCCAAGGATGGCATGGCTATATTCCTCGTTGATGGGGGCAAAAGCCCC
>DATJWZ010000225.1:0-2639 GCA_035500795.1 Candidatus Eiseniibacteriota bacterium | reverse complement strand
AACAGATCGCTGCACAGAGAAGCGACACACAGGAAACCGAAAGTAAGCACCGCCCAGCATCGCAATGTTATCGCTATCTCCATCGTGGTTTCGACTCGCGATGTTATGAAAGGCTATTGTGTGTCTATACCCTGAACGGGATCGCTAACCGCTGCGTGGTTGATTCGGAACACCGTGCCACAGCCGGAGTAATCGGGGAATGGGATGCAGTTTGTGTCCCCGCCATACGCCGTTGTTCCATAAAGATTGCCAAACGGATCGAGAACTGGTGTGCTGTTAGGGTTGATGCCGTCTGCGCCGCCTTGAAAGCTGTATAGCACGCTTTCAGTCCAACGCCCAGCCGAAGGGGTGAGTTTAAACACCACCCCGCATCCTATTTGGCACGGACCGATTATTCCTCCGCCGGTGGCGGTTCCATAGAGGTTGCCCGCACTGTCGAAGGCAACGCCGCCATAGGGGAATCCGCCGTCTTGTCCGAGAGTGAAACTGTACAGGTTACTGAAGTTCCACGCGGCTTCCTGAGAGGTCGGCCTCTGCAGTTCGAAGACACTCCCGTAACCGAAGGCGCCACCCCCGTCGGCAGTTCCGTACAAATTGCCATTACCGTCAAGCGTCATCGTCGCCGTCGGATTTCCGTCGAACTCCGGGAAGCTATACAACACTTCAAATTCCCAGCCCGAAGGGCTTGGCTTCAGTGCGAAAATCGTGCCGGCCCCGTCCGGGGGGTAAGGAGGCCCGCCGTACGCAGTTGTGCCGAACAGATTTCCGGACGAGTCAAGGATGAGACCGCCGATCGGTTGCGAGCCATCTTTGAAGTCAAAACTGTGCAGCACTGTCTCTCTCCAACCGGACGCAGAACGCTGAAGCTCATATGCAACTCCGCAGGGGAATCCTTTACATTGTTTGAGCCCGCCATTGAAGGTTGTGCCAAAGATGTTGCCGGCGCGGTCGATCGTCACGGAGCTTTCAGGAGAACCGCCGTCAGCGCCGCCCGTGAATCTATACAGGACAGTTTCGACCCAGCGCCCGTTTACCTGCTCTAGCTCGAAAACGGTGCCACAACCCGCTCCACCACATCCGGTGCCGCCGCCGTAGAGGGTAGTACCAAAGATGTTTCCGGACTTGTCGAGGACCAAAGGTGCCAGAGGACTGGCTCCATCGTTACTCCCGCCTTGAAAGACGTAAATCACTCTTTTGGACCAAGTGCCGGTGAACGCTCCGCCCGCATTCTTAACCGGTGTGGCCTCGAATACAGTGCCACATCCATCTTCGGGATAATCGCAGGATCCGTCGCCTCGCAGTTGTGTTGTGCCGTACATGTTTCCGTGGTGGTCGAAGGTTACGCCGTATGGAACGGCACCGTCAGATAAACCTTGAAAGCGATACGACTCGGCGTCTGCACTGCTCTGTCCAAGTCCACGAGAGAAACAGAGTACGAGGAACCAAGGTAATGCAGTTGCCTTCAAAGCCTTCATCTGACCCCCTCCAGCCCGAGTGCGATGATAAAAGAGCAAATTCGGTTGTCTACTTCGTCTGCCACTATGGGGTATAAGCGACGCTATTGTTGGATATGTGATTAGTAATCACCGGTTGGCCCAAAGCCTGCACAACCAAGTGGTACGTCTTGCCTCCTGGGAGTGGAGCATAGGCTGTTAAGTTGACACTGCAAGTCGCTAGGATTGGATTTCCACCATAAGAGCACGACGTCTTAGGGGCCGTCCCTGCGAGAAAGTAGTTCTCCTGATCGGTTGATGCGTATACGGGGAAGCCACTTATCGTCGTACTCGGATTAAATGTGACAACGTAAAAACTGCTGTCAAAAGTGAAGCTCCAATGCAGAACTCCGCCGGCCGGGTTTTGCAGTGTAAAGGAGGAATCGTTCAGGCAGTTGCTAATACCTGTCTCGATCTCGGTGCCCTCTTCGTAGTCGTCCCATGTTGCGACCATCATGTAGGGAATTGATGATGTGGTGAAATAATTATTCGGCTCGTTGAAGGTGTTGAGCCAAGTGGTGCCGCATCCTTGCGTAATGATTCTGTCTTGGGACCACCCGGCTTCGTAGTCGTCGAAACCCTTGAACGCCGACTCCATGATTAAGGCGGAATGCCCGTTTGCGCCGACTGCGGTTGATCTTTGCGCTTTTCGCGCAAAGATCAATCCTCGCTCAGGATGACATTGCTTCAGAGACTCGCGACGCAGGACTCAGGACTCGCGACTCGCAGCACTCGCTACTCTTCCCTGAGCGCAATCATTGGCTGGAGCTTTGCTGCTCTTCTAGCAGGGATTGTGCTGGCCAAGACTGAGACTGCGGCTAGCCCTAAACACGCCATCGCAATCATTGCCGGATCGTAGGGCTTCAGGCCAAACAGGAGAGATGCTGCCCATCTCCCGACGGCCAGAGTTATCACGGTTCCGACCGCGACTCCGACTGCGCAGAGCTTTCCGGCTTCTCCCAGGACCATCTCCAGCATTTTTAACGGAGCCGCGCCCAAGGCCATTCGTATGCCGATTTCGTTGGTCCGTCTTGCGACCATGTAGGCCATGACACCGTAGAGTCCGACCGCGGCGAGAATTGCCGCCAGGATCCCGAAGAAGCTGCTCAACAGGGCCAACAAGCGCTCCTTCAGCAAGCCGTCTTT
>DATJWZ010000224.1:0-14198 GCA_035500795.1 Candidatus Eiseniibacteriota bacterium | reverse complement strand
ACATATTCCAAATCGATTGACGTTGGTTCGAACGCGGAACGTGTAAACGGCTTCGAGTCCGGTGGCATTGCATATAACAGCCAGGTAATCAATGCCTTTGCGCCGAATCTCTGGCGCGCCATATCCGACTTTGATACCACGCACCAGCTCAACGCGAATTTCATGGTGGACCTGCCCTATGGCCACGGTCGTCACTGGGGCAGCAATACCCACGGTGCGGTTAACGCGATCTTTGGCGGGTGGTCCGTGAACGGATTGGCTCGCTGGACGAGCGGCTTCCCGTTCACAGTTCTGGCGGGTAACGGTTGGTCCACCGACTTCGAACTTGAAGGAAGTTCCTTTGTTCAGGGAGCAAAACCAAAGACCGGAGTTTTCCGCGACCAGGATGGAGATCCAAACGTCTTCCAGAACGCCATCAACCTGACTTGTACCTGCTTCCCGGGCGACGGGTATAACACGAATTTCCGTGCGACCTATGCTGGAGAGGCGGGGCAGCGGAACAACTTCCGTGGCCCTGGATATTTCGGCATCGACGCAGGCCTCGCCAAGGTTTGGAATCTGAAGGAAGACAAAATGATCCGGTTCTCGTGGGAAGTTTTCAATGTGACAAATTCTGTTCGCTTTGACGCCGGTGGCTCATTGCCGAACGAGGACTTGGTCGATAACACGAGCTTTGGCAAACTCAATGCCGAACTCACCAATCCGCGCGTAATGCAGTTTTCATTACGCTTCGCGTTCTAGGACAGCCGAAACGAGAATGTAAGAGGGACGGCGCAAGCCGTCCCTTACTTTTGTAGCGCCGCTACAGCCATAGTGTGGCGCGCGCGCCCCGCGCGCGGGTGTGCAGCGGCACAAGGAATGCGTTCCAACAAAGCGGGTAGAGGTATTAAGCCAGCGGCGAGTCGCTCATCCGGAACCGTGTCCTCACGTGTTCCGATATCAATTCGATAGCGACCCGGTTACGAACCGGATCCGCCTGCGCCAGGTACTTCATGGCCTCGACGAGCAGGCGCTGTCCTTCGACGTAACGCGGATCAGAGGTACGTTCCCGGCGTTTATTTCCCAGCTTGGGAGGGACTGTAATCGTAAAAACCTTGGCCATGAAGAAACCCTACTGAGGTCTGATCAGTATATCGTCAGCCCAATCAATCCCGAACTACTTTCTTCCCCTTTAGATTCAGTAATTTATCCTGTAGGAGAGATTGTCTGCGTCTTGCCTGTTGTCTTCAGCTTGAAAACATCGTCCCCGATTTTCTCGTTGATCTTAATCCCTGAGTACTTGCACAACCGGTAGTCGCCCTGGGGGGTGAAAAACTGCTGTTGTACTGAGATCCCTCGATCGGGATCGATCCACAGAATCATCTTGTTGTAGTTGTTGCGAACCTTTTCTGACTTCGGAACGAGCTCCAGTTTTGCAGCATTGATGCCGTTAATGGACTCCGTACCATCGAACTTCACATCGAATGCCTTCTGCAAATCCTGGCCGCTGCCTCCGAAACCGAGTACGACGTAGCTTTCGAGATCGGCCCTGTTTTTCCCGAGATCGTAGACCATTACCTGTTCGGTCTTGGGCGTATACATCTTGACCTTGCCCTCGCTGAACAGCACATACTTGGGCTCGGGCCTGAGTTGGGCTGCGCTGGTCCCGGTTTTCTTGACGTCGGCCATCATCTCGGTGTCTTTGCCGACGCGACGATAGTAAATCGTTCCCGTCTCTACATCGACGATCTCATCGATGACCTTTTGGTAGTTGTCCCATTCGAATTCGGCTTGTGCCGAATGAAAGCCAGCTGCCACAGCGTCCATTTTCTTCAACACACTTTCCAGCGTAATAGCACTCGAGGGATTCTGCGGAGCCGCGTGCGAGAAAAAGCTGCAATCAAAACCAGCCATCGACGGCAAGCTGACAATCGTGTTGTTAGAGGCTATGCCAACAAAACTGCTGAGAATCGCAACCGGAAAAACGAGTGTGGCAAGTTTCATCGGAGGTCCAATCGACGCACCACTGCGAATCTTCTGCTAATCCCGCTTTGCCAGAACTTTGTAGCTCTGAACCTTTCCCTTGGAGTCCTTTAAAGGTTCATAACTCACAATCGAGACCGCTCCTGAAATCGGTTCAATGATGTGCAGCAGCTGGTCTCGCACCGACTGATCATCTCCATCTTTCACTGCGTTCGCTTCAATCTGGTAGAGAAGATGCCCCTCCGCATCGGAGGTCACCAGTACTTCAGTCGGATGCGGATCGCGGGAGATGGGTTTGTCGTTGAAGTTGATCACGCGTGGCGAGAAGAAGATGAAGATCAGAATCAGCGTGACCATGATGTCGTAATGGAGGGTTCCCCGCTCATGCTGCCACAGAATGTAAGAGCGGATTGTTCGCCAGATGGCGTTCATGGGCAGGGGCGCGCCGGGTGCTGTGGTCGTGATTTCTGCTCTGTGCAAGTGTACTAGCTCCTGCTTGCAGCGACTAGCTTCTAGCTCCTGGCTTCCAGCCAAAACTCGCTCCGTGAAATGTTTGGCTAGGAGCTAGCAGCTAGAAGCTTTTTGACGTGATTTTCTCGGCGCCAATGTACGGCCGGAGCACTTCCGGAATCAACACGCTTCCATCCGCCTGCTGATAATTCTCCACAATCGCCACCCACGTGCGCCCAACGGCAAGCCCACTGCCGTTCAGTGTGTGGACAAATTCCGTCTTATTCTTGCCTTCGGGGCGAAATCTTATATTCGCCCGCCGCGCCTGATACGCCTCGAAATTCGAGCAAGAAGAGATCTCGCGATAGAGTTGCTGTCCCGGCAGCCAGACTTCGATGTCGTAAGTCTTCGCCGATGACGCTCCCATGTCGCCGGTGCAGAGCGTGACCACCCGGTAGTGCAAGCCAAGCTTCTGCAAGACCTCTTCAGCGTTATGCGTGAGTTTCTCGTGCTCTTCGTACGATTTCTCGGGGTGCGCGAACTTCACCATCTCCACCTTCTGGAATTGATGCTGCCGGATAATCCCGCGTACATCCTTGCCGTACGATCCCGCCTCACTACGGAAACAGGGCGTATACGCAGTAAGGGAGATCGGTAGCCGAGACTGGTCAAGCACCTCGTCGCGATAAAGATTCGTAACCGGCACTTCTGCGGTGGGGATAAGCCACAAATCCTTTTCGCCATGCGGCACGCGAAACGAATCGGCACCAAACTTGGGCAATTGCCCTGTGCCGTACATCGAATCCGAGTTTACGAGATATGGCGGTAGAACTTCGGTATATCCATGCTCGCGCGTGTGCAAGTCGAGCATAAAGTTCGCAAGCGCTCGCTCTAGTTTTGCGCCCAGATCCCAATACACAGCGAAGCGCGCGCCGGTCAGCTTTACCGCGCGTTCCATGTCCAGAATGCCGAGCTCCGGACCGAGATCCCAATGCGGCTTCGGAGTGAAATCGAACTTCGGAGGAGTTCCCCAGCGCCGAATCTCCACGTTGTCGTCCGCGCTATGCCCAATCGGCACGGTGGCATGCGGGAGATTTGGAATGCCAACGAGAATCTCTCGTAGACGGGCATCTTTCGCGGCCGCATCCGCCTCGAGTTGCGCGATAACCTCACCGTCCGACTTTGATTGAGCAATGAGACGCTCCATCTCCAGGAGCTCAACTTCAGTAGCTATCCCTTGTTTTTGACGCCTCTTGAACTCTCCAACCCTCTCGGAGTCAAGCCTACGGTGATGTTTCCTCCTTTCAACAGCTTCTAGGGCCTGGCGACGTAACGTGTCCAGAGCACGGAAGTCCTTCAGCACGGCAGCCGGATCCATCCCGCGCTGACGCAGTTTCTCCTCAACCAGCGGCAAGTTTTCGCGAACAAAATTCAGGTCAAGCATGGGAATCAATACTTTATCGGAAAACCAGCGCTGAATGCACGTATGTCATTGAGAAACCGCGTATTTGGTGGCATGATGAGCTCAAGAGGTGTCCTATGTCAGAAGACCGTCATCCCGGGATCAGCATGCACAAACTCCCCGTCGGCGGTGGGTTCGTCGGGATTCTCTTCGCCATCGGCAGCGCGGCAATCTTCATTCTTGGATTCCAGACGCTCTGGTATTTCGTCGCCTTCAGTGCTGGCTTAGGCATAGCCATAGCGGCTCTGATCCGGATCTTCCACGAAAGCCGGTCGAACCGCAACAAGCCGCTGTCGATCTTGGCCGTAGAAAAAACTCAGGAGAAAAAGAACAAGGTGACGGCTCGCGACAACGGCAATTTATTCCACGTTATCGTCGGCTCAACTGCAGCTTAGATATTGATTTGACTCATGGCGTCATCCTGAGCGGAGCTGTTTTTCAGGCGGAGCGAAGAGCCTGCCTTGAGCGGACGGCGAAGGGACGTCGCGTGCACGCAGGAGCTGTCTGGCAAACACACATTGTCTAAGCTCTCCTTTGGCGATTTCCCACCGCCTGTGTAAACTACGTTCGCAATGAGATCGTCCCCCAGGTGGCTCACTCAGTTCTCTTTTGTACTGTTGAGTCTGCTCACTCTTATCGGGCTGTCGGTTCGTAGTTTCGCTTCTGCCTACAATGGCCATCCCAAGCTGGTAGTGATCATTGTGATCGACCAGTTCCGCGGAGATTATCTCGAACGCTATCGCGACCAGTTCGGCGACGCTGGTTTCCGGATGCTGATGGACCGCGGCGCCTACTTCCCGAACTGCAATTACAACTACGCCAACACCCGTACCGCGCCCGGTCACGCTTCGATCTACACCGGAGCTTACAGCAACGGTCATGGCATCATCGGCAACGAGTGGCTCGATCCGAAGAAAAAACGGATGGTGACCTCGGTTGAGGATGACGATACGAAGCTAATCGGGGTCTCGGACACGAAGACAGGCGCTTCGCCGCACAATTTGCTTGCCGACACTCTTGGGGACGAGCTCAAACTCGCGACCCAAGGAAGTACCAGAGTCTTCGCGATTTCGTTAAAGGACCGCTCTGCCATTCTTCCCGGAGGCTACGCTGCCAACGGAGCTTACTGGATCGATCCGCAGTCCGGGACCTGGATCACATCCACTTACTACCGGCCTGACCTTCCGCAGTGGGTCCAGAATTTCAACTCCACCCGTCCGGCGAAATTCTGGGACCGTGAGTGGAAAGACTCTCAGGGCGTTGTTCTCGGATCGACCGCTCACCGGAAACAGTCAAACGGCTCCGAGGCCGGATTCTACGAAGTCGTAGGCTCGACCGGCTTCGGCAACGAATATGAACTGGAGTTCGCCAGGGAACTGATTGTCTATGAAAACGTCGGCCGCGGCCCGGCGACCGATTTGCTGGCGATTAGCCTCTCTCCGAACGACAATCTCGGGCACGCTGTAGGTCCTGATACACCGCAAATGGCACAGATGGCCCTCGATCTTGATCGTCAGCTGGCCGATTTTTTCAACTTTCTCGGGCACCAGGTCGGACTCGCCAACGTCTGGATCGCGCTCTCCGCGGACCACGGCGTCTCTACCTTACCCGATGCCGTCAAGAAGCAGCACATCCCGGCAGCAAATCTCGGTGCGGCAAAAATCGAAGAGCAGATTAACAATGCTCTCACAGCCAAGCTCTCGCCCGGACATCCCGCTCGTTATATAAAGCTCGATTACCCCGATGCATGGCTCGATCAGGATGCTTTCAGCTCGGTTCATCTACGCGAGAAAGACGCAGAACACGCTGTCGGCGAAGCCATGAAGCAAGTCGGCCTGCGCGACTACTATACAAAGTCGCAGTTGGCTGAGGGTGAGGCTCCCGATACTCCGCTCGGGCACAAATATCTGAATAGCTATTCGCCCGTGGGAAGCTGGTACGTCCTGGGTGTTCCCGACTTCTACACAGTCGGAGGCGCAAAAGGTACTGACCACGCCTCTCCGTACAATTACGATACACACGTGCCGCTCGCTTTCTACGGTCTGCCATTTCGCGCTGGGACGTACCGCATCGCCGTTGAACCAATCGACCTGGCACCCACAATCGCATCGCTGCTAGGAATCAATCCCCCAACGCACTCGGTCGGTCGCGTGCTCACGGAAGCCATTACTCCTCTGCACCGCGAGGGAGAAAACCAGCAATGACCGCCAAGGCCGCAACACTCGATCTCAGCGTCAACGTTGCCGGCATCACTCTCAAGAATCCCATCATTGCTGCCAGCGGCACGTTTGGTTACGGCGTCGAATTCGAAGATGTCGTGCACCTGAGCAAGCTGGGCGGATTTGTAGTGAAGGGCCTTTCCCGCGAGCCAATGACTGGCAATCCTCCGCCACGTTTGTGGGAAACCGCAGCCGGAATGCTGAATGCAATAGGCCTCCAGAATATCGGTGCTCAGGCCTTCCTCGAAGAAAAGCTGCCGCACCTCCGTCAGATCAAGAACATCGTGATAATGGCCAACGTCTTCGGCTATGCCCGCGAGGACTACGAGCGAACCATCGAAATCCTGAATGAAGGAGAAGGCATCGCTGCATTGGAACTCAATGTTTCGTGCCCAAATACAGCGCACGGAGGCTTACAATTCGGCAGCGATCCCCGTTCGCTCGATGAGGTAGTGACCACGGCCAAGCGTGTTTCTCAAAAGCCACTCATCGTGAAGCTCTCGCCGAACGTGACCAGCATCGCGCAGATGGCTTACGTCGCACAGGAGTCCGGTGCCGACGCTTTATCGCTTGTAAACACTTTCGTCGCGATGGCAATTGATCCCGAAACCCGCAAGCCGCGCATCGCCAACGTGACTGCCGGCCTCTCAGGCCCTGCTATAAAGCCAATCGCCGTGCGCATGGTCTACGACGCTGCACATGCCGTAAAGATTCCCGTAATCGGCATGGGCGGAATCTCGACGCCCGAGGACGTCATCGAGTTCATGCTCGCCGGAGCAAGTGCAGTACAGATCGGAACCGCCAGCTACTGGGATCCGTGCGCGACAGAAAAGATTGTGGATGGCGTAGAAGAGTGGTGCAAACAGCATCACGTCACGCGCATTGCGGACCTGATTGGTGGAATGGTGTTGGAGTAGGACTCCCCGAAGCCGGGAGCCAAAGCCAGAACTACGATTTACCGTCCCTGTGTATACCAGATGGACCCAGGCGAGTTGTAATTCCTGCCTTCACCCCAGACAGCGTGCGTAGCTCCATTGCTGTCGATCGCCAGGCCGAAGTAGTCTCCGAAAGGAAAGCGGAAACCTGCCGGCAGGACATAGTCATAGCCGGCGACTGCTGTGGAAAGCTGTGCCTCGGCGCTCCAACTGGCACCGCCGTTGGTCGACGTCCGATAGAACGCATTCCATAAGGGTCGGTTTGGGCGTCCCGGCTCGTTCGCACGCGCATCCATCCACGCGATACGCACGTCGCCCGATTCCCCCGCCGTAATCGCCGGAAACGCGTGCTCCACGCCTGCCGCCGCGTTGGAAACGTTTCTGCGCGCCGACCAAGACACACCATTCGTCGTCGACGATGAGAAATAAATTCGTTCCGGTCCACCGTTCGCCAAACCCGCATTCCACAAAGCATATAGATCGCCGGCGGAATCCGAAGCCAAAGCAATCTGCGGTCCCAGGAAACCAGTCTCGCAGCCTTTCGCTTCACAGTTTGGAGGTGCACTCGATTTGTCCAACAGCTGCGTCGTCCAGGTTCTTCCGCCGTCATTCGAGCGGCTGACATACACGTTGACGGGCTTGGACTGCATTTCAGCCCCTGCATAGGCCGTCCATCCGAAGAAGACATTGCCGGAAGTATCTACTGTCGCCCCGCCGGCCAATGATGACCCGGGATCGGCATTGGGGTTTACCGCAACCACGTTGAATGTTTGTCCAGCGTCATGCGAAGCGGAAACCACAAATCGCTCTTCGTGATTAAAGCCGACGTATACATCTGCTCCGCGCACTGCCAGAACAGGCTTGTCGGTGTCTTCTCGACCTCGCTCCGCCCACGAAAAAGACCACGCGCGGCCGAAATCCAGTGATCGCGCCACGACGATGTCGCGCTTGTCATTCTGCAGCCACGAAGCGTAGATCGTCTGATGGTCTGCCGGATCCACCACAATCTGAGGATCAAACTGCCCCGTCGGGAAGGGCAGCATCACCTTCGATGGGTGCCACGACATCCCGTTGTCATCACTGATCAGCAGTGCCATGGCGGGGGCGCTGCACTTCGAGCACCCCGGCACTGCTCCGTACTGAGGATAGAGCACGTAAATATGTCCGTGCGTGTCTGCAGCAATCGATGGCTCCCACTGATCGCCAGTCCGGTAACCGAGACGAATCGGAGTACTGAAATCTGGGGCCGCAACCGCCGCGGAGACACTTGCGCAAACACATGCCAGCACTAAGGTAAGCTTACGCACGGCTGCCGCTCGGAAATAGTGGCGCACGGATGACATATTCAGCTGGCGGATCCTGCAGAGAAGCCCTGCCCGGAATCTACCCTGATTCCCCGACCTCGTCAATCAGTCGAATGGAGAATTCACGTCTCCTTTACAATACTGTGACTTTTCAGGTGCTTAGCCATCAAATAGAACGGACAAATTACAAGGGTAATACCGGCTGCAATTGCCGAACTGTCAGAGGAGCCTTTCGATGGAAAAAGCTACGTTTGCCGCAGGTTGTTTTTGGGGAGTCGAAGCCACTTTCCGCCAATTGCCGGGTGTAACAGCGACCCGCGTCGGCTATATCGGCGGGCATACCGAGAATCCGACTTATAAAGAGGTCTGCACCGACCGCACCGGCCACGCCGAGGCCGTTGAAGTGGACTTCGATCCTGCCAAGGTCCCCTATTCTGACCTGCTAAACGTTTTCTGGGAGAACCACGACCCCACCCAGGTCAACCGCCAAGGGCCAGATTGGGGCACTCAATATCGCTCTGCGATCTTCTTCCATTCACCTCAGCAGCAGGCCGAGGCATCGGCCGCCAAGGAATCCCTGGAAAAGGCTCACCGCTATCCCAAGCCGATTGCAACGCAGATCGTTCCCGCAGAGAAGTTCTACGAGGCGGAAGATTATCACCAGCAGTATCTGGAGAAGCGCGGCTTGGCTAGTTGCCACGTTAAGTAGTAATTGCAGCCTCGGGCTGTTGCGGACGGAAGAAGAACAAAAGAATAAATCCACCCAGATAGTAGGGGCCGCTGGCCTGCAGATTTCCGCCTAAGAAGTGCATCGTAAGTCCAAACAGCGCAAGGGACTCGCATAGGGCATACGTAGCTATATAGCCTGTTCTCCACTGGTTGAGGCTCAGCATGTCTTCCGGTTGAGATACCAGGCTTGCTGCCGCGCGGAAAACCAACGTTCGCCGCACAACAAAGATGATTCCCACCACCGCGACTCCCAGCGTCGCAAACAGATAACTCACGGACGGGTCTAACGCCCGCACGATGGGATGCGAAAGTTGTCCAACCGGAATATACAACAAGATGCTGGCGAGCATTGCCAACTGCAGAACCTTTAGGGTCTTCAGAACTCCCGACATGGACACATTTTCGCGTGATTTGGGACGAGTCGTAATGCCAAATATCTTATGGCCAAATCGTTAGTAACTTGCACTGTTTTGTGGCACTACCACGACCTGTTGTCCGGCGACCGTCCCGGTCTCATCCGAATGAATATCTGGAAAGACACAGGAAACTCTCCGTAAGGAATATCCAGCGGTGACGGCTTCGTGTACACCGTAGCGTCGGCTCCTAACCCCAACTGCCACTTTTCGTTCTGAATTAGATCTCGCACTCCGCCGAGCGTGTAAGCGCCAATGCGGAACGAATGCGGAATCATAGCCTGCGGAAATAGCTCGTCCTTGTCAACCAACTCCAGCCGTGTGAATCCATAATTACGGCTTCTGAAGTTCAGGGTCGATTCCAGCAGATAGCTGTTAAGCTTCTCGCCGGTGGCGAGTTTATGGACGCGTCCCCAAACCAGCGTTGTTGCCCAAGAGCCGCTATCAAGTGGTCGGTTATATTCCACTGACGCGGTCTGGCGCAATTGGTCGCCCGGCTCCAATGCCTCAGGATGTTCGAGCCGCCCGATGCTGTATTGGGCGACCCAATTTCTCTTTGGCGCCACGCTCGCCCGCGTTGACCACGAGTTCAGCGAATCCACCTGAATCTTCCAGCGCTGCTCCCCAGGCTCCCGGCCATTGAACAGCGATGCCTCCAGCTTCACTCGATCGATTACAAAGCCGGTCGTGACGACTCCAAAACTCGTATGCGTGGAATCCTGCAAGTGATGGCCAAGGGGTGCCATCGGCAACTCCGCCGCAGATGCGCGGTGAATGTAGGTGACGGGTCCCAACGCTGGTTCGGCCGAGGGCCCCCCATACAGTTCCCAGGAAAATCTCTTTGCTATCGGCACGGTATACATCGCAGCTAACTCCGCAAACACGTTGTGCGGATGCTGATGGTCGACCAAAGGCTCGCCATGATAAGTTTCGCCGGTCTGAAACAGCTCGGGAAATCCGGGATGGGGCGAGGTCAACGATTCTGCCGAAAACATCTCGCGAAACAAAATTGTCCCTCGGCCTAGCCGGTGCTGCTCCATCAACATTCCCCAGTTCACCGACTCGGCCTTAGCCACTCCTCGCGGGCCGCCTTGTTGGTTGTAGTCGATAAAGATGGTGCCGTGCGCCATTAGGTGCCAGCCGTTGCGCATCCACATCCACTCTGGCACTGTGACCGATGCAGGTTGCCATGATGTTCCGGAACTGTCATGAGGTGATGGCAGTTGCAAAGCAATGGATTCCTCCATTTGCATGTCTTCCGGGCTCTTGTGATCCTGTTCGGCGCCATGCTCATGTTGAGGTGTTCCACTGTTTTGATTCTGCGATAGATAGCGCTCTGGCGTTTGGCCGAACGCGGAAAGCGACATAATCGTGGAGAAGATCAGCGCACGGAGAGAGATTCTGGTGGGCGTACCGGACATGTGTCCCTGATGGGATTAGGTCCCGGTAATTTTAATTCGTAGTTCTTCCGGAAGCCGCTGTCGAATTTCCTCAGGCAAGCGGTCATGTACCCGTCGCGCTCCCTGTCGCGCGGCATCGAGCATCGTCACCGGAGCTGGAGTCGCCACTGCTACCCCCAGCCAAATCAGCATCGACAAAGCAAATCCGGCCAGTGCTGCGAGCTCCAAAAGCAATGCGTGGTGAGGACTGAGATGATGGATTACAGCGAAGGCGAGCAGGAATATTCCGGCAGAGACCGATGCTAAAGCAATCAGCCCCACATCGATCATCCTGTGGATTTTTTGACGGCTGCGGCAGTGCTCACAAGCGGAGAAGTGTTCTTCGTAGTCGCCACGCATCTCTGGCGCAAGGCCGGATATGTCATACCTCCAGCCCGCCAGGATCTTGCCGACGATCGGATCCACACACTGCTGACTCATTTGGGGGTACTTGATCAGCAAATCGTGAGCCCTACTTACAGGCGAATCGGCTCCAGGGCTTCGGTCTGGGACGCCAATACCACCCGATTACAGAATAGGCCGCCCCTTGTCGCCAGCGCCTTTTCTGCCTCTCTCCGGGCTATCTCCGGGTGATTATTCTGCTCTGAAAGATGCGCCAGTACGACAAACGTCGCACTATTATCATAGTCGTTAGCAAAGAAATCCGCGAGGGCGAGGTTGGATAGATGCCCCACGCGGCTCATTACTCTCTGCTTGACCGACCACGGATACGGCCCCACCCGCAGCATCTCCAGATCGTGGTTCGACTCCATCACCAGCACATCACATCCACGCAAATGATCGCGAACGCTGAGTGGAATGTAACCAAGATCGGTCGCAATTCCGACCTTGATGCCCTCCGCACGAAACGTGAAGCCCACCGGATCAGCGGCATCGTGTGGAATGGTGAACGGCCTTACGGCAATGTCGCCCACCTGAAAGCTGTGCCCGGATTCGAAGCGTTCGAACTTCTCGAGCTTGGGCTTCTCACCGTTTTCGTTACGCAGCGCGCGGCACCATGCCTGATGTGTCGCCCCGGTCATGAACACTGGGATGCGCAGCTTCTTCGCCAGCGTTGCCAATCCGTAAATGTGATCGCAGTGCTCATGGGTGATCAGGATCGCTGACAGCGAATGAGGATCGTCCCCCAACGATTTCATCCGCTTGAAGGTCTCGCGGCACGAGATACCGGCATCGACGAGGATCTTGGTAGTGGCACTGGCAACTAACGCGCAGTTCCCCCGGCTCCCCGAAGCCAGCATCGACACACTTACACCCATGCCGCCAGCATACTCGCCTGTCCTGTGGATTCGGGAGTTACTTCTTGGTTAGCCGGTACCTTCGCTATCCGTTTCGGTATCTCATTTCCAAATGGTCACACCCACAGGAACAGAGGGTGATCTCGCCCGGTTGCGGCTCTCGCGATGCGTTCCACGACCCGCATACCGTTCGCTCCGTTCGTAAAGACGAAGAGTGCAGAACGGCTCTCGGGGTGCACGATCACAACGTTCTTCCACCCGCCATTGTCACCCCATTGCCACAGGTACCTGGGCCCACCATCTTCTTCTATGCCCCAACCCAACCCCCACGATAGTGCAGAGTTGACGTGCGAGTAGGGCCTTATCATGGCATTCCATGTTTCCGGTTTCAGGTCGAATCCATCACCGCGTGGCGCTGTAATCCGAGTCAGGAACGCCGAGTAATTGGTGACGGTAGTGAGCAGGCTGAAGGCGACATTTGGGCTTGTCTCGTTGGGCACCGGAGTATGTGGTGGCGATACGACTTTTGCCATCTCTCGCACGATGCGATCGTGATTCCATTGTGCCAGCGGTATTCCACTCTTCTGGATCAACTGGAACAACTGCTCGCCGAACGCGCGATTGTCAAATGGTTCATCGCCGCGATGCCCGGAGACCAATCGCTCACCGGCATCTGCGCGCCACAGATATGTCGAGGAGTTCATCCCAAGAGGCTTGAAAATGTGCTCTTGCATGTAAGCTTCACAACCGGTTCCGGTGATCTTCTCAACAACACGCTGCAGGTAATAGAAGCCTTCACCCGAATAACGAAACTTGCTGCCGGGCTCAAACGCAGGTACCAACGGTTGGTTGCTTCCTTCACGCCAGTTCGGAAGGCCGCTCGAATGGCTCAGAATATGCCTTGCTGTAACGCGATCTCCAAACTCGCCGGTGGGCGCATCTTCACTTACATACTGTTTGAGTGGACGATCAAGATCCAACTGACGTGCGTCCACGAGTTGTAGCACCGCGTACGCGAACACTTGCTTTCCCATCGACGCCGCCGGAAACAACGAGGTCGGTGAAATTGGCGTCTTGGTTTTGGCATTTGCCACTCCTGCGTAGTGCCGCCACACCATGCGATCTCCGTGGACGACTCCCATGCCGAGACCGGGCAATTGAGCCAATTCCATCAACCGCGGCAGCGTCGCCATAAACTTCTCGTCCGGTGGAACGATGAGTGGAGTGGAAATCTGAGCCTTGGATAAAAAAGATGTTGCTACTTGCTGCGTCCGGGCGAAAGAGCTCAAAAACGAAAATGCGAGAGTCGTTTGTGCAAATTTTCGACGATCTATCAAACTCATAAGCGGTTAGACGTGTTAGGGATTCTTTAGTCTTTGACTTGGGTTATTTGCGAGTTTTGTCAGGGAGCCGGGGCCGGCAGCACCTGGATCGTATGCAGCCACACTTCCACCAGCTGCGGCCACGACGTCACCGGCAACTCGGTGTGCCGCAATCCGTACCCATGCCCCCCCTTGGCATACAGATGCAACTCCGCCGGGACCTTCGCCTGCTTCAGCGCCAGAAAATATACCGTCGAATTCTCCACGTGCACCGGATCATCCTCCGCCTGCACAATGAACGCCGGGGGATTCTTCTCCGTGACCTTGATCTCCGAATTCGCCGCAAAGTTCTGCTCCGACAGCGCTAGGTAACCTGGATAGACGATCACTTCGAAGTCCGGCCTGCAACTCAACTGATCCGCGGCGTCGATGGGATCGTAAAGCCGCTTGTCGAAGTGCGTGCTAAGCGCCGCCGCCAGATGCGCTCCCGCAGAGAATCCCAGTACGCCGATCCGCTTTTCATCAATGTGCCACTCGGCCGCATGTTGCCGGACCATGCCGACTGCCCGCTGCGCATCTTCGAGCGCCGCCGATGATTTCGGAAACGGCCCGGAATCCGGCACCCGATACTTCAGCAGCACGCACGTCACGCCAATCGAGTTCAACCAGTCGCAGACTTCCGTGCCTTCCAGATCGATCGCGAG
>DATJWZ010000223.1:0-3424 GCA_035500795.1 Candidatus Eiseniibacteriota bacterium | reverse complement strand
ACATGTCCATCATCAACAAACCCCCCGAACTCGTGAAACGCGAGTACGACTTGCAAGAACCAATCGCGCTCGCCGTCGAGAAGTACGCGGTCTTCATTCAGAGCACGCCCGACCACGTCGTCAACTCCGCGCTGAAGATGGTCATCTGGAGAGACGTCGAGTTCCGCCGTTGGCGGAAGCAGCAGCAAACGGCCGCAGAAAAAAGAGAGGGAAGTGCCGGGGCAAAGGGGAGCCGGACATGATCCGGCAATTGCTTTACGCCCGCCATTTCGTCGCTTGTGGGCTCGCCGCGGCCACCGGACTGGTACTGTACTTTCGCGTGCCGTTTCCTGAGTCGAATCTCTTTCTCCAAATCATGGCCCTGCGCGCGCACTACGCGTTTCTCTTTCTCAAGTTCTCCTACACCCTCTTCCTCTACACGACGCCCTACATTGCCTATGCCATGGTGCTATCCGGCATCTACATCTTCGCCCTGAAGACGGACCGGAAAATTCGCTCGGGGACCTTGCCGCCGTATTCCGACCCGCGGCGAAGAACGGAGCTTTCGCTCGTGCTCGGCGAGCTTCATCATCCCCGCAAACCGATCCCGTCGGAAACTCCGCAGTGGCTCACGATTCCCGAGAAAGGTTTGTTTACCGGCATTGCCATCGTGGGCGCTGTCGGGTCGGGAAAGACCGCCAGCTGCATGTACCCGTTTGCCGAGCAAATTTTGGGGTACCGGGCGGACGATCCCGAGCGGCGGGTTGGCGGACTTGTCTTGGAAGTTAAAGGAGATTTCTGCGCTCGCGTCCACGAGATCCTCGACCGCCATGGGCGCTCGAGCGATTACGTCGAAATCAGTCTTGAGTCCGAGTATCGCTACAACCCGCTTCACAATAACCTCGATGCGTACGCCCTCGCCTACAGCATCGCCTCGCTGCTCAACAATCTCTTTGGTCGGGGGAAAGAACCATTCTGGCAGCAGGCCTACACCAACCTCGTTAAGTTCATCATCTTGCTGCACAAGGTGGCGTTCGACTACGTCACCCTCTTCGACGTCTATGAATGCGCGATCAATCCGCGCCTGCTCGAAAGCCGAATTCAAGAGGCGCAACGCCGACTCATCGAGGCCGACTCGGTGCTTCTCCTCGAGGAGGAATACCTCAAGTTTCCGCGCGACTTCGATCCGTTTGGGTTTCGGTTGGACACGGAAACGCATCTCTATCGTGCGCCCCTGACCCCGGGGCTCGCCGCCGTCTTGAAAGACAAGCCCGTCCAGTGGGAGGCCGAAAATGCCTCCCGCCAGAACCCGGTGCCCATTGAGAAGAAAATGCAGCTCGAAGCCGTTGAGAGATGGTTCGTCAATGACTGGTCGAGGATCGAGCCGAAGCTCCGCACCTCTATCGTCGAAGGCATCTCCGTGTTCCTTTCGCTGTTCGATGACAACCCCGCGGTCAAACGCACGTTCTGTCCTCCCGCGGAGTGTTACGACCCTCAGGCGAACGCTGACTGCAAGTTCGGGAAGCCACTGCCCTCGTTGGCTTGGCTCATTGAGAAAGGAAGCCTCTGCTGTTTGAACTTTCCGGTAGCCATGAATCCCGGCCTCGCCAAGGCTCTTGGTGTCATGCTCAAGCTCGACTTCGAGCGTGCGGTCGTCAACCGCGTGCCCCTCATGGAAAAAAATCCCGGCCAGCACTTCCGGCAGGTACTGTTTCTCTGCGACGAATACCAGCATTTTGCGACGGTGGGTGAGAGTGAACCTACGGGTGACGAACGCTTTTTCAGTCTCTCGCGCCAGCCCAAATGTATTCCGATCATCGCGACGCAGAGCCTTAGTTCTCTGAGGTCTGCTCTGCCCGGCGAATCCTGGCGCACGTTGTTGCAGACGTTTCGCACGAAGATCTTCCTATGTCTCTCCGATGACTTCTCCGCGCGCATTGCCAGCGAATTGTGCGGGCGGGAGGACCGGCTCAAAGCGAGTTACAACCTCTCCGAAAGCGGACACGACGCGAATGTCAGCTTCCTCACTGGCAAAGCCTTGTCACACAAGGCCAACCTCACCGCCTCGAAAACCTACAGTCCCCACCACGACCTCCGGTTCGATCCGAAAATCTTCATGGAATTGCGAAATGCCCAGTCGGTCACGATCGCCTATGACGGTACGAACCCCATTCCCCCGAGCTTTTGTTATCTCAAGCCGTACTACAACGACGTAAACAAATCCTACTTCCGACAACTTGCCGACGGAGAACTCTAATGAACGGATTCGAAACCATACTGCCGTTTTTGAAGCCGATCGAACACCTCATCCTCGATGACTCCATCAGCGAGGTCATGGTGAATGGGCCCGAACATATCTTCATCGAGAAAGGCGGATTCATTGAGCCGGTGCGAGGGGTTCAACTCGGCGAAAAATCCCTCATGGTGGCCGTCAAGAATATCGCACGGCGTTTGGGTGACGACATCTCGGAATCAAAACCGATCCTCGACTCCCGGCTGCCCGATGGCAGCCGTGTCGCCGCCGTCATTCCTCCCTGCAGCGTCAATGGCGTCACGCTGACCATCCGGAAATTCAACTCGCGTCATTTCGGGATCGAGGACCTGATCCAGGCAGGGACTTTGGACCGCTGGCTTGCCAATCAACTCGAAGGCTACGTTCTCGGCCGTAAGAATTTATTGTTAACGGGTTCCACCGGGTCAGGCAAAACTTCGATGCTCAACGTCTTGGGAAAATTCATTCCCTCCGATGAGCGCATCGTCCTGATCGAAGACACGTCCGAAATCCATATGTCCCAGGACAACCTCGTCCGCTTCGAAGCGAGACAGCCACAGAACGGATTGCCGGGGATTACCATTCGCGAGCTGCTGAAGGCATCTCTCCGTCACCGTCCCGATCGACTAATCCTCGGCGAAATTCGTGGAGGCGAGGCGTTCGATCTGCTGCAACTCCTGAACACGGGCCACTCGGGCAGCCTCTCGACCGTGCATGCGACTTCCGCGAGACAGGGCCTCGCTCGCTTCACGAGTTGCGTACTGCAGAGCGGCGTGGACCTGCCTTACCGAGCCATCAAAACGAATGTAGGTGATTGCGTGAACATCGTCGTGCATCTTGAGCGAAGGCCGGGCCGCCGGTTCGTTTCCGAAGTTGTCGAAATCCATGGCTACGATCCCGATCGCGACGAGTACAACTACGGGTTCATTTTCGATAGCCACAAGGAACTGCTATGACAGAGTCGCCGAACTCCAACTCTTCTCCCCTATCTGCACCTGAGTACATTCTCGACAACTTCGACGTCAGTGATCGCGTCGCCGTCCTTGTCCTGAACCGCAACTCGCGCGAAACAATCCAGCGAATCACGACCGCGAAGAAGGCAGCAAGTCCCGAGTTCCAGGCCTGGCTGCGCTTCAAGAACGCAAACGGTTCGGACATTTATCTCGGTATGAA
>DATJWZ010000222.1:0-3266 GCA_035500795.1 Candidatus Eiseniibacteriota bacterium | reverse complement strand
CGATCCTCGCGAATCATAGCTTTCAGATCCGTCTGGACCCATAGAGTGCCTGGCATAAGAGGAAATCGAGACCGAACGCGCGGGTGCCACCGAACGCTCCCGAATGGGAGAATGAACGGCCGATTCGAGTAGAGAAAATATTCGTTCTCGCAGTCGATCTTTTCTAGCTCACGGACAATCTGCTCCAGGAACACCGAGGATCCTCCCCGCCAACGGGAGAGAAGTCTCGCATCAATCCCAATTCTCATAGTGTTTGCAGGTCCGAAGGCCGGTTCGCAGCAAGGACAGCGGCTCCCGAATCGACCTGTTACGAGCCCCCCGCGGTGATTCGGCCATCTCTAGCCGCAGCAACGGTGTTGAGTGCACTCAAGACCCGTCTGGCTGCAACGTCCCAGCTAAACGCCCTGGCACGCCGAACTCCCTTTCTGACCAACTCGAATCGCAAAGCCTCATCCCTCACCACGCGACGAATAGCGTCAGCGAATTCCTCAGGTCGATCTGGCCGCACGAGTATCCCAGCATCGTGAACCACCTCTGGGATCGAGGAGGTGTTGGAAGCCACCACGGGGGTGCCGCACGCCATGGCCTCCACAAGGGGCAGCCCGAACCCTTCGTAGATGGATGGGAACACAAACACACTAGCACCCGAATAAAGCTCTGGCAGATCTTCCTCCGGTACCCTCCCGAGAAATCTCACCTCCCGCTCAGTCAGTCCGCAGCGCTCTACGGTGGCGTAAACATCCGAATTCTTCCAGCCGGAACTCCCTGCGACCAGCAATTGATGCCGCAACTGGCCACGATCCCGCAAGATCCTGACCGCTTTGATCAGAGAAACGATGTTCTTCCGCGGTTCAATTGTTCCCACCGTGCAGATGTAATCCGTCGACGTGCCGTACTTGTCGGCAATGATCCTCGCTGACTCTATCGGGGCGCGCGGTGCAAAACGGTCAGCCACTCCGAGATGAACCACTAGGATCTTCTCAGGCGGTACTCCAAGGCGGTCTATTAGGTCACGGCGGGTCGACTCCGAAATAGAGATGATACGATGCGCGTGCTCGATCCCCCTCTTAGCGAAAAGCTGATGGCCAAGGCGGTTACGGGTCTCCATGGTCTCGGGATAATAAAGCCAGGCGAGGTCGTAGACGGTAGCCAGGCGACCGACAGCAGGGGAAAGCCCAAAAGGGAATGAGAATGTTCTGGGAGTCCAGAAGACATCCAAACCTCCTACGCCAGCTCTGCCGGTGCGTCCGTTCCTGAGATACAAGTTTCCGAGAAGATACGGAACTCGCGGATGAAGGCATTTGTGCCACCGGGGATTTTCCAGGGGGAAATCGAAATCTCTCCTCGAGTAAAGGTAATAGTCGTTAACGCGGTCAAATTTCTGAAGCTGCAGTGCAAGCTCTCGCACTGAACGCGAGATCCCATTCGCTGTGGAACACAAGGCACCAGCGTCTATTCCAATTCTCATTAAACTCTCCCTGCTGGCGGCGGCCCTTCCGTACCCACTCACGCGGCTTGAATTAGCACTTTCACGGCTTTTCAAAACTCAACGCGCGCCGCAGTAAACAAGCCGCAAGAGGCGCAAGCAAGTGAGAAGGCGGCCGAAGGAATCACTGCCCTTCTCACTGCCCACGCTGTACAAGCAGCGAAGGGAAATGCGAAACGCGTTGCAAAGAAGCGCGGCACCCAAGAAGAACCTCAGCAACAGCGACTTTATCGGACCTTCGTCTTTGGCGTAAAAGATCATTAAGGACCTCAGAAACATCATCGTTCGGTGCGATTCATCGATTTTGTTCAAAGACGCCGACCCGTAATGGATTACAGAAGTCTCGGCCTGGTAGAACACCTTCCACCCTCTCTTCTTGAGTCGGTAACAAAAGTCGGTGTCTTCAAACCAATAGCTGAAGTCTTCATCGAATAGTCCGACTTCCAGCAAAGCAGTGCGACGAATCAGTAGGCAAGCGCCGGCCACGTAATCCGTCTCGCCGCTGCACTCGGGGTCTCGGCTCAAAGTGAGAAGGTCACGCCAACGGGCGCTCGTCACCAGCCGGCCCTCAAGACCGAAAATTGAGATCACAATGCCTCGAATATGAGGGAACCGCCTATTAGTGAAACGCGACTGCAGCGACCGGTCGGGATGAATGAGCTTGGGACCGATCGCTCCAGCGTCCGGCATCCTGTCCAACTCTCGGACCATCGCCGCCAATGAGCCCTTTTGGAGCACTGCGTCATCATTCAAGATGAGCACATAGCGTCCCTGGCTGCTCCGAATTGCCCTGTTGTTGGCGGCAGAGAAGCTCAGGTTCTCCTCATTTCGGATGACGCGAACCAGAGGCGAATGCCCGGAAAGCCGTGCGGGGTATGAGTCACGTGAGGCGTTGTCGATGACGATGACTTCCGCGGTCACCCCGCACAATCCGATCTCGGAGAGGCACGCCTCGACGCAGTTCGGTAGAAGTGTCGGCTGATTGTAAGTCACGATACAGATGGAGAGATCCATAACGCCTCTTCCGCTGAGCTTGTCGCCGGGTCGAAGATCCGATATCACAGCTGAAGGTAGATAAAACCGAGTTAGCGCCGCGGGCAGTCGTTGGTCTCAGTGATTATGACCGCCTCTCTGCGCAGCCTCGTTTATCTCGGGATTGCAGAGGAACCCGAGGCTTCGTACTCGCTAGGCTTCGGCCGAGCTATGTTAGACGTTGCATCGGCATAAAGCCTCCGATACACGTACCACGGCAATGGAAACTGAGTGTCTATAAGCAGTTTGAAAGGCGTGAGGACCAGTTTCCTCAGAGGACGTGGTACCGACGCTGACCATCTCTGCGGGAACCTGGACGGCCGCGCCCTCTTACCATCTCTGGCTTCGAGCTCCAGCAAACTCTTTCCCGCCTCCTTTTGCTCAAGAATGCGGAGCGCACGAGTTACTTGTTGCGCCCGGCGGCAGGCATCTGCAAACGTAACCCGCTTGTAGTGATATGCCACCGCAGCCCGATTGTATAGTAATCGCATGCCATTCTTCTGAAGCCGGTAACCCAACTCTGCATCCTCGAAGCCATAGCCCTCAAAATCCTCGTCGAAAGCGCCTGTCGCTCGAAGCAACGCCGTCTTCAGGCTCAGATTGCACGTGTAGAACGCGCGAAAGTCCACTTCAGTCTTTCCTGCAAAGTGCGCGTAAGCGAAGAGTGGACCATCAAGGCCAAGCCATCTCATAAATGGTGTCGGCCTAACCTCCGGAGACCAATCCACAAACCCGAGTACTGCCACAC
>DATJWZ010000221.1:0-1762 GCA_035500795.1 Candidatus Eiseniibacteriota bacterium | reverse complement strand
ATAGGCAAAGAAGCCGATGATCTTGGCGGAGATCTGCAACTGTTTCTGCTGCTGATCAGGCGGCGCCTTGTCGAATTGCTCGGCTCGCTTGGTGGAATGCTCGATCTGATTCTTGCTGACTTGCTCGAATGTGACCTGCTTACCTACCGCGAACATGAACGCAACGGAGACGATCGAGATGAGGATCCAGGGTCCCCACCAGGCGGCGCTGCGGCGCAGGTCAGTAAACGTCTTTGAGGGCGCGACGAAAGTGTTGAGGATGCGCGCTGCTTCGGACATTGGCGGCGTTGTGACTTTATCGGCAGTAGTTGGGAGTGGCGGAACCGGAGCAGCGGCCATTATTGCCTCCTGACAGAAGTCGCTGGAATTTTAGCTGTGGGTGGGCCGCTAGACAAGCCTGGTGCAGATACAGTGGGCGTAAATTCATGTACCACAAAAGACATGAAGGATCACGAAGGACGCGCACTTAGCAGCTCTTGTGCGGCACTCTACTACATAGGACCGACCCCACTCATGCGGACCGGGCGTACCGTCCGGATAAGATAGTTCCTGATGTCGAATGTGACAGCGGTTCAGGCCGCCATCCTTGCGATCGAATTGCTTCCCGCTCTAGCGTTTGGGCTGGCCTCGGAACGTGTCAGTCGCGCGTTATCGCGCTGGCACGTCGTGCTGCGAGTTACTGCTCCTTCGGTCCTGGTTGTTCCTTACCTCATTCTTTCGATCCTGAATTCCATGTTCCGGTGGGAATGGTGTGTTTTATACGCGCTCTTGGCTGTGATGATGGCGTGGCTCATGCAACGGGCGACGGTCTCTGATCCAGGGCAGAGGGGAAATTGGCGCGATGCATTCATCTTGCTGACTCTCGGTCTGGCTGTGGACTTGCGCTGGTTCGACGCCGCTTGGCCAGCGGGGCTGCGCGGCTGGGGCAATCTCCTGCTGGTGGATGCGGGGCTGTACGCGTTTGTCGGAATTCGGCAACTGAGCGGCACGGGATTCGATTTCCATGTTCGTTGGAGCGATTGGAAGACCGGCTTCCGCGAGCTGGCGCTTTTTGCTCCCGTCGTGATCGCACTTGGGTTCGTACTGGGATTCATTCATCCGCACGCGAATGCTCCGAACGTCCTCAAGGCAGCATTGGAGTGGCTGGGAATCTTTGTTTTCGTTGCCGTGCCGGAGGAGCTGTTCTTTCGAGCGTGGGTGCAAAATCTGCTTGAGCGGCGCGTTGGGTGTCGAGGGGCGCTGGTGATTGCGTCGATCCTGTTCGGGCTATCTCACTTTAACAAGCGAAATTTAGGGACGGCACATTTCAACTGGCGCTATGTGCTGCTGGCGACGATTGCCGGAGTGTTTTATGGGCGGGCGTGGCGGGAAAACCGTCGCATTGTGGCGTCGAGCATTACTCATACCTGTGTGGACTGGCTTTGGTATCTCTGGTTCTAGGCTTTGAGTGGATTACTTCCCTGCGATGGCGTGGAACGCCGCTTGCGGAGCAACAATCTCCGGATGGTAGTGCCAATATCCGAGGCCTACACGCATGTGGTGGAGGAAGACATCCGGGACGCAGACGGCGAAGCATAAGCCGAGCAATCCTTGGGCGAGCCCGAGAACATAGATGCTGCGATAGCGGCGGAAAAGCGCGCAGGATGCGGCTCCCCAGGCCAGCGTCGCAATGGTTAGCGGGATATTAGGCAGGTGCGCCACCGAGAACAGCAGCGCCGCAATCGCTATTGCCGCGTTGCTGGAGAGAAGGCGCGTGAGTCGG
>DATJWZ010000220.1:0-14628 GCA_035500795.1 Candidatus Eiseniibacteriota bacterium | reverse complement strand
GTCAGCGGTCGCCGGATTTGAAGCTCTATGCGCAGCTCCATGTCTCCCGTGATGCTGAGGCCGGTATCGTCAGGGGCCGATGCGGGCAAAGAGTTGGAGCTGCGATCGTACATTTCCAAGTGCATGATTGCAGGCTTGGCGATAACCCGTACTGGCGTATTGTACGTCAGCTGCCCGCGGTAAGCCGAATACGGATTGTAATTCACATACTTGCCATCACGATTGTTGATCGTGAAATCACATTCAGTCGGCGGGCAGCGCTGCTCTGTCTGCTCTTTGCCTCGCGTGATGACTACCCCGCTGCCCGCACGGATACGGCCTTCCTCATCCGTGTACACCGCATCGTCCGTGATACTCGTCCACGCGCCGTTGATATATGCCTGTACCTCAACATAGGAAGAGCTGAAATCGGTTGTCATGCGGTCACCGTGCCACGCTTACCGTATGCGGTCTGTACCGAGCCATTGCCTGCAGACACCACCGTTGCACGAATCATCTTGTTTACTTCCGCCTTGACCCGTGCATTCGACTTGATCGAGTTAATGAACGTTTCGACGATCGGATTACCTGTCGGGTTAGCGAATTCAACCGTTACGTGCAGAGCGAGATCACCCATGCTATCACCAGAGGCATTGGCGTTGTAGCGCTGCACATCCGCGGCAGTCTGAATGCGCTCACCCGAGTGAATGTAAGCGAGACCGGATTTCAGCACATCACCGCCGACGGCCAGAGAGGGAATCTTCGGCACACTAAAGCTAGCTCCACCGATGCCAGGAATCCAGCCCGGCACTGAGAAATGCAATTGGCCAACAGTGTTATTCCATGCCCACGCGATGGCTCGGAATGCAATCCGAAACGGCGCAGTGAGTACCGTAGCAAGCCCTGAGAAAGTAGACTTGATACCGCTCCCGAGTGCCTTGATTGCCTTGCCGAGCCAATCAATCGTAGCGCTTGCGGCAACCTTGAGTGCCTTCCATACCGCGACGGCGGCTGTCTTGATCCCGCCCCACGCGGCATGCCAGATAGTTTGGAAGAACTTTGTCTTTGTTGCCACTAGCACAATTACCGCGATGAGTGCGGCAATTCCAATAACAATCAAACCGATAGGGTTGGCGTCAAGTGCGACATTGAGCAACCATTGAGCACCAGCCCAGATTTTCGTTACTGCCGACGCGAGCACTTGCTTTGATACGAACAATGCGATCTGCGCGGAAGCTCTGACGAAATTGCCCGCGACCATTGCGCCATTCCATAGTCCCTGAGCTACCGCAGCGGCAACACTGGCCGACTTGACCAATTCGATGGAAGCCGCTAGTCCGCTTACCGCCCCGGCGGCAATGCTCGCGTACGAACCGATCTGCCCGAGCGGGCTCTTTTGGTTATTGAGCTCCGCCTGTGCTTCCTTCAAATCGGTAGCAGCTGTTTTTTGATCCGTGAGTGCCTGTGAGGTATCGATAGACGCCTGCTGGGCATCACGTGCGGCTTGCTTGCCATCCTCCTGTGCCTGATTGACATCAATCAATGATTGCTTGTAGTCGAGCAACGCTTGTTTTGCTGCTACCGATTCGGCCCCTGATTTCTTGACAGCCGCTAGATATGCCTCATGCGCTTTCTTCGAATTCAGCTGTGCTTGCGCGAGATCCTGTGCAGCCTGCTTTTCATCGATGGCGGCTTGTGCCGCATCACGCTGCGCCTGATTAAGATCTTCCGTAGCCTGCCGAGCATCGTTGGTCGCCTGCTGTACATCCTGCTGCGCACGAGCCAGCGCAATAGATTTTTCACGGCTGTAATTCATGATCTCGCTGTATGAACTAGTTACTTCATTCACACCGCCGATACCCTCAGAGAGCTTGCCAGTGAAACCGTCTACCTTGTCGAGTGCCTCGCCGAACTTACCGGATTCACGGACGGCGGTATCAAACGCCTGCTCTGAAGAACCCATCGACTTGACAATGACTTTCTCAACTTTCTGAGTAGCCTTGCCAATACTCTCGATCTCTTCGTTGGCGTTGTTCTGCGCACCAATGTTGATTTCAATGTCATTGCCATTACCGCTCATTCGTTCACCTCCATTTCTGCGCGTTGCAATTCGGCTTGTGCTTTCTGTTCCTCTAGTTCCTCTTCCTCATCCCGCTTGCGGCCGAAGCTCTCACATTCCAATAGATATAGAATGCGTGAATCCTCAGCTTCGACCGCAGCGAGATTCGGATAGTTGAACCGTTCCATCAGCCCTAGAATGAGCTCAGCATGGACGATGTCGGAGGGACGGGCTGCATTTCGAGCTTCGATAGCGTCTGCATCATCTGTTCGTGGATGGGCATGTCGCCACTGCTCAAACTCATTTCTTTTGGGACCGACACACGGGCGATCGAGTACACCCATCCCGTCAGCATGCCGATAACCGTGCTCAGATCAAGGCAGAGGAGTCCCGCGACCGTTGGTGGTAGCTCCGCATCCGACGGCAGTCCGCAGACTGCACAGGTATCGCCAAGAACGTCAGGGTGCACTACGTTCCACGTAATGATTTTGCTGGCAAAGAATTCAAAGATTTGAAGCCGCAGTGTTTCATCGGTGGAACGTAGCTGTGCATCCATGTCCTGCATGCGGTTCATTTCGCCAATGGTCATGCCTTTGGCGGTAATGACCAGCCCTGGCATGGTCTCGTACGCGAGTTCATAAAGCTTTGATTCCGGTTTGTAGCTCATTGTATTCTCTCTTCCTCTCCTGCTACTGCCTTACGACCATGTAGGAACGGTGCCATCCGCCAGCGAGAACGGGTGCGATCCCGTGAATTCACCAGTAGCGGCGCGCGTCAGGTTGTACTCGCTGAAAAGCACTTCATTGTTTAGCGTTGCAGCGGCCACCACGAGACCGAGCGTGCGAATGACCGTGAGGTCACCCGACATGACCGCGTGCACTTTGTTGGCGGAAGGGTTGAACACGCTTGCCGCAGTACCCGTGAAGTCACGAAGGAGACCAATGCGCTCGACAGCAGCCTTGTCGAGGCCCGTGACCTCCTGCAAGTTCATCGGCGTAGCGAACTGAATGTTGGTAAAGTCATTCCGGAGGTCCTGCGGCGTACCACTAGCGTTGTCGACGTTGCACGTAGTCCAGCCGAGACCATTGACCTTAGCCATTAGAGCACCCCTTCAAAAGCTGATTTAATGATTTCCTGATGAGTGGCAAAGCTCTCCACCCATTGATCTGCCCGGTCGAACTTGCTAGCTCGCCGCGGGTCGAACGCCCTGCCTCTGCCACGGCCCGCGATATAGATCTCTGGGCGTTCCAAGGAGACACGGTGTGCACGGTACTGGAAACACTGCTGACCAGGTTCAAATGCCAAATAGATTTCCCCGTCCGGGCCTTCCTGTTCGCGATAGCGCTTTCCCGCATGCGTTACTACATAGAGAAGGTTCTCGCGAATCAGCTCGGCTTTCTGGTAAATCCAACCGTTCTTGTATGCGAGACAGCCCGCCTCCTCGCATGTCGCATGCCGGTAATGCGTTTCCACGGGAGACATGATCTTGTAAGTCTTGTATGCATAATCAGGATTGAAGGTCATAGCGCGCTCATGTCTGTGTCATTAATGGTTGCCTGCAATGCAAAGATGGCATTGGAGAATGTTCCCGAGGTAGCCACCCGGAGGTACCGCCGGATAGTCTGCGTCCGCCCGGTCTGAATACGCTGCCCGCCAACAGCTGTCATCGAAGTGAACGCGCCACCTGTGATAGCTGTGAAGCTTGAATTGTCTGCGGAGTCCTGCACAGTAAACACAATGTTTGTGCCGGTAAGGGCGAATAGGTGTACATAGAACTGTGCACCGAATGCACTGGACGTTGTCGTACGGTCGACGCTACTGCCGTTCGTCGCGGTAGTGTCCGTCCGCTTCCCAGCGGTCAGGCTCACGCCCCAATCGAGCCAATAGGCGTTAGCTTCAGCATCAATTTCGATAGTGATCTTTCCGGTATTGTCCCGCGTGGGGTCGTAATTGACCTGCTTGCCGATCATCGATGCGGCGGGCGCGCCGAGTGACGTCGAATGCAGGAAAGTAAATTGTCGATCTGCTGTAGGCAACGGAGACAGGGCCGTGTGTGCGTTGGTCTTATTGAGGAAGCTCACCCACTTGATCGACGCATCGCGCTGTCCCGCCAGACGTTCCACGGCCGACTTGTCGATGCCGGTCATATCGAACAGGGCAATGCTTTTAGTGATATTACCGAGCGAATTCGTGTCGTTCGACAGGTCGTATTGGTCCATGTATAGCTGTGCGCCTAGCGCATTACTCTTTGCCATTCTCTACCCCCTTACTTGTGGCCAGATGTCATTGACAAGACAGGGAATTGTCATGTCCATAATGCGGTGCAATCGGCCATCAACCTCAAGATAGCCAGCTTGCGCACTGAGAGCAACACCATAAGCGCCGAGCAGATCTACATTACGAATGGTCCCACCGAAATCGAAATCGTCATGGTATCGGCGCATGAGGTTCGATACGGCTTTGGTCACGCGCGGGTCAATGGCATCCGATGGCTCACTCAATGCATTCTGATAGATCCGCAGATTGAATACGAGTCTGCCGCTAGTAGCTGCCAATCCACTTATCTGCCCGATGGGCACAAGCGATTGCACCCAGATTGCCGCCGTCATGCCGGTCCGCGGAGCGCGCTTTGGTTCGTGCTGATTGACTTTCTCGAAATAGCCGGACATCTGCGCATCACTGACCACAGCATCGAAGATGTCATCGATCCATGATTCCGTGCCGTCGGGTGTGGTCATCCTCCCATCTCCTCAATGAAGCGCTTAACCATCGGTGCGGCAATCTTGTCCTTATCCTTGTTGAGCTGTTGCTTGATCTCGCGGAATGTGTGATAGCCCTTGAACCGCGTCGTGCGGTTACGGCTGGAAACACCCTCAAGCCATCCGCCATAGATCACGCCACCATCGGAAATACCTCGATAGGTCTGCCCGCGGACAACCTGGATACGTGATTGGTAATGCCCGGTCGGGTGCTGCAAAACCTGTTGCAGTCGCGCACTGATCAGCCGTACACCCTCGATCGCTATGGCTTCATTGATATCCGTGACCATGCGTGTAGCTGCGGCCTTCACGGCAGAGGCCTTGAAAATTTCACCCTTTGTTGCAATTGCCACATTGACACGAAACTGAGGCATCAGACCACATCCGATCGGCTCATGCGCCCATACGCGGCATAGGTCATGTCGCGGATGTCCTCAAGGCCGCCGCCTACGGCGTCCCTGGCGCTCGATCCCGTGCCGATGGTGCGTGCGTACGCCCCGGCGTTCTGCTCTAGCGCACAGACCGTCTCAGCGATGCACAACTCATTGACTTCGAATGAGTGGGAATACACAGCATCCCCGGTCGTGTGACTCGCCGCAGTAGAGCCCAATGCGCCACGCTCGACTGTGCACTGTCGCAGGGCGTAGATACCGGCCCCGGACGAATGCGTTGCCAAGACTGTACCGTCCCACGCCCGATCCACGATGAGGGTTGTTCCCGCAATGTCATTGATCCGCATGCGCTCGCTGTCGATGAGGATCACCTCGCCCACGCCGAAGTTGGCAGCCCCGGCGGAAGACAGCGAAGTACTCGCTTGTGCAGCTGCCACATCGGCGGAAATGGTCTCACCTGTGGATGCCATGACCCGAGCGGTAATCAGCATTCGCTCGGTGCCCGTGTAGATGAGAGAGCCCACGCCGATACCAAGCGCATTGTTGCTCGGCTTGAGGGTGATGCTCGTTGCGCTGCTATTCACATCCACGGCGAAGAGCGCGGAGGGCAATGACGTATCTGTGTCCTTATAGCCGAATAGGCCAGTAAGTACAAGGCTTTTCTGAAACGTCACGCTTGTACTGAATGCAAACCGAGATGCAAGGCTGACTTGCAGAATGGAATATGGCGGTTCGGCTAGATCATCGCCGCGGCGGAGGAAGCAATCACTCGTGATGTCCGTGCCGCCGGAGACTACCGAAGTAAGGCTGATCATTTCCTGGTCATTGAGATCGATCTGCCATGCATAGCCGTCGCTGTAGTTCGGCCAGTCCTTGCTGATCGTACGTAGCTCAGGATAGAACCGCCGATGCAGCTGACGCTCAATAGAGCGCGACGACCATTCGAGCTTTTGCCCAATGAGCGCATTCGAATAGGAAGATTGCAGTATTTCGAGCGCATTCAAGATCTGCTCTTGAGTCGCGTACCAAACTCCCATTGCCCTAACTCCCGGTTGCTTTCTACGGCTGTAACATTAGGGGTGCTATTCAGTTAGGCTGCTTTGTCTTTCCGTTGCCAGAGGTACTCCTCTAGCCAACGCAACCGTTTGTTTGTTGCTGCTCTATCTTCACGCATCTGACTGTAGATCTCAGCGTGCACTTTGTCTTTGTCGGCAACAATCTCTTTCAGTTCAATTAGCACGTGATCCATTTTGGCCTCAACCCGCGTCCACTTCACAGCCCCGCGGACGAGAAAGACAACCAAAGGTATTAACAGCGTCGTGATGACAGCCAACACGAACGTTATGATCTGTAAATCATTCATGGCGCTACCCCTGTCGCACTTTGGGGTTGTGGGGGTAACACCGCATCGTGCTACCCCCACAAATCGCTATTCAGTTGGGCTTACTCGAATTCATCGAATTCAGACGTGCTGAGTACTCGCGGCGCTGCTGGCTTGGCTGCCCTAGAGGATCGCCTCTTCGGCGCGCTCTGGCCACTTCCATCCGTCGTACGGGCAGTAGAGTCCGGGGCTTCCTCGGGGACCGCTTCGGAGAGGCTCTCCGTCGTTGGGGCAAGCGGTTGGTCGCTTGGAATGGAGCTGACGCTTGACGATTTCTCGCTCTTGGAGGATGGAGAGAAGTCCCCACCATCCGCCTGTGTCGGTTGCCATTCCTCTTCCTCCTTCCGCGGCTGATCGACCCAACCAAGGTTAGGACGATTGATGCGGATAACCGGATCGGCTAGTTCATGCTCCGTATACGATTCTCCGCTGGCGTGAGTTGATTTGGCCATGCGCTATCACGCGTTCGGCTGAGCAAGTGCGTCCGGCGCACGCTGCGTCTTGAGACCGGTAAGCACGGCCATGACTCCGCCAACAATGGTGCCGCCCGAGCCGGGGTCGGCAATGTCGACAGAAACCCAAGCGTAACCGGCGTCAAGCGAGTCAGCCTCAACCGAGAAAACGACGATGGCCTGATTGGCAGCCGGAACAATTCCAGTGTTCGCCAGGGTGAGCGTGTTCTGCTTTACGCCACCCGAACGGTTGTCGAGGAATGACCATGCTTCAGTACCGGCAAGTGCCGATGCAGTCGACTTGTAATACACATCGCCGATCGCAGCGAGCGCGGTAGACGTGCCGGACGATGCCGCCGTGTGCTCTTTGAGAGCAATCGCAACAGAGTCCGTGCCCGCACTGTGGGGGTTGAGGAGAATGACGAAATCCACCGTCTGGTAGTTCATCAGGTGGATTCGCTTACCGGTGTTCGCCCCTGCCGCGAGGTCTGAAACAAGCGGAATGACAGGAGTGAAATCGAACGCATTACCAAGACCTTGCATTATGCGTTTCCCTCCATTACCTCTACATCATCTTCACCGACGAAATTTTTGATTCCAATCAAGGCGCTTTCCTCATCCGTAAAATATGCGAGGATGGGGGAACTACCTCCCGTTGCGGTAGGCGTTTCTGCACGGACAGCATACTGTCCCTGCCGCTCACCACTTCCCTGTAGCTGTAAAACAAACTGTGTTACATAATCAACATTGACATACCGAGACGCACCTAGATCCTTTACAAAACGCATTTACCTATGCCCTTCTATCAGTTCAGCTTGACGAACGGGGAAAGGGTGTTGGAGCTGCTGTTCTGCGGAGTGATCGGGCTTTGAAGCCAGGGCCGACCGTCAAGACGCTCAATCACGCGGAATGCCGTAAGGTCGGTCTGGAAACGGTAGTCCTCACTCTGCTTTGCACTCATGGCCTGACGATCGCCGATCAGGTAGAAACCGAAATCAACAAAGTTGATATCGCCAGATGTTCCGAGTGCACGCGCCTTTTCCGACACGATGACCGGACGGCCGAGAATCGTGAGCGGATAGGGACTGTCGATACCAGCACCCGACGTGTTCGTGCCGATCAGAACAGGCGGGAACGTGCCCGTTGCCGCAAACGGCATCGTCAGGAGGTTGGCAACCGCATCGGGCGACACAATCCACACGGCGCGGTTGATTGACTGAGGCAGCATGCGGCAATACATGCTTGCGATGTCAACCCAGTCAATCGACTGGTTACCCGCAGCACGCGTTACCGAAATTGCGGCCGGAGCGTTCAGGAAGCCAAGAGGCTCACCAACACCGGCACCAATGAAGAATGCGACATCCTCAAACCATGCGATGGCCTCAGGGAAGATTTCATTGATAAATGCGTCAAGCGCGGGCTGAGCGTCCCGAATAAGCTCATTCGGAACCTCGCAGTAGAGCACGAGTTTGTTGGCCTTCAATTCGATCCGGCCGAACTTCGGCTTGCTCTCTGTGAGGGTCGCACCTTCCTCGGTCCAGTAGCCCGTCACACCGCCGTAGACGCTCGAAACGTTGCTCGTGCTGTCCACCATCGGGAACGGCACCGTGAGGCTGTCCATGGGGATCACACGGGCACGAGCGCGCACGATGGCAGACTCAAGCGCCACACGCAGAAGCTCGGCGCGCAGAACCTCAGGAATGAGGAAGCCACCATCCGAGGGCTTGACACTGGAAAGCGAATTCTTGAGGGTGATCAGCGAATTAGAAAGGCTCGAATCCTTGGAACTGTGCTCCGAAATGGAGTACATGAATTCGGACGGCGAAGCGAACAGGCTGTCATGCGCCGCGCCGATAGCCTTCTTGTTGTAAATCGTGTTCGGCTTGATCCGCGCACGGGCATTCGGGTTGTCGAGGTTCAGCCGCTTGGCAAGCGCGTCAGTATCGTTCTGACCCTGCTGATTGCGCAGCCACTCGATCATGAACTTTTCAGTCTGCATCGCGGTCTGACCCTCGATCTCAGGGTCACGCTTGAGACGTGCATTGACCGACGCTTCCATGTGGTCGGCAAACGTCTCAGGGTCACGCATGAGCTCGCGCATGATAGCGCGGTCAGTAAGCTGCTCACGCAGCTCATCGGAATTAACAGGAACGGCAATACGGTGCCCCATGGGGGTTACCTCCACGCTGCCACTAGATCGGAAAAATCATCGTGTTTATTACTGATCGCCGGTTTCGGCGCTTTCTCCCGCCCGAGGTACTTGAACCCACGGTTGGTCAGTCGATGCTTCCGCTGCATGAGAACGGCAAGCGCTTCGGATTCAATGGAATCCTCTGCGTCGTCGTCGTCATCCTCGGAATCATCATTCTGGCTTTCGTCAGGTTCCTGTTCGCCGGGCTCTTCCGGTTCGTCACCATCAGGCTCTTCATCAGGCATCGGCTGATCATCCGCAACAGGCTCGGTATTCACCGTGTGCTTGTCCCGAACGAATATCGCATCCGCCAGCCCGCTAGTCACGGACTCCTCAGCGAACATCCACGTCTCGGCGAGCATGAGTGCACGCCAGTCATCGACAGTTCCGCCGGACTTACTGGCGTACATCTGCGCGATGTTCATCGACTGCTCATTCAGCCAATCAATGCAATCGCGCAGATCAGCCGCATTACCCGTGATGTCTACGAGAACGTCATGCACCATGAGCTGACTGCCAGGCATCATTTCCAGTCGATCGCCAGCAATGGCAATGAGGGTTGCCGCACTGGCAGCGATACCGTCGACGCGCGTGATGATCGTGCTCGGGTGCTGATTGAGTGCGTTACTGATAGCGATAGCGTCTACCAGCATCCCGCCCGGAGAGTTGATACGCACCACGATCTGATCGGCAGTGATCTCATTGAGTTCATCAATGAAATCTTGCACGCTCACACCGAACGAACCGCCGATCTCGTCGTAAATGAAGATTTCAGCAGCGCCGGAGTCCGGTCCTCCGCCCGAGCCATCGCCATCCTGATTCCTCATCTTGAACCAACTGAGTTTCAGGCTACGAAGCTCTTGCGCAAGCTTGGGATCGTGCATTCCGATTCGGTCGAACAGCCGAACCTTCTTGAGATTAACGGCGCGCAAACCTGGCTGTGTTCTGTACATCGTCACCCCCTTCACTAGGAATAGAATTCGGATCATCCGTGCTCGCTGTCACGGAAGACGTAGTCGGCACGCCAATCCAGCGCATAGGCGGCAGGCCCATTGCCTCAGACACGTCATCTGGGTGGTATCCCGCCTTGACCAGGTTCGATGCGGCAATAGACATGCTGTTGCGTGCGTTGTTCTCTGTGTCCGTATTGATCGGCGTAGGATCATCGAAGTCAAGAATCAACGATGCGCCCAATGCGAACTGCGGCAACAGGAATGTATTAACAACGTCTTTCCAGCGCTTCAGCCGCGGGACTGTCTGGCCTTCTGCCATGATTTCCTTTGCAGCCTCCGCATTGGCGCGATTGACATCATCGACCGTACCGAGCATCGGCTTGGGGAATGCAAAAGCCTCCCGAATCAGCTCACGCGGGAGGTTGCGCAATTCCACGAATTGCATGTCGGTCATGCTGAAGTTGGTATCTTGCCACTGCGCGTTTTCCAGAATGGCGACACGGTGCGCATTGGCGACGCCCTGATGTTGCATCCGCCAACGATTGGTGAAACTCCGGAATTCCTCATCACTCATCCGATGATCAACCGTGATGATGCCACCCGGCCGAGCACCATTGATAAAGAAATTCCGATTCCATTCCGCCGAGTAGCGCGCTGCATCGACATCGGACAGAATGGTCTGAACAGGTCCCCGCCCGCGGTAGGGGTCACCAGGGTTCGGGTACTTGATCTGAATTACCTGATCGAGCGTGAGTGGCACCTGCTCACCTTCCGGGCCGTTGTAAATCCAACCCGTCAGGTATTTCGTCGGATGCTTTACCGGCTGCATGCGGTCGGGCCGTACCGGCCACATTTCGTAGATCACGCTACCGAATTTGTTGAGGACAATCATGCCCTCACCGATCAGATCCAAGTGGAGCTGCACCGTTTCGCGGAACATCTGTCCCGTGTAGAACGGGTTAGGCATATTCCAGACGTCAAGGAAACCATGGTTCAGAATCTCTTTCCGCCGGGACTTGTCCCGCACAGACGTGCGCTGATATAGATGCCATTCCACCGTGGAAAAGGTGGTACTGATCTGATTGGTAATGGCAAAGAGCGTGCCGACGGCACCATGGGCGTCATAGGCTCGCTGTCCGTCGGCCAGGGCAGGATCAAACGTCTGACTGAACAAACCACCTTGTGCACTAGTAAATGGAACGGGGGCATCATTCGTCAGCCGTCGCAGACCGCTTGCCATGCTTCCGAATAGGTCACGCATTTATCACCTCCCTGTGCGCAAATCCGGCGCTCGCTTTTCCGGCTCGCTATTCGACGTGAAAAGCGTCGACATCACGAAACAGGAAACGCCTGCCACAATACCTCCGGCGATCATGCTCCACTGAAATCCCGACCACGTCAACAGTGCAAATCCAGCGACATGGAGCAATACCCGGACTAGGACAAGAACGGTATTGGTATCGCTATTGGTAGTCCGTTCCTTTCGCCTGGCAAGGCTACGTGCGACACGGGCCGCCAGATATGAGGACAAGGGTGGCATCGTTTCGTACGTCGTCATTCTATTTCCTTTCAGGAATAGTCGAGCAAGGTGATCCGCGGAGTCCCACGGTAGTCCAAATGTGCGGTCATGTAACGGTCGGCATCCATTCCGTCATCGTCGCGCTTCACAGGCTCATCCTGAATGCGGCCGTCCGGGGACACTTTCCATATGTATCCCGCGTATTCCTCTTCCGTGCATGTCGGCAATAGATTCTGAACTAGCCAGGGGTCGCGCTCGACCAATGCGTCTTTCATGAGATAGAACCGTGCTAGGCCACGAGCATCCCGCTTGAGGCGAGCCTTGTGCAGGTCGATCCCATCGCGCACAAACTTGATCGCCTTTTGCGTGCCTAATCCCGTGTACTTCTCAAAGGTCTTGCGGCCTTCCGCATCGTGGTCGCAGATAACCGCGACCGGCATTGGCTCGGTCCACACGATCTCACGTTTCTTGCGTTCGACTTTGTTGAAATGGTCGTACCATTCTGTGACCACTTCTTTGGTCACGAGACTCATGATCTGCGACGCGTGTTCTTCCACCAATCGCTGTGTGTAGTGGATTTCGCGATACATGTAGAGCGTGTCTTCCGCCGGATCGAGCGCATAGCACTTCAATACGAATGGGTGCACATAGCCGAAGTCGATAGTCCAGTATCGCGGCCAATCCTCGGGCAGCGGGACTCTGTTACCCTCATCGTCATATTCCCAATCGAGCACGTGAATGGCGGGATCGAATTCTTCATAGACAATGCCTTCCGCCGACACCCACAAGCCAAGCCGTAGGCGCTTGTGTCGTACGCCAGTGAGGTTGTCGAGGATTGCAATGTATTTAGCGCCGTAATCGGTAGTTCGGACGTAGCCTGTGCTACTGCCCGCGTAGGCTCGCGCGCCGAGTGCATCCGCGGGGCATTCATCGAACAGGCGAGGATTGTCCTCATGGCGCGATTCGATGAGAACACATTTCCCATCGTTGCAGCGGAGCTTGAGCCAGTGCTTATCACCGGCAGGGTTACAGTCCATGATTAGCTGCTGGAATGTGACTTGCCAGTTTCGGAGTCGTGTCTTAATGAATTCCAGGTCTGTAATAGTGATCTCGGTGGCCTCTTGCACGTAAACAATATCGTATTCTGAAGACATAATCCTTGTGGGATTGTCAAGTCCTCCAATGGTAACCGTAGATCCGTTCTTAAAACGGTACTGTGCGGGTTCTTGTTGCGATCCACCGTAATAAACCACATCTCCGGTTTCGAGCGCTTCTTTGATAACGAAGTTCCGCCATGTCACCAGCGCTGTAGAGCCGAGTGACCGCTGTGTCTTGCGCAGGATCAATGCGCGTGTGTTCCTGGTCATCATGCAGACCATGAATATCTTTTCAAGGCACGCGCGACTCTTACCGGTACCGGCCGGGCCGCTTACGAGCACTTCCTCTGCACGCGATTCGAAAATCTCTTTGCAACCGCCTCGTGGTGCGTAAACGTGTTTGTGCTCAGTGCCTGTGAATTTCTGTTGTGTCAGACCTCTGCTCATCGCAGTGCATCCATGTCTACGCCTTCGATGCTCACGCTCAATGTGTCGCCGTCGCTGGACTCGCCGGATCCACGGTGGAGCAACTGGCCTAGCTCATTAGCAGCCAGCATGAGGTAACTGCGGAATTCCCGTACCGCCATGGACAGCTCAGCGGGGCTCATTGCTCCACTCTTGACCATGTCTTCTGTCGCCTCTGCGATGTCCTGTAACCGCTTGAGGCGCTCGAATTTATTCGAGATCCATAGGTCTGCCAGTTGCTCGGGGGTGACCGTACCGGATTGCTGTGCGGGGGCGTGCGAAGGCGCAGCGCGTAATTCCTCGAGCTCGGCTTGTAGCGTTTCAATCTCAGCCTTGTGCGCAGCTTCGACAATCCGGCTGTGCCAGACCTCAGCGAATTCCCGCACGCTCTTTGGGCTTATCCCGTAGGCTATGGCCAGTTCTTTTACAGTCCCCTTTCTATTGGCTATGTCATATATCAGGCTCTCGGTCGTATCGTGGTCCATGATCGGGAGATTAGCACGAATCAACTCAGCGCTGTTGAAACGTTTCAACGATGCAAGTTGGCACAACCGGCGCGGGGTTGAGCAGGCATAATCCGCTCAAACTCTACCGAGGAGGATTCGTGATTATCTCACTTCTACCCATCATTCAGGCCGTACAGTACGACGGTACGGAGACTACGGCCGATGAGTGCCTGTCCCTGGCCAGTATCTCTAGTGTCGTTGAGGACGAGACAGCGGCTATTCACAGCTACGATGAGAATGCACTAGTCCTGGCGCTTACCAATGGGGACGGTACCTTTACCTTTAACATTCCTACGGGTACTTGGGTTATCTATGCGGCACCCGGAGGATTTGAGATGGGTGTGTCCTCTGAGAGCCTCGCTGCGCGCTTTCAGACGCTAGCTCAGGTTCGGGCAAGCATGGGGCTATGACAGCTCGTTAGATTGGCGTACAGCGGGCGCACGACATATTGCAAATGGTACTGCCTAAGTTTCTGATACTTTTGGTGTTCCTGTGCAGTCAGCATTGCTCGCTGGCGTTCGTGGCTACCGTGGAATTGTATTGCAGTAATAATGGATTAGGCCCGGCCGTTTTGGTCGGGCTTTTTCTATTCTTGGCAAAAGAATGACTTAGGTGCAACCTGGTGCCAAAGGTGTAGGCAAACGTTACTGCCTCTAGATGAAAGTGCGAGAGTGGGGCAATGGCAAACGCCTACACCTTCTGCACCAACCTGCACCACGCAAAGTAGGGCAATCCGGACACTGCATTCTTTGGGGGCTATGAATGTGAATTAAATCGGGGCTCCGGAGCTGAATGTAATTGCATAAAAAATGCATAACTACACACGGTAATGAACACGCTAAGTAATGATATCACGCTGAGTAATGGTAAAGAAT
>DATJWZ010000219.1:0-1487 GCA_035500795.1 Candidatus Eiseniibacteriota bacterium | reverse complement strand
TAGTCGTCCCTGAAAAAGTCCTAAAACTGATTCAGGCGGGTTGATATCTGAAGCTGAATACGTCCAGCACAGTCTTGATGCTGGTAGAAACGCCCCTGAACCGCTCTTTGAAAAGCCACAAAAGGATAGCTCTGAGGAGCTTCCTGATGTTGAAGCCGCACCCGGCCAGGATGGCGTTGATTTTGTCGCCTTCTTCGCCCTTCAGGTAATTGCGATCCATCCGGTGGTCATGTTTGATGTGGCCAATGATCGGTTCGATTGCACTGCGCCTGCGGTACCACTGCCATTCACTGGGCTTCATACTCTTCTTTTTCTTGTGGGTCACGTGAATCCGGGTGTTGTTCAGTGTTGTCGAATTTCCCCGGTACCCCTTGTCGCAGTATGCATGCTGCGGTCGCCAGCCGGCCATGGCTTCGGCCTGATCGAGTGCTTCCTCAAGGGTATGGCCATCATAGGGGTTGCCGTGAACGGCCTGAACACCGACAACCCAGCTGTCCTTTGAGGTACTTACCAGGGAGACCTTGCAGCCGAACTCATATTTCTTGTACGCCTTTCCCTTGGAGATGCATTCGACCTCGGGGGCCTGCATGCTGTAAAGCTTGTTGCTCTCATTTCGCTTCTGGTTGAAGATTCTCTTTGCCCGCTCCAGCATCGTGGACAGCAGCATACCCGGAGCTGAACTTTTGCGCTCGATGTCCCGGATTACCCGGCCGAGATAGTTTCGAAGCAGTTTCTGTTGCCGTCTGGCCCGATTCTTTTGCCGGGCATGGCTGTAACGCCCCTGCATGATGAAGGCCTTCTTGCCGAGCCGCTCATAGGACTGGCGCAGAGGGATTCCTTCTCTCTTGGCCAGTTTTACCAGCAAGCGGCAAGCCTTGTGGTAGAGCCGGGCATCGGTCGGGAAAGCAATGGCTTTCTCCTGAACGGTGGTATCGACGTTGACCCGTTCCAGGTGCTTCTCTGTCACATACTCTTTGGTCTTTGCCGTTTCCAGCGTTACGTAGAGGAGCTTCTCCATCCCTTTCGGGCCGATCCGCTTGCGCCACTTCACCAGCGTCGTCGGATCGAGAGGGAATTCGTGCTGGAAGTACTCGAACCCACAGAAGTACTGCCAGTACGGGTTTTCCAGAAACCGCTCGACCACCGATTCGTCGCTCACATTGTAGGCGTGCTTAAGGTAGTGCAGCCCAACGAGGAGCCGGATCGGCAGACCGGGGCGACCGAAGTTCTCGACGTACAGGGAGCCGAATTCTTTGTCAAAGAGCGACCAGTCGATGGAGTCCGCCAGCTGGTAGAGCGGATGCTGGCGGTTCAGGATCTGATCCAGCCGGGACCGGAACAGGTCACCTTGGTTTGAAGAGCCTGATTTTGGTTGCATGAAATCACCGGAATTTGAGAGTGTTGATTCAATTTCCGGCGATTTTATCACACAATAAAGGTCAAATAAATCAATTAATTCAATTTGTTACACTATTTCAGGCACAACT
>DATJWZ010000218.1:0-19602 GCA_035500795.1 Candidatus Eiseniibacteriota bacterium | reverse complement strand
CCAACGCCTTGCAGGAACATCTGGTAAGGCTCGACTCCCAGCGTCAGACAAAGCGCACGGTCACGATAATAGGGATAAAACCAGTCGTAACCCGGCTTCAGAGCTAATCCGGCAGCCACTCCGACTGCCTCGTGTCCGGCGCCTGACATCTGAAAGAAGATTTTCTGCTGACGTTTGAGCAGAATTTCCCGGTCGTCGATGCGCCGGGACGTATACATCAGGCGGTAGGCCTGGATGAGCTGTTCGCGTGTAAGTCCTTCATAATTCTTACCTTTTCTCGCGACGGGCGTCGAAAGCGGCAGCTTGGGTTCAGTCTTGGTTGTGGCCATCCGGAATTTAGTCCCTAGTCTTTAGATTCCCCACGCAAACCGGCGACTCTTGTCCCAAACAAGGTCGAACGTTTGGATTGTATATGTTCAAGGGAGGTTGGAAAACATGGAAGTTCAAGGCAAATAAGGGGTTGGTCTGACCATGTGACCGGAGCTACGTAGTAGCGTGCTGGCAATCACAGACAACCCCTCCTCCGCATGGATACAGTCCGCCAATCCATAGGGCGTTTCTGCGGGCTGGAAGCGCCCATTCGGCCCCGGGTGGCCGCAGTCACCTGGGGCCTTTTTCGTTGACGCTTGAACCAACTACGGAGTGACGAGCGCCTGGGAGGCAAAGTACCTTCGTTGAAAGTACAGAGCGACATTTACTAACCCGATCAGGGCTGGAACCTCTACCAACGGTCCGATTACTGCCGCAAACGCAGCCCCGGAGTTGATTCCGAATACTGCCACGGCCACCGCGATCGCCAGTTCGAAATTATTGCTGGCCGCTGTGAATGACAGGGTCGCGGTCTTCGAATAATCCGCACCCAGCTTGCGTCCCATGTAAAACGAGACCAGAAACATCACTACGAAATAGATCAGCAGAGGGATTGCAATTCGGAGCACGTCGAGCGGCAAGCGCACAATGTACTCGCCTTTCAGAGAAAACATCACCACGATCGTAAAGAGCAGAGCGATCAGGGTGAGAGGGCTAATGCGTGGAATGAATTTTGTTTCGTACCACACCCTCCCTCGTAGTCCCAGCAACACGAAACGAGTCATCATGCCGGCAAGAAACGGGATTCCCAGATAAATGAACACGCTCTTGGCGATCTCGCGAATGGAGACATCCACGATCGCGCCGGCCAGTCCGAACCACGGAGGCAGTTTCGTGATAAAGACCCAGGCATAAACGGAATAAAACAGGACCTGGAAGACGGAGTTGAACGCCACAAGACCGGCGGCGTACTCCGTGTCGCCTCTGGCCAGTTCGTTCCACACAATCACCATTGCAATACAGCGTGCGAGCCCGATCATGATCAGACCCGCCATGTATTCGGGGTATCCACGCAGGAAGACGATTGCCAGAACAAACATCAGGACGGGCCCGATGATCCAGTTCTGCAAAAGTGAGAGCAGCAGAACCTTCTTGTTATGGAAGACTTCGCCCATTTCTTCGTAGCGAACTTTGGCCAATGGCGGATACATCATCAGAATCAGTCCGACGGCAATGGGAATCGAGGTGGTGCCCAGGCTAAAGCGATTGAGAAACGGGACGACACCCGGCAATGCCCATCCAGCAAGCACACCGACCAACATCGCTGCGAAGATCCAAACGGTGAGAAAACGATCGAGAAACTTCAGATGGGATGAAACACCTGCATTCATGCTTTACCTTGTCATCGGCGGCCGATGTTGCTCAGTTCCTTCTTCAGTGCAAGCTCATCCAGCTTCGCTAGCGGGAGACTCAAAAAAAGATTGATCCTCCGATCAAGGAGGAAAAAAGCATCACGGAAGGCTTTCTCCATTGCTTCCGGCGACGTACGCACTGCAGCAGGATCGGGAATTCCCCAGTGCGCGGTCATCGGGTGCCCTGACCAAACCGGACAGACCTCCTTCGCAGCGTTGTCACATACCGTGAAAACAAAGTCGAGCTGCGGGGCGGTGGGCCCCTCAAACTCGTCCCAGCTCTTGCTGCGCAGTCCTTCAGTCGAGAGTTGCGCCGCTTCCAACTGCTTCAGCGCACCGGGGTGCACCTTGCCTGCGGGATGACTCCCAGCGCTGTACGCCGTGAAGTTCGGCCCGCCTTTGGAGTTGAGAATGACCTCAGCCAGGATGGAACGGGCGGAATTTCCCGTGCACAAAAACAGAACATTGTAGTGACGGCTCATTGTTCCTCTCGTCAGTTGCAGCACGTCGGACCGCAACACGACTTCGCCGGCGCAGGTTTCACAGCGCGGACGAATCCGCTGAAGAACTTTCCGTCGATCAATGCAGGATCGAGCTTTATCGGAATCTGCTGGCCGGACAGGAACTCGAGTGCATCTTCGGCGCGGTAAATGCGCGTCGGTTCGATCTCAATCTGCTCAAATCCCGCTCGCGCTAGTTTTGCCTTGTAGTCGCTTTCATCTAGCGCCCCGGCGATGCATCCCACCCAAGCCAGCACACTCTGGCGAATCTCGGGCAGAATCTCACCCCGGGTGACGACATCAGACACAGCGATGCGCCCGCCAGGCTTGAGAACGCGAAATGCCTCGCGCAGCACTCTGTCTTTGTCGGCGGAAAGATTGATCACGCAATTCGAGATAATTACATCGACAGAGTTATCGGGCAGTGGAACCTTCTCAATTTCTCCCTTTAGAAATTCAACGTTTTCGATTCCTGATTTGCGCTTGTTTTCGTTGGCCAGCGCAAGCATCTCGTCGGTCATATCGAGACCGTAGGCCTTCCCCGTGGGGCCGACACGGCGCGCAGAGAGAAGGACGTCGATGCCGCCACCGGAGCCGAGGTCGAGCACGGATTCCCCAGGCTTCAGCTGCGCCAGTGCCGTGGGATTTCCGCAGCCAAGCGAGGCCAGCACCGCTTCCTCCGGGATCTGTCCGATCTGCGTCGCATCGTAAAGGTTGGTTGTGATCGGATCGGCGCATCCGGAGTTGGTCTTAGCTCCGCAGCAGGAACTCCCTCCGGACTTCACCCGCAGGGCGGCTTCTCCATATTTCTGTTTGACTACCTCTTTGATATCGGTCGCTTCCGTCGTGCTCATGATGGCTCTCATTTGCAGATCTGTACGATGTCCTGCGGCTTGAGAGCCTTGTTGCGCGTGCAGCACTCTGCATAGAGGAACTGCAACAGCTCCTGCAGCGCCTCTGTATCAGCCGTGTAGCGCAAGAAAGTCCCTTCCCGCTTTACTTCCACCAGGCCTTCGGTTCTAAGTTTGTCGAGGTGATGAGAAAGTGTTGAATTCGGAATGTCGAGTTCGTCCTGAATCTCGCTGACGACAAGACCTTCGGGATGAGCCGTTAGCAGCAGTTGCATGATGCGCAGCCGCTGTTCGTTTCCCATGGCAGAAAACATGTCGGCGTACTGGATAACGCGATCGCTGGATTCACTAGTGCGTTTTGCGGGTCCAACCATATTTCTATATTACTAGAAATATAGTAAATGTCAAGTTCCTAGCGCTGTCCGATAATCCATCTATGGTCAATGAGAGTCTCCGCGACGAACTGCTCGCCATGCGCGCGGAAGATCTGCGCGTGCGCCAGGAACTGCTCGATGCCGGAGAACTTGGCGGAGCGTACGTTCCCCGCATGGAAGCGATCCACATCAAAAATGCCGTCCGGCTTCGCCAAGTAATCTCCGAGCATGGTTGGCCCGCAGAGGATATTGCCGGAAAGGACGGCGCCGAAGCGGCATGGATCATCACCCAGCACGCGATCGGAGAACCGGATTTTCAGAAGGACGTCTTGCGCTTGCTCAACAAATGTGCGGCCGCCGGGCGCATTCCTGCGTGGCATGCGGCTTATCTGGAAGACCGGATCGCGATGTACGAAGGCCGTCCACAACGATATGGTTCGCAGTGGTTCGATGATCCACGCGACGGCCGCGCCCGTCCCTGGAAATTGAGCAATCCCGAGCGGGTCGATGAATTCCGGGCCTCCGTGGGATTGCCGCCACTGCATCCAATCCCCGAACCTGGCCCTGATTTGCCCGCAGAGCAACAGGAAACCATCCAGAACAATCAGCGATGGTGGCAGGAGTGGCTGTCTTCCAAAGGCTGGGCGAAGTCGGAGTGAGTGCTGACGGCTGAGTGCCGCGTGCTTTATTCTGAAGTATTCATGATCCGTACTCTTCGCTCATTTAACGCGCAATCGATCAAGCTGGTGATCTTTGATCTGGATGGGACGCTGATCGATTCCCGCCTGGATCTGGTCCACTCCGTGAATGCGGCTTTGCGGCACATCAACCGCCCTGAACTTCCCGAAGAAGTTATTGCCAGCTATGTCGGGGACGGCGCTCCGGTGCTGATTCAAAGGGCACTTGGAGGCGAGTCCGTCGATGAAGCCCTAGTCCGCAGAGGGCTCGAATTCTTTCTCTCTTATTATCGCGAGCACAAGCTCGATCACACGACCGTCTACTCTGGGATTCGCGAATCTCTGGCGGCCATCCAAAACTCACATAACGGACACCCGCGGAGGTTGGCGGTACTGACCAACAAACCTGTGAATCCATCGCGTGCGATCGTCGACGCATTGGGCCTTGGATCGTTTTTCTCACAGATCTATGGCGGCAACAGCTTTACAACGAAGAAGCCCGATCCGGAAGGCGCGCTGAAGCTGATGTCCGAAGCAGGGGTAGAGCCCGAGCAGGCAGTCATTGTGGGCGATTCGCACATCGATATTCGTACTGGACGGAACGCCGGGCTGTGGACTGTCGCCGTGACCTATGGCTTCGCGCCGCACACGCTGGACGTCGAAGAACCCGACGTAACTGTGGATACGCCGCAAGAGTTAAGCAGCGTTTTTCTGTCCCAGATTTCCCAAGTCTCACAAAATCAACGAGACCTGGGACATCCGCACGCGAAATGACTTCAGGATCGGACGCGCGACGAACGACATGAACAATAACTCCGGCTTTACGCCGAAAGAGCTGCGCAAGTTGCGCAGCATGAAAAATCCTTACGGGATTCAGAAGTTCCTCGACGACATGCCATATCACCTGGAAGATACGGCGTGGTCTCCGCGCAAAGTACTGGCGGAGGAGTCATCGCATTGCCTGGAAGGCGCCATCTTTGGGGCGGCCGCGTTGCGCGCCAACGGTTATCCGCCGCTGATTCTTGATTTTGAGGCTGATCACGACACCGACCATGTGATCGCAGTTTTTCAGGAAGATGGCTGCTGGGGGGCAATTGCGAAATCGAACTACACTGGCTGCCGCTGGCGCGAACCGATCTACCGCAATTTACGGGAACTCGCATTGAGCTACTTCAACGCATATTTCAATCTGCGGCGTGAGCGGACTCTTCGTCGTTATTCAGTTCCGGTAAATCTGAAACGGTTTGATTCCCAAAACTGGATGACCACCGACCAGCCGGTGTGGTTCATCGTGTATCACCTTTTCGATATCAAACATTACTCTTTAATGACAAAGGCACAGGAAAAACGCCTGCATCGCGTGGACGAGCGGCTTTTCCAGGCAGAGTGCCTGGGCAAAGCCTACAAAACCCGCGACTGATCCCGCCGTATTCGTTCAAGCTCCAGTCCTCTTTTGCCGATCTTCAATGTTGCAGGGAAATCCTCGCCGTCGAGGTGCTGCCTGGTGACGCCTTGAAAGTACTGTGGAGGTCACATGGAACTTGGAGATCAACACGGAATGTCTGCAACTCAACGGCTTCTCGACGCCCGTCTATGTCCTCGCTACAAGCTGAACATTGCAATTCGTGTGTATGCTCGCAACCGCCTGGTCGTGCATGGGCAAACAGTTGATATCAGCGAGTCGGGCATTTCCGCTATGCTACTGGTTGAGGTTCCGCTCGGAGAGGTTGTACGACTTGAGTTTTCTCTGCCCTTTGGCAACGTAGAGGTACATGCCATGGTCCGGCAGCGAGTAGCTTTCCGTTACGGATTCCAGTTCGTCGAGGCCAGTTCTGCCAAAGACGTCATCGGGCGTACCTGCCGCGAACTCGCGGTCGACCAGGCCACCATCCGGCGATAGCAGAGACCAAAAAAGTCACCCCGGCCTGTAATTCCCTCCATCTTCCGCTCGTCTTTACATCTCAGAGACTCACCGTTGCTTCCAATCAGGTTAGGATTACTTATGGGGACACGCTTTCTTGCATTCATCCTGTTCGCATTCATCTGCCTTCCCGCAATTGCGCAGCAGGAATCGCCCTCCTCTCCAGCGGTGACGGATTCCGCCATAGAGGCCAGCCCCGCGAAGAAGGCTCCCCCTGCCCCTGATCTGACTCCCGATGCCAACGGCAAGTTGTCGCAGCAGCAAATGCAGGAACTCTTTCGCGTGGTCGCTGAAAAGGACATGGAGAATGACAAACGCCAGCGCGACTACACCTATATTGAGCGGGAAGTGCAAACCAATCTCGACGGAAAGGGCCAGGCAAAATCCAAAGAGATCAAGACGTACGAGGTCCTGGAGATTGATGGCGAGCAGGTGCAGCGACTGATCGCCAAAGACGACAAGCCGCTCGAAGGCAAAGACGCGGCCAAGGAAGAGGAGAAGATCCAGAAGATCATCGACAAGCGCAAGAACGAATCGGACGACGATCGCCGCAAGCGCGAGCAAAAAGCAGAAAAAGAGCGGGAAGACGGACGCAAGTTCGTGGGCGAAGTGGCGGATGCGTACAACTTCACGTTAGTCGGCACGGAGCTAGTCGACGGCCGTGAAGCCTGGGTCATTGATGGCGAGCCGCGTCCCGGGTATGAGCCTCACATGAAAGAGGCGAAATTCTTGCCCAAGTTCCGGGGTCGGGTCTGGATTGACAAGGCTGACCTGCAACTCTCCAAGCTCAACGTCGAGGCGATTGATACCGTGTCGATCGGACTATTCCTCGCTCGCATCCACAAAGGCACGCGTTTCCTGCTTGAACAGACCCGCGTCAATGATGAAGTCTGGCTGCCTCAACACGTGACGTTCAAAGTCGATGCCCGTGTCGCCCTGCTGAAAGGCTTCAACGTCGACGGCGAACAGACCTACCGCGACTACAAGAAATTCCGCACCTCCACTAGGATCGTCAGCATGGGCGAGGTCCACGAGCAGCCCGCCGTAGCTGAACCGAGCAAGCAATAGTCTGCGAGCGTCGGGCGGCGCTCAAATCGAGGCGCACCGGTGAAGATCGAACTACAGCCAATTGGATTTGTGCGGTCGTCGCGTCTACAGGTGGAAGACGACTTCTGGGGTGAACAGGAATCATGCATTAGGCTGACGCAAGAATTCGGTTCCGATGCCTTAAAGGGACTCGCTGATTTTTCTCATGTCGAAGTGATCTTTCATCTCAGCCTAGTAGATCCTGGCAAGATAATCAAAGGCTCGCGCCATCCCCGTAACAACAAAGACTGGCCTGAAGTCGGCGTCTTCGCGCAACGCACCAAGAACCGGCCCAACCGCATTGGCGTTACCATCTGTCGCGTTCTCCGCATTGATGGCACCAATCTTTATGTCGCGGAGCTCGACGCCATCGACGGCACTCCCATTCTTGATGTCAAGCCCGTGATGGCCGAGTTTCTACCCCGCGAAACAATCCGGCAGCCGCGCTGGTCGCACGAATTGATGCAGGAATACTGGGCAAAGTCCAGCCGTAAGCGGTGATCAAAATCATCGACAAGAACATCTGTTCTGGCTCTATAATCGTCGTCCCATTTCGCGGCCTCTTCCCTCCCGCAGATCGGCGCCCTGTATGTGTCGAAAATTGCTGCTGGTGATATTGGTTGGCTTGGCTTGCGTCGCGCCTGCGCGCGATAAGGCAGAGAACTGGATTCAGGTAACGAGCCCGCACTTTGTGGTCGCCACGAATGGCAATGAAAAACAAGCGCGGAAGATTGCCGACCACTTCGAGCGCATGCGGTCACTGTTTCACGCGCTCATTCCAAAGCTGAAGATCGACCCGAGTTCACCGATCGTCGTCCTGGCCGTCAAGAGCGATGCTGACTTTCGGGCACTGGAACCGCAGGAATACCTGGCGAAGGGTTCATTGCGCCTTGGAGGATTATTCCTTCGTGGTCCCGATAAGAATTACGTCCTGATGCGTCTTGAGGCGGAAGGCGAACATCCTTACTCTGTCATCTACCACGAGTACACGCACTTGGTATTCAGCAAGGCCGAGTGGATGCCTCTATGGATGAATGAGGGCTTGGCAGAGTTCTATCAGAACACCGACATTGACGAGAGCGATGCCCGGTTGGGACAGCCCAGCGTCGAAAACATTTTGTTCTTGCGGCAGGTCCGTTTACTACCGTTGCCCGTGCTCTTCGCGGTTGACTACAAATCACCCTACTACCACGAGGAGAACAAAGGATCGATCTTCTATGCCGAATCGTGGGCCATCGTGCATTACATAATGGCCACCGATCCCCAACAAAGCAATCGCCTGGTGCGATACGCCGATCTGTTGATGAGCGGGACTGATCCTCAAAGCGCGGCGGCGACTGCCTTCGGTGATCTGAAGAAGCTCCAGGCTGAGATCGACGAGTACGTCCGACGAGGAACCTTCGCTTACTTTAAGAAGAAGGTGCCGACGGAGGCAGATCCAGCGACATTCAAGGTGGCCTCCCTAACTGCTCCTCAAGCCGAGGCGCAGCGCGCAGATTTTCTCGCTTACAACCGCCGAACTCAGGATGCCCGGGCGCTTCTGGATCATGTCTTGCAAGAGGATCCGAAAAATGTTTCCGCCCACGAGACGATGGGATTTATCGAGTTCAGCGAGCGGCACATTCCCGAGGCCAAGAAGTGGTATCAACAGGCAGTGGAACTCGACTCGCAGAGTTATCTCGCGCACTACTACTTTGCGGTGATGTCGATGCAGGGTGCACTCGACGCTGCCACTGAAACGCAGGTGGAGAATAGCCTGCGGCAGTGCATCAAACTAAATCCCTCGTTCGCGCCGGCATTCGACCGGCTGGCAGTATTTCTCGGCAGCCGTCGCCGCAATCTCGATGAAGCCCACATGATGGGACTGAGCGCAGTCAGTTTAGAACCCACCAACGTTGGTTATCGCGTAAATGTCGCCAGCGTCCTCATGCAAATGCAGCAACCGCAAAATGCGGTGGCGGTATTACGCAACGCGATGAAGCTGTCCAAAACTGACGAAGAGAACGAACTGCTGACCAAGGCCCTCATCAACGCAGAAGAGTTTTCAACCGCACAAGCGGAAGCTGCAGAGAGGCAACGCCGCCAGAACGAAGAAGCGAAATCAGCCGAAGATGCTATGGCCTCTCAGCAATCTTCAGATGCTGCGCAAGTGCCACGGCTTGCGCGGCGCGATTTTGTTCCCAGCGGCCCGCATCGGTTTGTAATCGGAGTGATCCAGGCTGTTCATTGCACTGAACCTACCATGGAACTCTCGGTAAAACTCGGCGCAAGGACATTTAATTTTCACAGCGACGATTATTACAAGGTCCAATTTTCAGCTCTCGGCTTTCAGCCAAAGGGAGAATTGAAGCCGTGCGAACAACTGCAAGGCCGGCCGGCAAAGGTCGAGTACGTCGAATCAGTGGACAAATCACAGACTCCCCACTTGCTCTCGGTCGAACTTCACAAATGAAACGCTTGCAGTCGGGCGACGAACTTTTATAATGCGGGGTTCCGTGCGCGCGGCTTAACCGTTTAATCCTGCCGCTCGCGCGAGCCAATTCATCCTGACCGAATACAGAGGTGCCCGCGATGTCATCGCTTACCCGCCGTGATCTGCTCCGCTCCGGTCTGGCAATTTCAGCTTCCACACTGGTCATTGGTCCCGCAACCCGTGCGCATGCTCTGTTGGCCGGACACCCTTTCCCCGATCCGGAAACATCTTCGGCCGTAGCGCCTCGCGAGCGCTTGCTCCTCGACTTTGGATGGAAATTCTTTCAGGGACACGGATCCGACCCGCGCCGCGATCTGGGATTCGGCATGGGACAGGGCGACTTCTCGAAGAGCGGAGAATTCGAATTCTCGACTGCAAAATTCGACGATTCGAAATGGCGCTCCCTCGATTTGCCTCACGATTGGGCTGTGGAGTTGCCGTTTGTGTGGGATGAGGAGCAGCAATCGCACGGCTACAAGCCGCTGGGACGGCGTTATCCGGAGACGAGCGTTGGATGGTACCGTCGCACGTTTGATTTGTCGAAAGAAGATGCCAATCGGCGCGTGTCCGTTGAGTTCGATGGCGCGTTCCGCAGCGCACTGGTTTTTCTCAACGGATACTTCATCGGGCGCAACGATAACGGCTATGCACCCTTCTGCTTCGACCTCACAGACTTCGCGAATTTCGGCGGCAAGAACTATCTCATGGTCCGCATGGACGCCAGCTTCGGCGATGGCTGGTTCTATGAGGGCGCGGGAATTTACCGGCATGTGTGGCTGACTAAGACGGACCCTCTCTATCTTGCGAGATGCGAGAGCTATGTGCGTCCAAGCGTTAAAGGAAATGCCGCTACGCTGAGCTTGGGAGCGATCGTGCGCAATCAGGGCCCTCAAGCCGAAAGCTGCCGAGTCCGCTGGCAGTGCAAGGATGCCGCAGGAAAAGTCGTCGCTTCCGTTGATTCAGCGCAGCAGTCCGTCCCCCCCGATGGGTCAGTAACGTTTACAGCGAATACGAATCTTCCTAATCCGGCTCTCTGGTCGATTGAGAATCCAAATCTCTATGCTGCGATTGCGACCGTCGAATCAGGCGGAAAAGCGCGCGATGCCGAGCGCATCACTTTCGGTGTCCGCGACATCAAGTGGGATGCCAATAAAGGCTTCTTCCTCAACGGCAAGCACGTTCTGATCAAGGGCACCTGCAATCATCAAGATCACGCTGGAGTCGGCGCCGCTCTTCCCGACCGCCTGCAAAGCTATCGTCTGGCTGTATTGAAAGACATGGGCGGAAACGGCGTCCGCACGTCGCACAACATGCCGACGCCGGAGTGGGTCGAAGCTTGCGATCGCATGGGCGTAATGATGATGTGCGAGACGCGCATGATGAGTTCGAATCCCGAGGGCATGGCGCAGCTCGAAACGATGATCAAGCGCTACCGCAACTCGCCTTCGATCATCCTGTGGTCCATGGGCAACGAAGAGTGGACGATGATGCCGCAGCCACAGGGCGTGCGCGTGATCGACGAGATGATTGCTCGCAGCCATGAACTCGACCCCTCGCGCATGTGCTCTTGCGCAGTCAATGCGGATTTCGAAACGCACTTCCCCGAGCAACTTGACGTCATGGGCTTCAACTACAACCTGAAAGAGCATGATCCCTGGCACAAGGCGCATCCCGACAAACCGAGCGTCGGCTCGGAAACGGCGAGCACCGTTTCAACGCGCGGGATCTACATCACCGACAAGCAGCGGAATTGGGTCAGTGCATACGACCTGAATCACACCTCCTGGTCGCAGTTGGCGGAAGAGTGGTGGAAGTTCTACGCCGCGCGCGAATGGCTCTCTGGAGGTTTCGCGTGGACCGGCTTCGACTACCGCGGCGAGCCCACGCCTTATGGATGGCCGTCAATCAATTCGCAATTCGGCATCGTCGACATGTGCGGCTTTCCCAAAGATAACTTTTATTACTACAAAGCGTGGTGGGGATCGGAACCGGTGCTTCATCTGTTTCCGCACTGGAACTGGGAGCAACGCGATGGCGAACCGATTTCAGTTTGGGTGCACTCCAACCTCGACTCGGTGGAGTTGTTCCTGAATGGAAAGAGTTTGGGATCGCAAAAGATACAGCCGCTCACACATCTCGAGTGGAAAGTGAAGTACGAGCCCGGCGTCCTCGAAGCACGTGGGACGAAAGATGGCAAGGTTGTGCTCACAGAAAAGCGTGAGACCACGGGCGAACCAGCGTCGATCCGCATGACTGCGGACCGCAAAGACATTGATGCTGACGGAGAAGATATTTCAGTCCTGATGGTGGAAGTGCTCGACAAAGAAGGCCGCGCCATTCCGACGGCCGATGTTCTCCTCCACTTCAACGTAACCGGAGAAGGCAAGCTGATCGGAGTGGGCAACGGCGATCCGAACTGTCAGGAATCCGATAAAGAGCCGAAGCGCAGCCTGTTTAATGGTCTGGCTCAGGTGATCGTGCAGTCCACAAGGACTCCGGGCACTATCACGGTGGAAGCGGTGACTGGAGATTTCCCTCCACCACAACTGCCCGCTGCGCGCGTGACCATCAACACGAAAAAAGTCGAACTGCGGCCCAGCGTGGCATAATCAGCGATTCGGTCCCCTTGCGCCGATCATTTAAGGGAGAATCATGTCCAAATCCCGCCGGGATTTTCTGACCATTACTTCTTTGGGCGTGTTGGGTGCGACTGCGATCTCGCGGTTGCAAGCACAGAATCAGACGCAGCTTCCCCCCGGGGCACCGACCGCCTACGGCGCGGGACCCGCATTCGGCCCGGAAGTGACGGTCAACACGTTCGCTGAGGCCGAAAAGCTGGTGCAGTTTCCGCTAACCGACGCCGAGCGTGCCATGGCCGCGTCAAGCTGGCGCAGGACGCTGGCGTCGGTTTACGAACGGCGCACCGGCCCGCGGAAACTGGCGCTCGAAGATACTCTGGCACCAGCAACGCAGTGGAATCCGATGCTGCCCGGCCTCTCAATCATTGCAACGAAAGACCGTTTCGTGCGAACTAAGTCAGCCGGAACTTCCCTTCCGAAAGATGACGAGGACATCGCATTCGCTCAAGTGTCGCAACTTTCGAACTGGATCGAAAGCAAACAGCTGAGCTCCAAACGCCTGACGAATATTTATCTGGAACGGTTGGAGCGTTTCAATCCCAAGCTGCGATGCGCCATCACGATCACCCGCGAACACGCCTTGAAACAGGCAAAGCAGGCAGACGAGGAGATCGCGCTAGGAAAGTACCGGGGACCTCTTCACGGCATTCCGTTTGGCGTAAAAGATCTGCTCGACACGGCTGGCATTCCGACGACTTACGGCGCCGAGCCCTACCGGAATCGCATTCCAAAAGACGATTCGGCTGTGGTGAAGCGACTGAATGCAGCGGGCGCGGTCCTCGTCGCCAAGCTGAGTCTCGGCGCTCTCGCGCTCAATGACATCTGGTTTGGCGGACAGACGATGAATCCGTGGTTGCCGGAAGAAGGCGCTTCCGGATCAAGCGCTGGACCGGGTGCAGCCACCGCTGCCGGACTCGTCGGATTCTCGATCGGAAGCGAGACTGGCGGCAGCATCGTCAGTCCTTCCATGCGATGCGGCGTTACCGGACTTCGTCCAACCTACGGACGTGTCCCCCGTACCGGCGCGATGACGCTCTGCTGGTCGCTCGACAAGCTCGGTCCCATGACTCGCGCCGTCGAAGACGGGATGCTGGTCCTGCAAGCGATCTCCGGTCCTGATGCCGGCGATGTCGCCAGCGTTCCCAGCCATCTCGATTTCGACGCAAACGCAAGCGTGAAGGGACTCCGCGTCGGCTACTTCGCTGCCTGGATGAATGAACGCCCCGCCACCGAAGTCGACCGTGCAGCGCTTGAAACCGTGAAGAAGCTCGGCATGCTGCCAACTGAAGTATCGCTGCCAAACTGGCCGTACGATTCACTCAACCTGATCTTGTTTGCAGAAGGCGCCGCGGCATTCGAGGAACTCACGCTGAATGGCGGCCTGCGCGAACTGAAGGCGCAGGTTCCCGATGCGTGGCCCAATCTCTTCCGTCAGGCTCGATTCTTGTCGGCAGTCGATTTTGTTCAGGCCGACCGCATGCGGCGCAAAGTCGCCGAAGAAATGGCTAGAATCTTTTCGCAAGCCGATTTAATTTTGGTCCCATCGCTGCGTGACGAGATGCTGGTCATTACAAACTTCACCGGACACCCGTCGCTTACTTTGCGCGCCGGCTTCGTCGAGGTCACTAAAGCGCGCAGTGACTGGGCCCCCGACCCAGAGCATCCCCTGCCGACTTTCAATCCACCGCGGCGTGTGCCCCATGGAGTCACCTTGATTGGCCGGTTATTCGATGAGGGAACGATTGGTCGCGTCGGCATTGCGCTCGAGCGTGCCTTTGACGTGGTCAGTGAGAGGCCGCCGGGATTTTGAAAAACGTGCCCGCGGTAAGTGAATTGCGATTACTTTGATGGCACGGAGTAATGCGCAGCAATCAGGCGCCACTTGCCTGACTCCTTCATCCAGACGTCGGTGAAACGGTCGTGGTAGTCGTAGGCTTTCTGACTATCCCTCCCCTTTTCGTGATAAACGCCGGTGACCACGGCCGTGTCTCTGTGCATCCGGATTCTCATCTCCTGGATCTCGACTGAATCGATGTGTGTAGAGGCACTGGTGCTATATGCCAGGTAGCCGGTTTTACTGTAAGTTGAGCCGTCTTCGAAAGTGATGACGAAATCTTCGTCAAGAACGGAAGCGAAAACTTCTACCTCGTGGTGTTTGTAGCAATCCAGGAGCTTCAATTCGAGAGCTCTGATATTGGCGGCGTCAGGCGAGTCCTGACTGTGGGAATAGGGCGCTAGCAACGTCAGGCACACGACTGCCCCCATGATGAAAAGCCGTTTCCCCATCCGACCTATTCTTCATATTCCACGTTTTCGAGCAAGGTTCCTTTCGTCACTAGTTCCTGTGCTACGCTCTCGATTGGCCCTGTTGCCCTATGATTCCTCCCGACGCAAACCGGCCTTCCGACGCCGATTCCAACGCCACGTCTGGCGCACAGGGGGCGATTCGCATCGGCACAGCAGGATGGTCCTATAAGGACTGGGAAGGCATCTTCTACCCTCCAGGGATGCAGCGGCGCAAGATGCATCCCCTCGAGTACGTGGCGCGCTTTTTCGATACAACCGAGATCAATACTTCTTTTTATGGTCCGTTGAAGCCCGAGTTAGCGAAGCTCTGGAGCAAGAGAGTAGCGGCAGTGAACCCTAACTTTCTGTTCACGGCAAAGCTATATCGAGCGTTCACGCATTCGCCGATTGCGGTCATGGAGCCAACTTCTGCAGCGACGATCCGCCCAACGGATGAGGATGAAATCCAGACCCGCGAAGGACTCGACGCCCTAGCCAGTGAGGGCAAACTGGGAGCGCTGCTGATTCAGTTCCCTGTCTCTTTCAAGAACACTCCCCTGAATCGCGAGTACCTGGAGCGCTTGCTGCGGCAGTTGATCGAGTATCCACGGGTGGTCGAAGTGCGTGATTCAAGTTGGAACAATCCAGACACCCTAGCTGAGTTCGCGCGGCGGAACGTGGCATTCTGCAACATCGATCAGCCGGTCATGGGAAAGTCACTGGCCCCGACCGAGCATGTGACCGCGCCCATCGCTTATGTTCGGCTGCACGGTCGCAACTACGATCAATGGTTCGATTCCGATAATCGCAACGACCGCTACAACTATCTCTACAAAGAGCAAGAACTCGGAGATTGGAAGGAGCGCATCGAAAACGTCGCCCACAAAGCGCAGACGACGTATGTGATCACGAACAATCACTTCGAAAGCAAGGCTGGAGTAAACGCAATCGAATTGAAGGCGATGATCACCGGCAAACGGGCAAGCGCGCCTCCGACACTGCTTCAAAAATATCCAGAGCTTCGAAAATTCGCCGATCCTCTGGAGGAAGGCAACGATCCCCCCTCTGGCAGCCAGATGTCGCTGCTCGCCTAGTGCGATCGCGGAACAAACTGAAAGTCGCGAATCACCACGGACTGATTCTCCGCCGGCGTCTGCTTAAAGCACCACAGGTTGATGCCGACTGGAACCGGAACTTGTGGAATATTCGTCTTGTCGGATGAGTAGGTTTCCGTCTTGATTACATCGGCTGTAGTGCCAATTGGCTGCGCACCATTCATCAGCGTAAAAACGATATGGTCGTGAAACCAATCCGTCCGTGCCGTCGTAAGAATTCCGCCCGAGACACGAAAATTATCTTCCCATGCGGAAACGCCCTTCGGCTTTTGATTCCCCGTCGACGGATACACGGTGAAGTCCGCATTGCATCCGTGACAGGTCTTGTTCCACTGCGAGAATTCGATGTCGATCTCGTCCTCTGCGTCAGCACCGATGTGGTGCACCGGACCATATGTAAACAAGCCGAGGACGGTAACAGGGTCCATGTCGTAAACATTTCCTTCGACGACCCATTGATAGGTACCAAATCCAAACTCTTCTGTCGTGAACACTTCCCCCGCCGTCCACTTCCCTTCCTGCTTGACGATTCTCAGATGCAGATAGCCCTTGTCATCGACGGTGACATTCGCCGGATCGCCGTGAGCGACTCCAGCCATTCCGCCGTTGGTAACTTTCCAACTGCGACCAGCCCAGGTGATCGTTTGAGCGTTCGCCAGCGGCACGCACGTGAAAACCATGGCGCAAGTAATTACCAACATCAAATTTGTTTTTATCATTGCTTCCTCGGACAAGTGAGTAATCAAATCCCGCGCAAAGTATATCGATCATGGAGCAGCCAAGGTATACCAATCCCACGGCACATCCCATTCATGTGCTTCAAAGATCAATGCGGATTCCGGAATACGAAACTACGCACGGCCTATAGTGAATCCTGCAGAGCGTCCTCCGAGGCTTGTGCGTTGCTGCGATCTCGAACCTGTACTATCCCGCTGCCGATCGCGGAGGTTCGCTGGTTCTGCTGAATGGGTTGGCAAGCTACTGGTGGAGACGCCTTCGGAAACCTGATCCGCGAATTCGTCCTGAAGCGCTTCACGTCGCATGTGCCGGAAGGCGGTATTAGTCAACCGTAAGTTTGCCCTTGGAGGCGCCAATTGTGAAATGCTCAGTTTGGTAGGCTAGACGACGGACAACCTGCCTCGTCCGTGCAACCATGGACATACTCCGCTATTCATTTTTTTCGATCCCAATGAACTATGCCGAGAACCATCATTCGTTGTCCTTATTGTGTCGATGGAAACAATTTCAGGATTATGCCTGCTGTCGCCGGCGGAGACTGGCATCAATGCGAGGTCTGCGCCCATGTAGTCATGCCGCATGATCCCGACTTCAGATGTACCTGCAGGAACTGTCGGAAACTGAACCACGATTGAAAACCTACAATTCGACTGGGGCCTCCAGTCTGCGCAACCTGAACCGCACATTGGGGATCAGGAATCGGGCGGAAGCCCCTTCCGGCAACCCGATTCGAGCGAATTGACATCCTAAGCGGCGCCAAAGCGGCTACCGCCATGTCATCCCTCACACGCCTGTGCGCCATTGCAATCTTTACCTCCCTTGCCATGCCAGTTGTGGCACAGAAGTATTTCTCAGCCACAAACTATGCCGCTCCGCCGAATTCTTATCTCGGATTCTCCGTATCGGCCGACATCGATCGCGATGGCAATCCCGACCTGCTCACCACCGATGGTTTCAACCCGCAGGTTTTGATCTGGTATGGAACTGGCGGAGGTAAATTCGGATCACCGGAATTTGTCGGCAATCTCGACGACCTGCCGACAACCATCGCCGTCGGTGATTTCAACGGTGACGGCCAGCTCGATTTCCTGGTCGGCACTGCCGTTCACAATAATGCGGTGGACCTTCTTATCAATGAAGGTAGCCGCACTTTTTCCAAGAGTTCCGTCACTCTTCCGGATTCCCCCAATTGGGTCGTGGTAGGCGACTTCAACAATGACGGCGAACTTGATTTCGCGGTCTCTGCCTACAGCGTTACGGCGGGTTCTTATCTTCAGATCTACACTGGAAACGGAAACGGCACGTTCAATCCGGGTCAGCAACTGTTCGTGTCACAAGGCACTTACTATGTCATGGCATCGGATTTAAACAAAGACGGCAAGATCGATATCATCAATATCGCTGCGCCGACGACGGTCTTCCTGAATGCAGGAAATGCAACGTTCATCAACGCGCAGAATATTCCCGTGCCCAATGGAGGAACATACGTCTGGGGTTCCGTCGGCGACCTGAATGGAGATGCTGCACCTGATCTGTTCCTAACCAACAACCAGTTTTGTGGCGAGGGATGCGGATGGATCAAATCCCTGGATGCATATATCAATGACGGCACTGGTCATTTCACGCTTAGTCAATCGTTACAACCAACCGGTTCGGAAGACGGCACTGGTGCGCTCGCCGATCTTAACTACGATGGCAGGCTCGACATGGCATTCGATAGTGACAATGAACTCGAGTATGCCTTAGGCAATGGAAATGGCACATTTCGGACCGTGAAACCGGTAGGGCCCTTGAACGGCCAGTATTCCGATTCGCTGCCTCAGATTCTGGCCCACGACTTCAACAACGACGGGTTAATGGATCTGGCCTCGACTGCCCCGACTTCGTTACTCGTCGGATTGAACAAAGTCGCCAAGCCGGACTGCCTGCCGCCAAATTCCAAATCTCTGGGAAGCACGGTCTGCTCCCCGCTTCCCGGACAAACCGTGAACTCCACATTCCCGGTACGCGCCGCCGCAAATGGACCGGTGGACATCGTGCGGATCGAAGAGTGGGTCGACGGCAAAAAGCTGTATCAGAATCTCTCAAATCAGGTACGAAACGATCTGACGCTCAGCGCGGGCAGTCACAGCGTCAGCATTGTTTCGGTCGATGTGCTGGGTGGTGTCCAGAAAAACAATTTCTCGATTACCGTCAGACAAGGCGACTAAAGCGTTATGGTTCAGCGAGTTTTGCGGCGATGGTAACGCGAACCAGCAACTGGAGGATCGCCCCCAGAAAACCTACGAGTTGGAGTCGCAGTGCCCCGGTCGTTACGCGCCCACGGCCGCGTGATCGGCCATGCGCTTAGGGTTATACCGCAGAGCGACGTTCATGAAGACATTTCCCAGGGAGGTCTCGAAGCAGATCATGAGTGCTTCTGTGTCTTCGCTGGTCTTATCGCCTTGGTCGGCTGTAAGCAAAAGCGGAGGATGCACGCGGAAATGGAAGCCCTGGTCGTTGAGTGCTGAAATGGCATTCCCGACGACCTGGTTAGCGAGTTCGAAGATGGTTTCCTTGATCAAAGCATCGGATTCAGGGAGGTCCGTGCCGGCGTAATGACTCGCCACGCGCACCGCAGTCTGCGGTTCGAGATCAAGAACAATCCGGCCCTCGATATCGCCCGTCAGGGCAATCATGCCCGCTACACCTTTCCGGCGATAGGCTTCCTCTTCCATCGTGAGGTTCCCCACCTTGGTGGTGCCTTGCAGGCCTTGTGACAACACAGCATCCGCCGCGTTGATGAAAGGCTGGATCAATTCCATCTTCATTACTTACGCTCCCGCTCCCGCCGCTACTGCTCCATCATCGCCGAGCACGTACTTGATTACCTCGTAAAGCACTTCCGGCTTTACTGGCTTCTGGACAAAGTGGCGAGCGCCCCGCTGCAATGCCGCGACGATGTTCTCCTGGTATCCGACTGAGGAAACCATGACGATGCGGGCTTCGGGATGCTGTTGGACAATCCGTTCTGCCGCCTCGATTCCTTCCATCTGCGGCATGGTGATATCCATGAGCACGATGTCAGGATGCGTGCGGTCGAACTCGCTGATGGCAGTCAAGCCGTCCCCGGCTTCAGCCGCCACCTGCCCGCCGAATGTTTCGATCATGCGGGCGAGGTTCTTGCGGGCAAACACGGAGTCATCCACGATCAGATAACGGACCGGCTGCCCATCCTTGCT
>DATJWZ010000217.1:0-2716 GCA_035500795.1 Candidatus Eiseniibacteriota bacterium | reverse complement strand
TCGGCGGTGACGCAGACTTGCACGTGATGTTCAATATGTTCTGGGACAGCCTGGAATTTGAATTACCCATGGTGCCGGGCGGACGCTGGTGCGTGGCCGTGGACACGGCCCAGCCTTCGCCTCAGGACATCGCCGACCCCGGATCAGAGCAAGACGTGCTTGGAAACACGCATCGGGTCGCGGGGCGGAGTGTCGCGGTCCTGGTCTTTCGAGCTTAGGAAGAGCTTGCCGCGGATACACAACGTAGAAGGAGCGTTTCACGCCATTGACGACCATCCTCGAAACCGACCATCTCAGCCGTGCGGTCGGAGGTACACGCATCGTCGATGACGTGACCATCGAGGTGCGCAAAGGGGAAGTGCTCGTGATCGTCGGGCCGAGCGGCGCCGGCAAATCCTCCTTCCTCCGCCTGCTCAATCGTCTTGACGAACCCACTGGCGGCACGGTACGGCTAAAAGGTGTTGATTACCAGCAGATTCCGCCATTGGAACTGCGCCGTCGCGTCGGGATGGTCACTCAGACCGCATATCTCTTCCCCGGAACAATTGCTGGCAATATTCGTTTCGGCCCTCTACAACAAGGAATCGAGCTGCCAGCAAAAACGGTCGACGCTCTTTTGATCCAGGTGGGGCTAGCAGGCCGCGCTGAAGAGGACGTCGCGCACCTTTCTGGCGGCGAGGCGCAGCGGGTGTCAGTGGCTCGCGCTCTAGCAAACACTCCGGAAGTGCTGCTGCTGGACGAACCGACGTCGGCGCTTGATGAGGGGGCCAAGAGCGAGGTCGAGAAGCTGATTCTCACTGTGGTCAGGCAAAACGCTCTCACCGGGGTGATGGTGTCACACGATCTCGCGCAGACGGCCCGCGTCGCCGACCGGGTGATGGTGATGAGCAAAGGCAGGCTCGATAAAATTGGGACTGCAAACGAGGTGATCAATGCTGAAGGAGCTTTTCGCTAATCAACTCACTCTGGGTTGCGCACAGGCAGCCGTGGCGACTCTGCTGGCATTGGCTGTGATGCTGCTAGCCCGGCAGCGGAATATCAACCTCGAACGCGAGACCGTCGTGGCGCTCGTTCGCGGGATCGCGCAGATCACCGCGGTGGGATCGATTCTCGTGCTGTTGCTGCGAGGTCCGGAGTGGACCAGCATCTTTCTGCTGACCGCAATGATTCTTGCTGCTGCCGGAATGTCCGCGGGCCGCTCCAAGGGTATGCCCAAGAGCTTTCAAGTTTCGCTCTATGCTATTGGTGCGGGTGCAGGTTCAGTTATCGCAGTGATGACCGGGGCGGGCGTTATCGACACGCGCATCACCTCGCTGGTGCCGATTGGAAGCATGCTCATCGCCAACGCCATGAATACTAACTCGCTGGTGATGAATCGCTTCTGCTCGGAAGTGGAATCGCATGCCGGTTTGATCGAAACCGGCTTGGCGCTAGGAGCCGATTCAAAACAAACCGTCGCTCCCTATGTGCAGATCTCCGTTCAGGCGAGCTTGATTCCGGCGATCGATTCGCTCCGTTCTCTGGGCATTGTATGGATTCCGGGGCTGATGGCCGGCATGCTGTTGTCTGGAGCGAGTCCAATCTACGCGGCCATATACCAGTTTGTGACCATTTCGATGATCTTTTCGTCGTCCGGTCTGACGGCGCTGATCTGCAGTCTCTTGATTCGCAGCGCTGCGTTTTCTGCCGCCGAGCAACTCACGCTGCGTCTTCTCCCGGTCTCGGCTCGGCCTGTCGGCCGCAGCGCCTGACCTTAGATCCAAACTGACAAGGTCCTTCGCTATTGATGGCGATGCGGTCGACGAGACATCGGCACTACAGCTAAGGATCCCCCTCAGAATTCACCGTATGTCTTTCGCCATCCTCGCGAATTCGCGGAGAAATTGTGACTTGAAATGCGCAATGGCTGAACATTTTGAAGAACTTACCAATGGCACGTGCATTGCATTTCACAAAGTTCAGAAGCGAGCGCTACACGAAAAAAACGAAGCGCGCTTCCGGCACGAGCATGAAGGCAATCTACAAAACGATTGCGAGAATCCTTGCAAGGGCCGTTGACAAGGCCATGCAAGAATTGCGTCGTCTTGGAGGAACGAGGAAAGCAGGTTGGCTTATGACGGAAGAGAGCACATCGATCCGCGTTCGCATCGACGAACAGGGCTACACGCACGTCACGGTAATTCAGTGGGACGAGGACGGCCGCGAGGTCGTATACCGTGAGGATGAGAATTTTCAGTGCCCGGAAGTGCAATTTTGAACACAGATGTTCAAAGCTGGAAACCGTGACGTTGTATCGAGGAGGGCTTATGAAATCAAACAAAAGTTCGTGTCGGGGTGAGGATGGTCTCGCGGCTCGCGGAGGCCTGGATGCGGTACAGATCGGCAGTGACCTCATCGCGTTCTATCCCCAGGCGATTCACCAGCCGCAACCCTACGTCATCCTGCTCGACCCGGCCAGCGGCATTCTCAAGCGCCTCGAGCTACAGGCGACGAAGTAACACCTTTGCTCGTACTCTTCGTGGGATCCTTCAAACGAGCTAACCCCCGAAACATGTGCAGCTGTTTGTGACGAAGTTCTCTCGCGAAGTTCGCGAATTCACGAATGAGGCCTGATCCTGCAAGCCGCGTCCTTACTTGGTTTCAAGAAGTTAGGTGTGGTCTTCGCGTTGCTGTAGCGGTGGTTGTAGTTTGAAAACGATCGAAGGAAATCGAGGCG
>DATJWZ010000216.1:0-3944 GCA_035500795.1 Candidatus Eiseniibacteriota bacterium | reverse complement strand
CACGATATTTCTCCAGCGAGCGACGGCAAACTCCACTTGAGCTTTTCGTCCGGCGGGAGCGGCAGCGCCATGTTGTCGGGCATCGAAATCCTTCCTGGGGTCCGCGGACATATTCGTCCCGTACGCATCGTCGCGCGCGACGTGCCGTACTACTCCAACGACAGCCGCTGGTGGAGTCCCGATATTTACTTCAAAGGAGGCCAGATCAGCAGCAGCCAGGAGAGCGCCGAGGGGACAGACGATCCGGAATTTTACGAGACCGAGCGTTGGGGACACTTCTCCTACGCCATCCCGGTCGCTCCCGGACGGTACACGGTGACACTGCATTTCATCGAACACAATGGCGACGCGGCAGGACGAAACGGAGGATCAACCAGTGAAGACCGCGTCTTTAACGTCTTCTGTAACGGCAAGACGATTCTTTCGAATCTCGATATCTTCAAACAGACGGGAGAGAATCATCCGCTGGTGCGCATCGTCCGAGGCCTGGAACCAAACGCCCAAGGAAAGCTCCTGCTGGAGTTCGTCCCAGTGACGGGATACGCGACGGTGTCAGCGATCGAGGTAGTAGCGGAGTAACGCGGTCTCAGGTAGGGACCGTCGCCCTCAGCTGTCCGCTCGGTTGTGGTTTCTGCCGAAAGCACTTCAACCGCAACGGGAAATGTATCCTGAGCGGAACGGGCGAGCCAAAAGGACCGCCTGTGAAGTCGAAGGATCCCTACCAGCGCAACGAAAGAGTGTAAGGGAAATCTGCCGGCCCCCAAGGTTGAAGCTCGCTAATACAGCTTCGCAATTACATATTTCCAGATAGATGACCGCTACAATCCGAGTGCGGAATGTCCAGCCGAGAACCGATCGGCTTGAGAAGACCCCGAACACCCTGATCCAGCGTGTTCACGCTGGGATCGTCAGGTCTGTAGCGGACAGAGACCCGGCGTCCGAGACGGACTTTTCGGCGTGCCGACCCAACTCTTTTAACAGAAAGAAAAGCGGGTCTCCAAAAACATTCCCCCGTATAGGGGCCGTCATCGCCCACGGAAAACTCGTACGCCACCGCTAAGCGGGCATCATATCGTCCGTTGCTTTGCCTGATTCGCTCGATGTCCACGGCGGTGACCTGACCGCTAGTGAGCGGCCAACGCCACGACCAAAGAAGCGAAATCGCATCGTAGAGGTCGGAGAATATGACTGTTAATACCGGGTGCTAGCTTAAAACTGCCATCCGCTTCCCCACCGCCTTCAGCACCCCGAGTGCCTTCTGTAACTCATCGCTCGTGTGCGTGGCCGTCATGATCGTCCGGATGCGCGCCTTGCCTTCCGGCACCGTCGGAAATGCAATTCCCGTCCCAAGCACGCCTTCTTTAAACAGTTCGCGCGAGAACTCCATAGTGAGCTTGCCGTCACCGATGATGATTGGCGTGATCGGTGTTTCGCTGGCCGGTGTAGCTTTGCCACCGATGTCGAAGCCGAGCAGGCCGAGTTCTTTCTTCCAGAAGCGCGTGTTCTCCCAGAGCTTCTCCATGCGCTCGGGCTCCTGCTCCAGCACATCGAAGGCGGCGATGCATGTGGCTGCGACGGACGGCGGATGCGAAGTCGAGAACAGAAACGGACGTGCCCGGTGATAGAGGAAGTCGATGAGGTCGCGCGTGCCGCAGACATATCCTCCAAGCGCGCCGATGGCCTTCGATAGCGTACCCACCTGGATGTCCACGCGTCCATGCTGGTGGAAATGGTCAATGGTACCGCGGCCGTTGCGGCCAAGAACGCCGGAGGCGTGCGCATCGTCGACCATCATGATCGCGCCGTATTTCTCGGCAAGATCACAGAGAGCAGGTAGCGGACCGATGTCGCCATCCATCGAGAAGACTCCATCGGTAATCAGCAACTTCTTGCCCGGCTGGTCCTTCACGCTGGCAAGTTGCTCTTCCGCATGCGCAATATCTTTGTGGCGGAATACCAGAATCTTCGCCTTCGAAAGCCGTGCGCCGTCAATGATCGACGCATGATTCAGCGCGTCGGAGATGATGAAGTCATCTTTCCCCAGCACGGCCGATACCGTGCCGGCATTCGCCGCAAATCCGGACTGAAAGACGACGCACGCTTCGACATTCTTGAAGCGCGCGATCTTCTCTTCCAGTTCCATGTGAATCTTCATCGTGCCCGCAATGGTGCGCACTGCGCCCGATCCCACGCCGTACTTGCGAGTCGCTTCGAGCGCGGCCTCTCGCAGCTTGGGATGCGTTGTCAGCCCCAAATAATTGTTCGAGGCAAGATTGATGACCATCTTGCCGTCAAACGTACAGACAGGCGCCTGCTCGTCCTCAAGCACACGCAGCTTGAAGTGTGTTCCCTTAGCCTTAAGTTCGTCGAGTTGGTCCGTGAGATAAGAAAGTGGATTAGTACGGGTCGCTGTCGTCATAGATAGCCTCAGAACTTCTTTTCCGCGGTGTTACGCAAATGCACGCGTCAAAGTATCAACTCAAGTCTAATACCCCAAAAATATTCGTGTGTAGACAGCGGTGGCTGTCCGGCAGAAATCGATCAATCACAGAAAAAAACTGTCATCCTGAGCGGAGCAAGAGCAAAACGAAGTGAAGCGATTGCGCAGTCGAAGGATCCCTAGTAGCTAGGCTGTACGTGGGCCGCAAAAGGCATTCTCCCCATGTACGGAGCTGATTGGAGCCCGGGCTCTCCTGTGTTAAGTCCCAAAATGGGAAATCCACAACCTCGAGAAAGGCATTCTCTCACTGCCGATATTTCGGCAAATCAAAGCAAGCGGCCCGGATCAAGTATTTACAGGGAATGACTATTTCCCCACACGAAATTAAGATTGCACTGAAAGAAAATCGCGTACTTTACAAAGTGTTCCTGCTGGAACACTTTCAGCCGCGGCTGCCCGGCGCCGGCTTCAGGTCCGTTCCTACTCCGCGTGCATCTGCGAAAAAGAAGTTCAAAAACCAATAGGATTCCCCGTCGCCACACTCGCTTCGCACAGCCGCTTCATGCTCTCAAAAAATTCTGCCTCGCCCTGCGTGAGGATGTCTTTTGATCCGAGCACGAGATCGACTTCCTTCATGAGCGCCGCCGTGCGTTTCGCGGGCAAGAAGTCACCAGTGTGCGTGCCATCGTAGACGACCTTCTTCAACAGGATTGGAAATTTTGGTCCGGGATCGCCCTGCAGTCCCTTGAGGAAGTCGCGCACGTTTCGTACGCGATTGATGTTGCCAAGAAATTCCGACGCAAGGAAGCCTTGATGCTCGCACGCATTCTGCACCCATTCGTCATGCGCTTCCCATTCGTCATCATCAGGATCGCCCGTCAACGAGGGAGCTCCGGTCTCATTGAATGTGAGGCGCTCTGGGAATGGAGCCGGCTCTTTCGCCTTGCCATCGCGAATACAGGTGCATCGGACGTATCCGTCTAGGCTCATGATTTCGGCACCCAGCTTCTGCCACCCGGCTTCCGGAGGCCAGACGCCAGTGAGTCCGAAGCCTTTCTTACCTCACTCCATTTGGATAAACCAGGATCTTACTCGCCTCGCCGGTTCTCAGTCTCTCCATCGCCTTACCAAAATCCTTCATCGAGATTCGATCCGTAATCACAGGATGCAGATTGAGCTTGCCTGCTTTGAGCAGCGCGGTCATCTGATACCACGTCTGATACATGCGGCGGCCATTAATGCCTTGGATGGTGATGCCTTTGAAAATGATGTCTTCAGAGAAGTTCAGCTGAATTGGTTTCGACGTCAGGCCAAGAAGAGAAATGCGTCCGCCGCGGCGCACGATGTCGAACGCTGTTCGGATTGAGTCAGGATGACCAGCCATCTCGAGCACCACATCGACGCCAAGGCCGCCAGTCTTCTCCATGACGATAGCGTTCACGTCTTCTTTCGCTGGATTAAGAACGTAGTCAGCTTGCATCTCGCGGGCAATGCGTGCGCGGTG
>DATJWZ010000215.1:0-27816 GCA_035500795.1 Candidatus Eiseniibacteriota bacterium | reverse complement strand
GGGCTGAAGCCCCGCCCTTTCCGAATCCTCGTGAGACTATCCCGATTTTCCGCCTGGAGTCATACTGGCGTGCCAGTTTCACCAAATGCTGAACTGACAGATTATCGGTCGGAATCATTCAATTCTTCAGCCGCGGGTCTCACGGGCATTTCGCTGGCCACCAATCCTAGTTTGCTGTATATTATCCAGTAATAGGAGTGCGGTGGGTACCGGCATGTTTTTACTTGGGCGACAGACAGTAGTCAACGCGCACGACGGCCAGCTTCCGCAAGGGCCTCTCCCAGCGTACCGGCGCCCATCGGCATTTAGGTTTTGCAAGACTGTTGGCGTTCTCGGCTTCGTGGGGTCGGTATTCTGCAGCGGATTTCCGCCTACGCGGGAATGACTGCGTGACGGGGGAGGCTCGCCGCGCGAAGGACGGCGTCTAGCTTCCAGGACGGGACCTTCGCAAAGCAAAACATTACGGACGAAGCCGTGAACTTACTGAAAACAAAAGCCGACGATTTTTTCATGGAACGAAAGCCGTCAACTTGCTTAAAACAGGCAGTTTAGTTCATTGGAAGCCGTCAACATATTGAAAGGAAATTGGTTACAGTGTTTGGACACACGCAGGAATTGCAAACGACTGAAGGCGTAGCTTCAGCACCTAAGAGCCTGGCTTCAGCCCCCGCCCTTTCGCGGCGACGGCGAGGTCCCGGTGGAGGGAAATGCGCCGGTAGTTATACAACTGGTAAAGGAGGCGTGCACCCCCCCACCCCCCCCACCCCCATACCCCCCAAAGCCAAGAGGTAATTTAGAATCAGCATGTTACACAATTTTGGGTTCGTGCCAAAGCCAAGAAGCCACGTGCAATCAATAACTTGGTGGCTTTGTGTAAAATTTACACAAAGCCAAGAAGCCCTTTATTATGAGTACAAGGAAAACAAGCAAGTTCAGCGCAAAGCCGCCGCCTAAGCCGCGATTTGTAAAGTAATTGTGAAATAGACCCTCTGGTAATTGGCAATCGAAATGATTCCTGACACACGGCAATCGTCCGTTTTGGAATTGTCCCCACGACCGAGCTTCTCGGGTAACGGCTCCGTCGCGCCGTCGCCGCGCGTCCTGGTTGTGGAGGGAAATCTAAGCGAGACGCGGTTGATTCGCGAACTTCTGGCGGCCATCGGTTCATTTGAGGTGTGGTCCGCTCCAGCGTTGTCAGCCGCGCTGGAGCAATTGTCGGGTAACCGTCCAGACCTTGTTCTGCTGAATCTGGCGCTGCCGGATAGCCGGGGAATGGAGACGCTGCAGCGCGTAGTAGCCGCAGCGCCGGACGCGGCCGTGGTGGTGTTAACCGCTCAAGAGCACGACCCGCTGGCGATTGAGGCCATGCAATCGGGAGCGCAGGATTATCTGGTGAAGGGCCAGGTGGATGGCCCGCTGCTGGCGCGGGTGGCGCGTCACGCCTTGGAGAAGCAGCGTTTGGAGGCAGAGCTTCACCGCCGGCAAACCGAGCAGTTTGATCTGAAAGACCAGTTCCTGTCACACATTTCGCACGAATTGCGCTCGCCGCTCGCGGCCATCGATCAATTTGCGAACCTGCTGCTGGATAATCTCGCCGGTCCGCTCGCCGCCGAGCAACGCGAGTATCTGGAAGTGGTGGTGCGAAACGCCGGCCAAGTCAACCGCATGATTGATGATCTGCTGGCGATGGTACGGGCCCAAAGCGGGAAGCTGCGGGTGGAACCGATACCGTTCTCCATGACCCGGCTCATCAAGGAGAGCCTCCAGACGCTCGGCCCAAGGGCTGAAGCCAAACAGGTGGCGCTACGCGCGGAGTTTACGCCTGAAGTCCCCGTGGTGTGGGGGGACCCTCAGCGTACGTACGAAGTGCTGACGAATCTGATTGAGAACGCCATCAAGTTCACGCCCGAGAAGGGAAGCGTGACCGTCACGGCGCGGCCGTTCGCCGGCCACTCCTCGTTTGTCGAGGTGGCGGTGGCTGACACGGGTTGCGGCATCGCGGCGGATGATCTTGACAAAGTGTTTGACCGGCTTTTCCAGGTGTCGAGAAGAGGCCCTTCAGCCAAGGGGCTGGGCTTGGGACTCTATATTTCGCGGGAATTGGTGCAGCGGCAGGGCGGCAGAATCTGGGTGGAAAGCGCGGTGAATCACGGCAGCACCTTCCGTTTTGTGCTGCCCGCTCATACCGTGGTGGGCGAGCTCTATTCGGAGTTGGGCCGCAAGACGCCGCCTGCTGGGCCCCTATCTCTGATCGAACTTTCGGTGCAGTCACTTCGAGGCAACGCCGCGGTCCCGCTGGATGCGGCCACGCTCGAGTCCCTGCGGGAATTTGTGACGGGCTGCGTGCGGCCGGAAGTGGATGTGGTGCTGCCGCCGGTGGAGTCAGGGCCGGACGCGGCGAGCCTTTTCGTGCTGGCCGCTACCGAACCAGCGGGCGCGGAAGCTGTGCAGAAGCGGGTACTCGCCGGCCTGAGCGCGCCGGATCAGAAGCTGGGCGCGGAAGTTACTCTCATCTCTACCGCAACCCCGGTGGCTTTTCCCTTCGGTTGGACTCACTGGCCTCCCGAACAAAGGATGCAAGCCGTGGCCGCTCAGGTGGAGCAGATGATTGAGCAGCGCCGGGTGCCGTCGGCGGGCGTTGCTCAGCTCGGTTCTGAGCGTGCGGCCCACACTTCAATCGTTGAGCGATAGCTAGTGGATGACTATACACGTAGCCTACTATAATCTCGAACTTCCACTCCATGATACCTGTCATTTCGAGCGCGAAATCCCGCCCTGAAAGCCATTAATCGACAGGATTGGTCGATATCTTCTGCGCCTGGGAATAACCGAGTGGACGGCTGTGTATACAGTCTCTCGACAAACCTGTAGGTCAGCATCCGGCGCTTGCGGTACGATACAACGCTGAGTTAAGTCCGAATCCCAGGAGAAAAGCGGTGACCACAAGCTTAGTGATGCGTGCGGCGTTGACCTTTGGTTTCGGAGTCTGTCTCATGGCAGGCGCTCTTTATCCTCGCTCGGTCGCCCTTGCCAAAAACGTCGGCGACGCCGTGGGGAATCAACCCGCGCCTTCCACGCCGCGCAAGGTGATCATCGACACCGATCCTGGCACCGACGACGCTATGGCCATCCTGCTGGCGCTCAATTCGCCCGAGCTCGACGTGCAGGCGCTGACGGTGGTTCCGGGCAATGTCACCGCGGCACTGGGCTTGGACAATGCCCTGCGCCTGGTCTCGCTGGCGGGCCGATGCGATGTTCCCGTTGCTGCCGGCGCGCAGCATCCGCTGAACCAGAAGCTGGTGACGGCGGAGTATTGGCATGGCCTGAACGGTCTCGCAAACATCGAGCTTCCCTCACCCAAGTGCCGGGCGGACGCTCGCTTCGGTCCCGATTTGATTATCGAGCTTGTGCACAAGCTCCCGCACGAGATTACGCTGGTCCCGATCGGTCCCGAGACCAACATCGCCCTGGCGGTTTCCAAGGATCCGTCGATCGTGCCGCTGGTGCGCGACGTGGTGATTATGGGTGGCTCGATCTCTGGAGGAAACGTCAACGCCGCTGCCGAAGCCAACATTTATGGTGACCCCGAGGCCGCGCAGATTGTGTTCAACGCGGGATGGCCCATCACCATGGTGGGGCTTGACGTGGGCAACCGTACGCTGGTGACGCGCGCCCACTTGGCTCAGCTTGCCCGCACTCACGGTCCGGAGAACGATTTTGTGGTGGGCGTCCTCAGTTTCCTGGAGGACCTGTCAGAAAAGAACGGCGACCAGGGTGTGCCGATGTATGACCCGCTCGCCGTGGGCGTCGCCGTCAATCCGAGCATTGTCACGTCGCAGTCGATGCGAGTGGACATCGAGACACGCGGGCAGTTCACACGCGGAGAAACCGTGGCAAATCGGAGGGACACGGTTGAACGCAACGTGCCTCACGACGGGCACCTGTGGATTGAGGCCGTCGATACCGTGCAGCCGAACGTGAATGTGGCGGTAGGGGTGAAGGCTGAGGAGTTCATTCAAATGTTTATGGGGAGGATGGCCGGGAAGTAGCCTTATACAGCTTGTGCCGGCGAACCAGCCCGCGCCGTCGCCGGTCACCCGTTCTCCCGATGACCCAATTCGCAAGCTCGGCACTGAAAGCGCGGCGTTGGTGAGCCCTTCGGCGACCCCACTGCGCCACTGCCATGCCGCGCTTGGTCAGCGGCGGTACTCCGGCTTGGTTCGCAATTACGACGCTAATAAGATTAGAGAACTCACCTGAGATGAGCAGGACCTGCCCATTGTTTAATCATTCGAAATACCACTTGAGTTAATGTGACTCGGGAAAGATATCCCACTCCACGCACTGGCTTTGTGGGTGTCCAACAGAGACGATCTGGTCTTTAGGGCCTTCTGAGTCTCCCCTCTCTCACCCGCCGTTTGGGCTGTCAATAGCCCGAGAGTGCCAGTAACTAGTCGAGGCATACGAGGGTGTCTTACACGATCTGTCTCTAACAGGCATGAGAAATGTGGCTCCCAGACCTGATGAACGAGACTCCGCCCTCAGATGCCCTACTAGCCGGTAGAGTAGCTCTAAGTACACCATTCCGTCGCGGGGGTGACCTTCGTCCACTTGTCGGTCTTGTGGGGAAACCGGTGTAATGGAAATGCGAATGACATTCCCCGGCGTGAACCGGCAGCCTGACTCGAAGGGTGTTCAAAAAGGTGCAAGCTCTGAGGCATCGCTCCGAGCTTTCGGCCCGAACACCGAGGAGTTGCATCGGCCCTCTGCCGATGGTGCAGGAGCGGCAATGCGACGATCCCCGGCAAGCGAACGGCAGCGGGCGCAACGGTTCGCGATCCGGACGGTGCTGCGCTACCGCAGAGTCGGTGAGGCGGAGTGGCGCCAGGGAACGATGGTGAACATCAGCGAGTCGGGGGTGTTGTTCGAGACGGATCATGCGGCATGGCCGAACAGCACCGTGGAGATCAGGTTCAACTTGGGCGCAGTGAATTCGGGCAACTGGGCGGCGCAGGTGGTGTGTTACGGCGTGATCGTGCGGGCCCTCAGCAAGCCGGGGAGCGCGCGAGTAAGCGGGCTGGCGGCGAGAATCACCAAGTTTCATTTCGTGCGATCGGGACGGGCGGTCGTGGCCTGAACTGCGCCTGGGATGTGGCTTGGCGTCGCTGAGATCGGATAGCGGCCCCGGCTCAGCATGAGGTGAGTGGTCGGGGCGAAGTTCAGGGAATCCGGCCGAAGGGCCGATAAAGGTTAGCGCGGTTCTGAAACACGGTCGATCGTTTCAGAAGGGAAGGCTTAGGTCCTTGAAGGGGCTGTAAGTCAAAGGGCGGAGCTATATGCATCAGGAAGACAACAGCGGCAGTCCGGTAGCGTGGCATGCTCTGTACACCCGGTATCAGCACGAAAGGGTGGTGCAGCAGCTTCTGGCCGAGAAGGGGTTTGAGACCTTCCTGCCACTCTACGAAGCACGTCACCGGTGGAAGGACCGGGTGAAGCAAGTATCGGTGCCCTTGTTTCCTTCTTACGTTTTCATCCGAGGCGGTCTGGAACGCCGGTTGGACATCGTGACCACGACGGGATTCCACTCGATTGTGAGCGAGGGTGACCGAGCCGGGATTGTGACCCAGGCTGAGATCGATGCCATGCGGCAGTTGGTAGAGACACGGCTGCGGGTGGAACCGCATCCCTTCCTGAAGGTGGGGGATCGAGTGCGGGTGAAGACGGGTCCGCTTGCGGGGTTTGAGGGCATCCTTGTACGCAAGAAGAATCAATACCGGCTAGTGCTGTCGGTCGAACTGCTGCAGCAGTCGGTAGCCACCGAAGTGGACGCGTATCAAGTGGAGCGGGTGTCGGAGTCAAGGCGCCGCGCGGCGTGAGAGACTATTGTAGACTCGGTGCAGCGGCGGGTATACCAAGCCGCTTTCCCAAGGAACATAGCTGAACTCCTGATCGATCGTCTTTTTTCTGCAACTCCTCCGAGCACCAGTGAGTATTTTCAAACCCTCGGTTCCAGCACAGGAACGGAAACCTCTGAGCCTCTGGCGGAGGGTGAAGATTCATTCTCCTTCCCCAAGGCTGGCTGCGGTGGAGTTCGAGAGGCAGCAGGTGCTCGCGGAGGAGATACACTTTCTGCAGGCGCTGAGCCGGGAGCGGAAGCGGACGGAGCGCTCGGGGCAGCACTTTTTGCTGATGCTGCTGGAGGCCGCCGAGGTCTTTGGTGAGCGGGAGCCGGACGGCCAGATGGTTTCTGCGGTTACGGCGGCTTTGGCAGGAACGATCCGGGAGACTGATCTGCTTGGCTGGTATCGGCAGGACCGGACCCTGGGCGTGATATTCACCGAGGTAAATGCCGCCGAGGTAGCCTCAGCCGTGGAGGCGTTGAACGCCAAGGTGGAGGAGGCTCTGCGGAAGCGCTTGGAGGCGGAGGAGATCGAGCGTATTCAAATTTCCTTTCATTTGTTTCCCGAACCCTCGGATGGGGATGGTTGGCGAGCCTCAGAAAACTCGGTGCTCTATCCCGAGATGAGCAAACGCAATGGGGGGCGCAAGCTGGCCTTGCTGACCAAGCGGCTCGTGGACCTGGGAGGCAGTTCCGTCGCTTTGCTCGTGTTTTCTCCCCTGTTCGCTGTGATTGCTGCTGCCGTCAAACTGACCTCGAAGGGGCCGATTTTGTACCGGCAAATGAGGATCGGACAGTATGGGCGGCGCTTTACGTTTCTGAAGTTCCGCTCTATGTACGCGAATAGTAGCGCGGCCGTCCACCAGGAGTATGTGAAGGGCTTGATCCAAGGAAAAGGCAAGGCTAACCGGGCGGGTGAAGCAGGCGCGCCCGTTTACAAGATCAGGCACGATCCACGGGTGACGCCCCTCGGCCGATGGCTGCGCAAGACCAGTCTGGACGAATTGCCACAGTTCCTGAACGTGCTGAAGGGAGAGATGTCGCTGGTGGGGCCGCGGCCTCCCATCCCTTACGAACTGGACGCCTACGACGCTTGGCACCGGCGGCGTCTGTTAGAGGCCAAACCAGGGGTGACGGGCCTGTGGCAGGTCAGTGGGCGGAGCCGCACTACGTTTGATGAGATGGTGCGTCTGGACTTGCGTTATGCCAAGGCTTGGTCGTTGTGGCTCGATCTGCGCATCCTGGCGCAAACTCCCCGAGCGGTGCTCTCGGGTGAAGGAGCGTACTGAACTTTATGCCGGACAGCATGATCCGTATTGGAGTGATTGGCTACGGATACTGGGGTCCCAACATCGTGCGCAATCTGCAGAGTCTGGAAGGCGCACGAGTGACGACCGTTTGCGATCGCGATGCCAAGGCCCTACGTCGGGCCAGACAGGCCTTTCCCGGCCTTGAGACCACCGCTGAGGCCTCTGAGGTGCTGGCCTCGCCCGAGATCGACGCGGTGGCGGTGATCACACCGGTGTGGACGCACTACGAGTTGGCTAAGCAGGCGCTAGAGAACGGAAAGCATGTGTTCGTAGAGAAACCCTTCACTTGTGCCTCCGCGCAAGCGGAACGCTTGATTGAGCTCGCGGCCCAGAAGCAGCTCACCCTCATGGTAGACCACACCTTTCTGTTCACAGGGGCAGTGCGGAAGATCCGGCAATTGGTCGACGAAGGGGCGCTAGGGGACCTCTACTACTACGATTCGACGCGTGTAAACCTGGGCTTGTTCCAGCATGACGTGAACGTGATCTGGGACTTGGCGCCGCACGATCTGTCAATCATGGATCACTTAATCCAGGCTAAGCCGGAAGCCTTGGTGGCTACAGGTGAATCCCACCTGAACGGGCACGCGGACGTGGCTTACATCACCGTTTACTTTCCCGGTAACGTCATTGCCCATATCAACGTGAACTGGCTCTCGCCAGTGAAGGTGAGGACTACACTGATCGGGGGCGAGAAGAAGATGCTGGTGTGGAATGACCTGGACCCGGACGAGAAACTCAAGATTTACGACAAGGGAGCTCAGGTAACCCGTCGGGAAGGAGTGTACGACCTGCTGGTGAGCTATCGCACCGGCGACATGTGGGCTCCCAGAATCGAGCAGAGCGAGGCGTTGCGCAGCGAGTTGGGCCACTTCCTGACTTGCGTCCGGAATAACGAGCGGCCGATCAACGACGGCCTTGCCGGGTTACGGGTCGTGCAGATGCTGGAAGCTGCCGATCAGTCCTTGAAAGAGAGAGGCAAGACGGTTCTGTTATGAGTGAATACTGTTGCGTTGCTCCCGACGTGAAGCTTGGCCGCGGGGTCAAGCTTTCGAAGTTCATCAACCTGTATGGCTGTGCGGTGGGCGACGAGACTAAGATCGGAGCCTTTGTTGAAGTCCAAAAGAACGCCATGATTGGAAAACGCTGCAAAATCTCCAGTCACACCTTCATCTGTGAAGGCGTCACCATCGAAGATTACGTGTTCGTGGGTCACGGCGTGACGTTCACGAACGACACTTACCCACGCGCGACCACGCCCAACGGCGTGCTTCAGACCGAAGAGGACTGGGAAGTTGGAAGAACCCTGGTGAGGCAAGGTGCCTCGATCGGTTCGGGATCCACCATCCTATCGAACCTGGTGATTGGCGAACACGCCCTCGTCGGTGCTGGTAGCGTCGTCACCAAGGACGTGCCAGCGCATGCCGTCGTGGCCGGCAACCCCGCTCGAGTGCTCCGGTTCATCGACCCAAAAGTCGAAGCTGAAAGAGGCGAACCGCTGGCGTCAGCCTCAGAGCCTGAGGCAAGGTTGGCAAACGTCACGTCCATCCTGTCGTGAGCATCAGGATTAGCGATATCCGCCGTGTGAAAGCTTCAATTCACTCACGGCCTGCGAAACGATGACATCGGAGTGATAGGAACGGCCAAAATCAACGAGAGGCATCCAGAAAGTAAAATCAAAGATGGATATAAACAATACGAGTAAAATTCCCTTCCTCGACCTCGTCGCACCTCATTCCGAACTAGAGGCAGAACTGGTGGCGGTATTTCAGACCGCACTCAGGAACGCGGCCTTTATTGGTGGGCCCGCAGTGGAGCGATTCGAACGAAATTTCGCTGAGTTCTGTGGAACGAAATTCGCTGTCGGGGTGAGCAACGGTACTGACGCCCTGAAGTTCGCTCTGCTGGCTGCCGGCATCGGCCCCGGCGATGCTGTGGTTACGGTGCCAAATACGTTTGCCGCCACTGTCGAAGCCATTCTCCAGGCCGGTGCGCAGCCGGAATTCGTTGACATCGATCCGCGCACCTTCAACATGGACGTCCCGCGTCTCGAAGAGTACCTCGACGAGCAATGTGACATTGACGAGACTTCTGGAAGTCTGGTGAGCCGGAGGAGCGGCAAACGAGTGGCTGCCATCATTCCCGTACACCTCTATGGGCAAATGGCGGACATGGATCCCATCCTAGAACTCGCTGAACGCTACGACATGAAAGTGATTGAAGACGCTTGCCAGGCGCATGGAGCCCGCTATTTCTCGAGGAGACTGGACTCTTGGAGGACTGCGGGGTCGATGGGAACCGCAGCGGCGTTTAGCTTTTACCCAGGCAAGAACCTGGGTGCCTGCGGTGAGGCCGGGGCCGTAACCACCAATGACCCCGAGATAGCTCGGAGCGTACGCATGTTGCGCGACCACGGACAACCCCGCAAGTATTATCACGACATCGAAGGCTTCAACGGGCGGCTGGACGCCATTCAGGCCGGCATCCTCGACGTCAAGCTAAAGCACCTGGCCGATTGGAACAAACTGCGCCAAGCCGCGGCTGACACTTATCGGGAACTCTTTTCGTCTGGGCCTGAAGGAGTCATCCTGCCGTTTGTCCCTGCGTGGTCAGAGCCTGTCTATCATCTATTCGTCATCCGTACTGAGGAGAGAGACGCTCTTCAGGCGCACTTGGCGAGCGCCCAGATCGACACCGGCATCCATTATCCGATTCCCTTGCACCTCCAGGCGGCATTCAGGAGCCTCGGCTACCGGAATGGAGATTTTTCGGTAACAGAGGGGGCTGCAGCTCAAATTCTGTCATTGCCAATGTACCCGCAGCTTAGGAGCGAGCAACAAGAGAGAATCGTTGAGGCTATCGCCGAGTTCAGCGCGTCAGAATCTGAGAGCGCCGGTAGCCGCCAACTCGTCGGACACATTTAGCGAGGACGTTAACGCCATCTTGGAGGGTTGCAGAATGCAGTGCTGCCAACCAGTCGCGCTCATGCGAAAGCCTAGTGCGGCCTGTCGACGGCTCTCACCTTAAGGTCGTCGCGAGGCCTGTCACTGCATCCTGCAGCACTCACTCAAATGAAAGGGGGTGAATCAGTGAGAAAGTATACCCTGGGCATGTTCGCTATGCTTCTGGCGTTCATGCTTGGGCCGCCGGGGAAGCTGCGGGCTGACACCGTGTCAATGGAGCTCACGGGTGTCAGCCAATACCTCGGCGACTACTACATTGCTCCTTATACAATCTCTGTTAATGGTAGGACGTACAGCCTAATCTGCGATGATGCTTACGACGAGATCAGCAAAGGCGAAAGCTGGACGGCTACGACAGAGACTTTCTCTAACCCGAGCGGAGCCCTGTTCTACAGCACATACGGCTCGGTCGGTTACCAGGAGGCGGGATGGCTCGCCCAGCAGATCATGGCGAACATCACGGACACTGTGACAGCCGGGGAGTACCAGTACGCTCTCTGGGATCTCTTTGATCCGGGTTTCTCGGACAGCGCGGGCGTAGGTGCCTACGCGACCGAGATTGCCAACGATCTTCAGGCTGCCGAGAGCGCTTGCGGTTCAGGCTCCTGCAGTTATTCGGGTACGATCTACACACCATCTACGTGGACCGGTCAGCCCTCCAACAGGCCTCAAGAGTTCTTGGCCGTGGCCATGCCGGAACCCATGACACTGTGGTCGCTGCTGCTGGCACTGGCGGCGATTGGTGTGGCTTGCAAGTTGATGGACAAGACCACGGTCAAGTCCTCTGCTTCAGCCAGCGCGTAGATCCAAGTCCAAATATCAACCCCACAACCCGATTCTTACGGGCGATTGCGTATAGGCTGGCAGCGATCAGCCTATATCTCCATCGCCATAACCTGCGGAGCCCGGTCCGACGGCCGGGCTTGGCAGCCATACCGGTTTGGGTTCCTAAGGACAGAATCAAACAGCACGCGCTCTTCACGCTCGATCCGCTGACTGACACCCGATGGCCGGTCTTTATCGGTTCACATCCAGCCGCCTCGGTCTGTCACACAATAGGTTGGCTCCGTGCCCTGCAGCGAACTTACGATTACCGCCCTATTGTATTTACGCCCTCGAGTCCCGACGATGAGCTAAGAAGCGGGGTCGTTTTCTGTCAGATCGACAGTTGGCTTACCGGACGGCGCATCGTTTCTTTGCCTTTCTCAGACCATTGCGAACCTTTGGCCTGCAGTCCAGAAGAGCTCGCCGCCTTGATGGGGGGGGTGATGGAGGAATTCCGGAGGCGGCGATACAGACGAGTTGAGGTACGCCCGCTCGCGACTCTCTGCGCGGGCAGCGGGCTCGAAAAGTCTCAAGAATTCGTCTTTCACAGGTTGGACCTTCAGGACGGTCGCGATCGTGTTTTTCGAAGACTTCACAAGGACTGCGTGCAAAGGAAGATCCGGCGCGCGGAGCGCGAGGGCCTAACTTGGGAGGACGGGCACTCGGCCGAATTGTTGGGTCAGTTCTATCGGCTACTGGTGATCTCCCGGCGCAGACAGGAGTTGCCGCCGCAACCGCTGGATTGGTTTCGCAACTTGATGGATTGCCTGGGCGACCAGCTCAACATCGGCGTCGCCTCAAAGGATCGTCAGCCGATTGCAGCCATTATGACTCTGCGGTTCAAAGATGTGCTGACCTATAAGTACGGCTGTTCGGATCGCAGGTTTCATCGTTTCGGCGGTATGCAGCTTCTATTATGGAAGGCAATCGAGCAGGCTATCTCAAACGGACTTCGTGAATTTGATATGGGCCGATCGGACCTCGATAGCCCAGGCTTGATCACCTTTAAGGATCGATGGGCCGCGGCGCGGTCCAGGCTCACATACTGGGCATGTCCGGCCGGATGCGCGACGGCATCTCAACCGGGCTGGAAGTTAAACGTCGCAAAGACGATCTTTTCGCATGCGCCGAAAACGTGTCTCACGCTACTAGGGAACTTGATTTACAAGCACATCGGTTGAACCAGAACCTCATTGACGAGTCAAAGTCTAACACCGGGAATCTCCCCCAACACGATTCGCGACAGGCAGCAACACATTTGTTTCTTGGTAGTGGTCGCCGCCGTGGTAGCCAGCTATTGGGGCAACCTGGCAAGTCTGATAGCTTTTTCATTTGCCCAGGACCTGTACTCTTACATCATCTTGATACCTGTTGTAAGTCTTGCTCTGGTCCTCCGCAAGAGGTCAGCGATTTTCGCGGAAGTTCGCTGGGCTTTCTTGCCCGGGATGTCTCTGATTGCGGCCGGCCTTGTTGGCACTGTGCTGTGGCCCCATGTCAGGAGCGGAAACTCGACGGCATCCCTGTCAGCCGGGGCAGCCTGCGTCGTAACCCTCGTAATCGGGAGTTTTGTCCTGTGTTACGGCAGGAGTGCTGCTCGCGCCGCACTTTTTCCACTTCTCTTCTTGGTTCTGATCGTGCCAATTCCTGGACAGCTTCTGGACAGCGTCACCGTTGTCCTTCAGAAGGCGTCGTGCCATCTAACGTATCTGCTCATGACAATTGCCGGCACGCCCGTGCTGCGGAACGGCTTCGTTCTTTCCACGCCTCTAGGCGGCATCGAGGTGGCTGAGCAGTGCAGCGGCATCCGCTCGACGCTGGGACTGCTGATCGGCAGCATTGTCGCAGGCCATCTCTTTCTCCGGTCAGGGTGGAAGAAGACCCTGTTCGCTTCCAGCGTTGTTCCGGTTTCGATCTTCAAGAACGCTTTGCGGATCGTTACGTTGTACTGGCTTGGCGTTCACACGGACCAGCAGTTCCTGACCGGAGAATTGCATCGTCGGGGAGGAATACCCTTCTCACTGTTAGCCCTTGGGATTCTAGGACCTCTTCTCTATTTGCTGCATAAGTCGGACGTACCTGTTGGCCGCTCCAGAACCGACAGGCGGACATCTCCGCGACAGCCGCTTGAATACGCGTCTTTCAGACATCAGCTGTGATTAAGGCAGCTCAGCGTGAGGGTCTGGGCCGCGCTCCTGTCCGAGAATTACATAATAGCGATCTTCTTCTGGACCCCTTATGTTAGGCCATCGCAAGTTTGACCTCGAAGATTATCTCGGCATTCTGCGGCGGAGATACTGGGTGATCTTAATTCCAGTCTTGATTTGTCCGATCTTGGCTTACGTCGCCGCGCGAATTCTGCCACCGAGATATCTATCGACGAGTCTAATTTTCATCGACCGTCCGACTGTACCCTCGGAAATAGTAAAGCCGATGACGACTGGCGACCTCATAGAGCGAATTAACGCCATTCAGGAGCAGATCCTGAGCCGAACCAGGCTGGAACCACTCGTCCGGAAGTACGGTCTGGAACCGGCCGCCCAGCGCGTAACCGGGGAGGCAATCAATGCTCTGCGAAAGGCAATCGTGATCGCTCCTGCTGAGTTCGCCAGCTTGTTGGCTGGTAGCGGACGCGAACCGATTCCGGGGCTCAGCATCAGTTGCACGGCTCGAAGCGCCTGGATGGCTCAAGAGTTGTGTATGGACATCACGACCATGTTCATCGAGGAGAGCCTTGAGCAACGTGTGCAGCTTGAGCAAGGGACAAGTGACTTCCTGTCCGCGCAGCTGAATGAGGCCAAGCAGAAACTGGACGCTGAGGACGCTAAGTTGGCAGATGTGAAAAGCCGGAACCTCGGCCGCCTCCCAGATGACCAGGAAACGAACTTTCGCGTACTCATGGACCACAACGCCGAACTCGAGGCTGCCACAGAATCGCTCGACAGGGCGATCCAGGACCGCACCTATACACAATCGCTCCTGCAACAACAGCTTAGCTCCTCAAAGTTGCCTGGGTCGGCGCCCGTTGCAACTGTCGATGAGTTGCAGGACGAACTCGCCAAAAAACAGCAACTACTCTCTGAATTGGAAGCGCATTACACTCCTAAATACCCCGAAGTTGCTATACTTAAGACAGCGGTAGAAGACCTCAAAAAGCAGATTGCGGCACGTTCCGTTGCCGAAAAGGAAAAGAAGGTTGGCGCGACTCCGACGGCCAGCACACAAGAGGTCACGTCCGAATCACCTCAGGTTCAGCAGCTTCGAGCTCAGATTCATCAGGACGACGAGATCATTCGGACTCGAACTGAAGAACAAGCACATCTTAAGCAACAGATCGCGGATTACGAGCAGCGGCTGCAACTGAGCCCTGTGGTCGAAGAGGAAATCAAGAACGTCACCCGGGATCACGAAACGGCGCTTCACTTCTACAACGATCTCTTGCAGAAAAAGAGCGAAGCGCAAATGTCAGCCTCACTTGAACAACGGGAACAGGGAGAGAGGTTTCGTATCCTCGATTCACCCAACCTCCCCGACAAGCCTGACTTTCCCAAGCGCAGCCTCTTTCTTGCGGGTGGACTCGGGGGCGGTATTGCTGTAGGTCTAGCCCTGGCTTTGCTTCTCGAAATGTTGGACAAATCCATCCGCGACGAGCGTGATATCGAGGTTTTGCTGAAGATTCACAATGTGGCGACGCTTCCGGTTGTCCAAAGTCTTAAGGGTTGGAAGACACAGCCACCGGGTGATCGACAACCAGAGGAGTCAACGATCTTAACAGTGCAGGCGTAGCAGATAGGATGAGAAAGCAAGACGATTCCGCAATGTCCAGCCGGTCAAAGCACGACTCTCAGCATAATCTACAGACGCTATCGGCTGTGGTGCTCGACCGTCTGCCGGTCCAAACGCGTCCGGCGGATCGGTCCAGTAAGGATGCGGAGGTATCAGGATTCCGACGGGCCGACGAAGCCATTACTTCCCTAGCGCTCCGCCAACGCTGCAGCAGGAGCTCGTGGAAGCCGGATGCTGGGTCCGTTATGCTCGAGGAAGCCCTGGACTCGACGATAAGCCACGAAGAATTTCGAAGGCTGCGCTCGTACCTCTACGAGGTGCGCCGGAAGCAGCCGCTGCGGAGACTCCTCATCAGCAGTGCTCTATCGGGCGAGGGCAAGACTTTCGTCAGCGCGAATCTGGCGCAGACGATGGCTCGCCGCCCCAACGAATCCGTACTGGTGGTAGATGGTGACCTTCGCCTCTCGCGCTTGCACCGGCCTTTGGGAGCAGCGGCAAGCCCCGGTCTCTCCGAATACCTGGAGGGTGACGCCGATATTTTCTCGGTCATCCAACGTGGGCCGATGGATAACCTGTTCTTTGTGGCGGGCGGAACGCCCAAAACAAACCCGGCTGACCTCATCAGTAACGGCCGGCTCGAGGTGTTTCTCCAACGTCTAGCCCCGGCTTTCGACTGGATTGTTTTGGATTCGCCGCCGGCCCTGCTGGTCACGGATGCCACAATGCTTGCAGCGTTGTGTGACGGTATCCTCCTCGTCATCCGTGCTGGAATAACTTCTGTTGATATGGCCCGTAAGGCGCTGCAGATGTTTCGCAATAAGCCGCTGCTGGGCACAGTGCTAAACGGATCGCAGCCACGAACTCCCTACAAAGACTACTACGGACGATCGGGAGCGACGGCGCACAAAAAGGCGCAGCGGAAATGATCCTGCACGAAAACTCAGGACTGGTCTCCGAGGTGATGAGAAACGCGACTCCCGATCTACTGAGAGAAGAATTACTCTCAATAGGGCTGCGTTGTGTCTAAAGCGGCTCAGAGTATACAGTTCTCCGGTCAGGAGTGACCTTCGGCCTCTTGCCAGTACTTGGTGGACATCGATCTAATGGTAAGGCGATTGATATTTCCCGAGGCGAACCGGCTGGCAACGGTGGAGGCTTGAGGCACTGAAAAAGTCTGACGTGCCGCTCCTGAGATGCAGGGTGGAACCGATTCCCGCGCGGCTGAGTAGGTTGTTGGGCTGATATTCACGATTCCTATTCTAGGGGCCGATAAGGTAGGCAAGGCCTCATTTACCAGCCTAGTGCTTAAGGAATAAGGCTTACGGCACTTGACAGGCTGTAAGTCAACCGGCGGAGCTACACCAAGTGGAACACGTGCCGGAGTCCCACCCCGTGCGGCCTTAAACTACTACCCTTCTGAGGCCCGGGTGGGGAGTTCAGCCCAGGATTTAGAATAGACGCTGAAGGCCGGATCGATCTTCTCTCCTGCAGCTCTCCCGAAAAATAACATGAGTATCCTCAGACCCTCGGTCGTCAGCGGGGAGCGCAAAGTCCCGAGCCTGCGGAGCAAAGTGAAGACGGCAGCTCCGCTCCGCAGCCTGGCCGCGGTGGACTTCGAGGTGAGGCGAGTTTGGGCGGCGGAGAAGCACTTTGTGCAGGCGCTGAGGCTGGAGCAGAGGCGGGCCGAGCGGTCGAGGCAGCCCTTCCTGTTGATGCTGCTGGAGGGTGCAGAAGGGTTTGGCGGGAATGGCGGGTCAAGGTTTTTGGCGGTGACGGCTGCTTTAGAGGGAGCGATTCGGGAGAACGATCTGTGCGGTTGGTACCGACAGAATCACACCCTGGGGGTGATCTTTACAGAGGTGAATCCTGCCGAGGTGGATTCGACGGTAGAGGCGCTCAACACGAAGGTGGAGGGAGCCCTGCGTGGGTACCTGAAGCCGGAGGAGGTTGAGCGGATGGAGATCTCTTTCCACTTGTTTCCGGGAACGCCAGAGGGTAACGGCCAGCAGACCAAGGAGTATTCAGTTCTTTACCCCGACGTGCGCAAACAGCGTAGCACTAGTTGGCCGTGCTGACCGAGCGACTATTCGATGTTGGACGCAGTTTGGTGGCGCGCCGGTGCTTCGCCCCAACGGCTCTGATCGGACGCCAAGACGGCACCTCTGGCACCATACACCAGGTCGTGAACACGCCCCTAGTTGATTTTTATCGCTGTCCTGAAAGCTTCATAGATTTTGCCTTGGCCGGCGCACCCTCTTCACAATCCACATATTTTGGGTTCGGCAAGGAACTTGTCTGCTTTGGCCGGTCATGTGGCAGCTCTTCTAACACAATCAATGGGAACAAGCTCGCGGATTTGTCGGAGGGCGTAACCTGGGACGGCTCAACTCTCCGGTTGCCATTTGACCCTTCCGATATCGTCGAGAACTTGCGCCGAGAGCGCTACGCAACAAACGGGCATGCCAGCAAGCGACCCCTGCTTTCGCGGCGGCTCGTCCAGGAGGTTTATTATGCGCTTCGCCCGCTTTTGGGCGTATCGGTGCGGAAGCATCTTCAAAGACTATTCTTGCGAGATTGGGATTCGTTGCCTTTTCCAAGATGGCCGGTCGATACGACTGTCGAGCAGTTGATGGAAAAGCTGCTATCGCTCTCCATGAAGGCGCGGGGAATCGAGAGAGTGCCCTTCATTTGGTTCTGGCCGGACGGCGCCTTGAGCTGCGCTATTGTCACGCACGACGTGGATACAAAGGCGGGCTGCGAGCTTATCCCACGCCTCATGGAGATTGACACTGACTTTGACGTAAAGGCTTCGTTCCAACTTATACCGGAGGGTCTTTACAAGATCTCAAATACTCTCGTCGATGGAATCCGCAGTGCAGGCTTCGAAGTTAATCTTCACGATCTAAATCACGACGGCAATCTGTTCGATGGCTTCGAAAAGTTTCTCGCTCGCGCTCAGTCCATAAACCGCTACGCCCATGCCTATTCAGCCCAGGGCTTTCGGTCTGGCCGACTGTACCGAAATGCCGACTGGTACGAGGCACTTGATGTTTCTTATGATATGTCAATTCCGAATGTTGCACATTTGGATCCCCAGCGGGGCGGGTGTTGCACAGTCTTTCCGTACTACATTGGCAGGACTCTAGAGCTTCCTGTAACCACTGTGCAAGATTATTCTCTATTCCATATCCTGGGCGACTATTCAGTCGAGCTTTGGAAGAGTCAAATTCGTTTGATCATGCGAAAGCATGGGCTGGCGAGCTTCATAATTCATCCAGACTACAGCCTCGAACGGCCGTCGCTAGCGGTGTACAGAACCTTGTTGGGATATCTGGCGGATTTGCGCGACGAGGGAGACCTGTGGATTGCCCTCCCTCAGGATGTTAACCATTGGTGGAGACAGCGAAGCCAGATGACGCTGTTTCGCGAGAACGGCCGATGGCGTGTTCGAGGGGACGGCAGCGAGCGAGCGAGAGTAGCATGCGCGAAGCTAGTCGGTGACAGGCTCGATTATGCTCTTGATGAACCGCAAGAGGGAGACGCGCCGACAAAACCTCTATAGAGGGTCCACGTTAAGGCTCAAGCTGCGGGCACACGATGAGTAGGGCGGTGCAGGTTACGGGATTGGGTGAAGAACGGCTCTTGACTCCTCTGATCGGAGGAATTGAATCGCGCAGCATGACGAAGAGTAAACCCGTTTCGGTCTGCATCATAGTCGAGAACCTGCCAGTGCCGACCGACAGACGCGTATGGCGCGAGGCATGTGCTCTTCGTGATGCCGGATACCAGGTTTCCGTAATATGCCCTAAAGGGAAGGCTTCTTGCACTTCAAGCTACGAAGTTCTGGATGAGATCCACATCTATCGCCATCGCGTCTGGGAGGGTTCAGGTCTAACCGGCTACGTGGCGGAATATACTCTCACCCTCGTTGCCGAGTTTTATCTCGCACTCAAGGTGTATGCCCGGACAAGATTTCGGATTCTGCAGGGATGCAATCCTCCGGATGACATTTTTCTGATCGGACTCTTCTTCAAGCTGTTTGGCGTCCACTTTATCTTCGATCATCACGATCTGGCCCCAGAGCTTTTTGAAGCCAAGTTTGGCGAGAGGCGTAGGTTTTGTCGGGCGCTTACCGGGTCTATCGAAAGGTGCTCGTTCCGGGCAGCGAACGTCTCCATTGCCACCAACGAGAGCTTTCGGGATGTAGCAATCGCGAGGGGCGGAAAGCGTCCCGACCAAGTGTTCGTAGTTCGGAACTGTCCCGACCTAATCAAATTCCGCCGGGTTGCGGTTCGCCCTGACATCAAGCGGGGTAAGCCGTTGTCGGTAGCGTACGTGGGTTTTATGGGGATTCAGGACGGGCTGCCGCTTCTGTTGGAGTCGATCGAGCGTATTGTGATCCACGACAAACGGACCGACACGCACTTCATCCTCGTGGGAGACGGGATCGTGCTCCCTGAGCTCCGGAGGAGCGCAGCGAGGAAAGGCCTGGAGCCGTTTCTGACCTTCACCGGACAGGTTGCATACGAAGACGTGATCACTTACCTGTCGAGTGCGGATATCGGGGTCGCGCCCGACCCCAAGAACGCGCTGAATGACAGCTCGACAATGATAAAGATTCTTGAATATATGGCGTTCGCACTTCCGGTGGTGTTGTTTGATTTAAAGGAAGGGCGACGGATTGCGGGGTCTGCGGCTCTATACGCGTCACCAAACGATCCGCTGGACTTTGCGCGCCAAATCACCCGACTGCTTGATTCTTGCGAACTTCGCCATCAATTGGGTGAGTACGGACGCAGGAAGGTTCAGGAGCGCTTGAACTGGGAAGTTGAGAAGAAAGTGCTTTTGCAGGCCTACTCGGCGGCGCTAAACGGTGGTCGCAGCTCATAATGTCAGCACATGCCAAAGCTCCCCGGCAGGAGCTCCGCTCGGCAATGCGGACCAGGCCGGCAACCCTTTGTTGTTTGAGTCCAGGCATGCTCGTTGGAGTGGTTGGACGGCAGCATGGGGACCCTGCGGGGGCAAAGTCGCCGTCACTCTTGCTTCCATCTCGTCTGCTTACTAACGCCGCCGTGATTCCCCAGCGGGTTCTGGCTCAGGAGCAAACCACCGTCTCACTTGTCGCCACGCCAACGGGAGACACCCTATCGTTGTCCAGAGGCGGGCTCGGAAAGGCAAGTGTGGAGCACCGGCCAGCCAGAAATGCGCACAGAGCGTTCGGAACGAGCAGCCTTGGGGGCAGAGCAATTCGTATTCTCCTGCCTTTACTCGCCATCGTGCTTGTCATCCTCACATCACCTAGCTTGTCCTTGTCGGCTGACGTGGTCTTCATTCGCTCCGCTGAGGGGTCTACGACTGCGCAAGGGAAGGTAGAGTTGGCCGCCCAGTTTTATGGGCTGAATTTGAAGGTCTTGGCAGCAGCACCAAATCAGGCGAATGGGTTTGCTATCAGCAGTGCCGTCTCCCAACGCACCACCGTGGCCGTGGCGATTGCGGCTGATGCGCTGCCGCAAGTCAATCGAAATCAACTCCTTCGCGCCCTGCGAAGACAGTCCATCGGCAGCGTACCGCTCCTCATAATTGGGTTGACGCCAGCATCTGATCCCGGTCTGCTTAAGACCTGGTCGGGCGGCGCTGTGCTAGGGTGCAAACGCCTAGCAGGTCAGTCGCAGCTCCGATATGCCTTCGCTCACGTCCAAGACCTCACCGGCCAGTTAGGAGGCATTGAAATCCCTCTGACCGCCAAATACTCGCCTTATTTTGCTTTAGCTAGGGAGAGTGATGCCAAAACGATCGTGCAGGTGACGAATGACGCTCAAGTCGTCTGTGTATTCATCGAAGCCACCCTACAGGGCGAGCAGGTCTTTCTGGATTGTACGGGGTCTGAGCCGAGCAACGGCGTACCCCAAGCGCAGGCGGCGAGCGTAGTCGATGCCTTTCAGGAAATCTTTTCCGCGCTAATATTTATGAGGTATTGCGCCGGCGTGCGTGGATGGCATACCCCTCATCAATACGCAAACCTCACAATTGATGATCCAACGCTCCGGGAACCTTACGGGTTCCTTAATTACCGCGGCCTGTTGGGAGAAATGGAAAGACACAACTTTTACACGACCATCGCCTTTATCCCCTGGAATTATGACCGAAATAGCGCTGCGGTGGTCTCCCTGGTCCGCGATCACCCTGAAAAATTCTCGATTTGTATTCACGGAGACAACCACGACCACAAAGAGTTCGCCGATTATCGTAGCAAGCCTTTGGACGTGCAGGTCGCCGACCTTCGGCAAGCTCTCGACAGAATGGACGCATTCGAGACGCTGACGGGGATTCCGTACGCGAAAGTGATGGTGTTCCCTCACAGCATCGCGCCGGAGGAAACCCTTGAGGCGCTCAAATCCTTTGGTTATCTTGCGACGATCAACTCTTCAAATGTTCCGATGGGCGCTTCCGAGCCCAGCAGTCTTCTCTTTAACCTGCGGCCCATTACGCTGTTGTTTGGAGATTTCCCCAGCATCACTCGCTATTCCGCCGCCGTTCCGGTTTCTGACGCATTTATTGCCATCAGTGCGTTCCTGGGCAATCCAATCCTTCTTTATTGCCATCATGAGTTGTTCGAGAAAGGCATAGGCGCGTTTGACGGCGTTGCCGATCAGGTAAACCGCCTTGCGCCGGATACTCGCTGGCGCGGTGTCGGCGACATTGTGAGGCACTTTTACCTGGTGAGGAGAGCAGACAACGGGACGTTTGACGTCCTTGCATTTTCGAGGAGCGTTGCGTTAGAAAATGCTTCCGGTCAGGCTTCCCTGTTTCGTATCCGAAAGAGGGAATTCAATCACCCAATGGTTGCGTCCGTTCGTGTCGACGGCCAAAGTTGTCCCTTTAGCATACACAACGGGTATTTAGAATTCAGCGTATCGATAGCCCCGGGAACAACACGCGACATTGCGATTGAGTACGCTGGCAAGGCGACGGCATCAGGAGTAGCCATCAAGCAAAGCTCGGTTCGCGTCTATCTGCTCAGAATGGCCTCCGAGTTTCGCGACAATACGCTGTACCGCAGCGCGCCGGGACGCGCGATTATTCACGTCTATTACGATTCCGACGGTGAACCCCGGCCTTTTGGCGCACTGGTCTTAGCGGTGGTCACAGCGCTCATATGTCTCGGGGCGGCCTGGGGCCTTCGCGCCTTCCTGAAAAAGCGAGGCTTAGGCAGAAGGTCTGAAAGCTCGGTCGAGAATCCGCAGTTGGTGGAGGAAGCCACTAGCGTTGGGCGGAAGTAGACAATTTCGTGCTGGCACTGAGATGCACTTTGAAGCGTTACAACGGCCACCGTACTAAGGTTTTCGTTTACGATTGTGCTGGCAAGCCGTTATAGGAGCTGAGGCTAACGATGCAATTGAGAGTGGAATCGCGCCAACTCGGGGATGTTGTTGTGCTGGTCCCGGAGATCTTTCAGGACGCTCGCGGGTTTTTTATGGAGACCTTTCGAGCAGATCAGTTTCTTGCCCTGGGCCTGCCGACACAGTTCGTACAGGACAACCACTCACGTTCCGTTAAAGGGGTTGTTCGGGGCCTGCATTTTCAGTGGGAACCGCCGATGGGCAAGTTGATGCGTGTTACGCTGGGAACAGCATTCTTGACGGCCGTGGACATCAGGAAGGGATCGCCCACTCTTGGGAAGTGGTTCGGCACCGAGGTGTCCGCGGAGAACCGGCGGCAGGTGTGGGCCCCTGCAGGTTTTGCGCGGGGATTCTGCGTTCTCTCCGAAGTGGCGGAAATACAGTATAAATGTACGGGAGCTTACAACAGCGGGGGTGAATCCGGAATCCGCTGGGACGATCCGCAAATTGGGATCGAGTGGCCCGTGGAAGAGCCCTCGCTCTCGGACAAGGATCGTAGGGCCCAAACATTGGAGGAATGGCTTTCCAGGCCAGAATCCGCCCATTTTCGTCTCTGACTCTTCAATCACAAGCGTTACAGAACCTATCCTCCAACCCCGCGGGGCGAGATGCCATGCCCCGGCTACCACGAATGCCCCGTACACGCGTGTAACAGAACCTCCCTGGCGTGTACACGCGACGCCTAGGGAAGGGGTAGCACCCTCGGGGCTGGCAGCGCTCCGGAGGCCGCCTAACGCGATTTCGAGCCGGCTCAAAAATGGGTGTTGTCTCGATGCCTTAGCGACAAATGACCAGGCGGAGCGACAAATTACTGCAACAATAAGAAACCTCGGAATACCCTCACTTGCCAGAGTTGCCCAGCCAGCATCGCCCGAGGCTGGTCGTAGGAACGATGACTTCCCACTCGTTTGAGTCGCCAAACAATTACAAACCTGAGGTGCTAACCATGAAACTTCTCATTGCGGGTGGCGCGGGATATGTAGGCTCCGTCCTTATACCCAAGTTACTGGACAGAGGTTATAAGGTCGACGTGGTCGACCTGTTCTGGTTCGGTAACCACTTGCCCCGCCAGGTCGGAATACTGAACAAGGACATCTTCCAGCTTTCCACAGAAGATCTGGAACCCTACGACCAGGTGATCTTCCTGGCGGGATTGTCGAACGATCCCATGGCCGAATACTCGCCCAGCAAGAACTTCATCTTTAACGCCGCGGCCCCGGCCTACCTGGCATACGTCGCCAAGAATGCTCAGGTCCGCCGGTATATCTACGCATGCTCGTGTTCGGTGTACGGCTACACCGTGAACGAACTCTACGATGAGACCCGGCCGGTCTCCTCGAGTTATCCCTATGGCATTTCCAAGCTGCAGGGGGAGCAGGCGGCGATACAGTTGGCAGATGAGCACTTCTCCGTGATCTCGCTGCGGAAGGGCACGGTCTGCGGGTACAGTCCACGGATGCGCTTCGATCTGATCATCAACACGATGTTCAAGTGTGCCATGCGCGACCACACGATTGTGGTCAACAATCCTTCCATATGGCGGCCCATCTTGAGCATCGAAGATGCTGCTACCGCTTACATTCGCGCCATCGAGGCCAGCGAGAGCATTTCTGGAATCTTCAACATCGCCTCGGGCAACTATACGGTCGGCGAGGTCGGAGATCTGGTTCGAGGCACCATCGAGGAACGCCTCGGCTCCCGTGTGCGCCTTTCGATCAATCAGGTCCAGGACTTCCGGAACTATAAAGTCAGCATCGACAAGGCGAGAAACGTGTTGAGTTTTCATCCCGCCGGAGACGTGAAGTCAATCGTCTCCAACCTCATCGACAACGCCGATAAGTACAGCGACTGGGACAATCCCGCTTATTCAAACATCGCCAGCTTCCGCGAGATCGAGCGAGGGATGGAAACCTACGCCATGGAAAAGGTGATGGCATGAGGGTCGCAGTCGTCGGCGCGAACGGTCAATTGGGATGCGACGTCGTCTGGGCATTTACGGCGAGTGGGGACGGGGTGTGTGCTCTTACTCACGGGGACATCGAGATTGCGCAGCCTGACTCCGTCGCGGCCAAGCTCGGCGAGTTACAGCCCGATCTCGTGGTGAACACGGCAGCGATGCATAACGTTGAGCAATGCGAGCGCGAGCCCGAACGAGCATTTGCCGTCAACGCGCTAGGAGCACGGAATCTTGCCCTAGCTGCGCGCGGGTTAGGGGCGTCGCTGATGCACGTTAGCACGGACTACGTGTTCGACGGACGTAAGTCCAGCCCTTATCTCGAGACCGATTGCCCGCAGCCCTTAAATGTTTATGGGAATTCTAAGCTGGCCGGGGAGTACTTTGTTTGCGCGAGTCTGGAGCGGCACTTTGTGTTGCGCACGTCAGGGCTGTACGGGATGGCCCCGTGCCGAGCCAAGGGCGGTCGCAACTTTGTGGATCTAATGCTCAAATTGGCCGACGAGCGGGACGAGCTCCGGGTCGTGAACAACGAATTCGTTACGCCCACATCGACGCGAGAACTGGCACTCCAGATGGTCGCCCTCAGCCGCTCCGATGCTTACGGACTCTATCATGCCACAGCCGAGGGAAGCTGCTCCTGGCACAAGTTTGCCCGTGAGATCATGCGAATTGCTAACAAAAGCGTAAAGCTGAGCGTGGCTGGCGAGGATGAGTTCCCCGCTAAAGTGCCCAGGCCGAAGTTTTCGGTGCTTGAAAACGGCGCCCTGAAACAACGCCAGCTTAATACCTTCGGGCGATGGCAGGATGGTCTGCGCGACTACCTGATTGCGACCCTATCCCACGCGAAGGCGGCGAGACGATGACGCGCTATGTCGTGATTACGCCCATTCGCGACGAGGCGAAATACATACAGGCGACCATGGAGTGCGTCAGCGCTCAGACGGTGAGGCCTGCGGAATGGGTCATCGTCGACGACGGCTCGACCGATGGAACCGGAGAAATTGTCGATCAATACGCGTCTCACCGGCCATGGATTCACGTCGTTCATCATCCGAATCGTGGCTATCGTAAGTCCGGAGGCGGCGTCGTCGAAGCGTTCAACGAGGGTTACGCCGCCCTTCGCTGCGAGGACTGGGACTTCATGGTGAAGCTAGACGGAGACCTGACCTTCGCTCCCGAATACTTCGAGCGGTGCTTTGAACACTTCAGGCAGAGGCCCAAACTCGGGATTGGCGGCGGCGAAATCTACCACGAGCTTAGCGGGGAGCTCACCTTGGAATCCAATCCCCGGTTTCATGTCCGAGGGGCGACCAAGATTTATCGCCGGGCCTGCTGGAACGCGATCGGCGGTCTGTGGCTCGGCCCCGGCTGGGACACCATCGATGAAGTCAAGGCGAACATGCTGGGCTGGGAAAGCTCGGCATTTGTGGACTTGTGCCTCGTTCATCACCGCATTACCGGGGCGGCGGATGGTTTCGCGCGCGATCGGGCGAAACACGGTGCAGCGTGCTATATATCGGGATACCACCCGCTGTTTGTGGCTGCCAGCTGCTTGTGGAGACTTGCCCGGAAGCCCTACATCGTCGGTTCGCTGGCGCTGTTGTATGGATATTTGGCAGCCTTTGCTCGTCAGACGCCAAGGGTGAACGATCCCTCACTGATTCGTTATATGCAAACACAGCAGATCCGGCGTCTTTTCGGACTGCAAACTATCTGGAGGTAAGCGAGACTATCAGGCCGTTCTCAGTCAGTTTATGTGCGGAATCTGTGGAAAGCTGAACTTCGATCGCGATGAGAGGATCGACCCCGATTTGATTCAATCGATGATGGATGCGATCCAGCATCGGGGTCCGGACGATCAGGGGACTTTCCTGCGCGGCCAAGTAGCGTTGGGTCATTGCAGGCTCTCAATCATTGACCTGAACACTGGACATCAACCACTCTCCAATGAAGATGGCAGTGTCTGGATCGTCTTCAACGGGGAAATCTACAATTACCGGGAACTGCGTGCCTTTCTTCTGAGCAAGGGGCACGCCTTTAGGACTCAAACTGACACCGAGGTGATCGTACATCTCTACGAGGAACTGGGGCCCGGCTGTCTCGACAAACTGCGCGGCATGTTTGCCTTCGCGATTTGGGATGAGCGTGCGAGATCCCTGTTTCTGGCGCGCGATCGGGTTGGCATCAAGCCGGTCTATTACTGTCAGACCGACCATTCCCTGGTCTTCGCGTCCGAGATCAAAGCCATCCTGGCTGATCCTGCGGTCGAGCGGCAGATTGCGCCAGACATGATCGACAGGTTTCTAACCTTCTTCTATCTGCCGGGAGAGGAAACCTTGCTTAAGAATGTGTCGAAACTGGCCCCAGGCCATTATCTCCTGCTCAAGAATGGCAAGCCAGAAATACGCCAATACTGGGATTTGAGCTTCTCAAAACCGGCCGCACGCCCGAGTAGGAAGCACGCCGAGGCGCAGCTAGTTGAATTGTTGAGTGAGACCGTCGAGAGGCATATGATTGCAGACGTTCCTGTCGGCGTTCTTCTAAGTGGAGGGGTAGACTCTACGGCAGTTCTGAGTTTCGCTGTGGAGAATACCAACAAGAGCGTCAGCAGCTACACCGTAGGCTTCTCTGAGGATGGCGTCGCTGACGAGCGGTCATATGCCAGGCTGGCGGCAAGGACGTTCGCCACACAACACCATGACATGACCATTACGGCGGCTGATTTCAGTAGCTTTATGCCGGCGTATGTCTGGCACATGGAGGAGCCCGTTTGTGAACCGCCTGCCATCGCTCTGTACTACGTCTCGAAGCTCGCGAAAAGCCATGTCAAGGTGCTTCTTTCCGGTGAGGGAGGAGATGAGGCTTTTGCCGGCTACAGCAACTACCGAAACCTTCTATGGCTTGAACGCATCAAGCATCGCCTCTCGTCACTTCGAGGTGCCGCCGCCTGGGGCCTTTCCTTCGCTGACTCGATGGTGCAATCGCGGCGAATGACCGCTTACGTTCCCCTGGTGAGTGCGGATTTCCCCGATTATTACTACAGCCGTACATCCAACCCATTCCGCTCGAGGCAGAACGGACTGGGAAAACTGTACTCCGAGGACTTTGCGCGTTCGATTGATAGGGAAGCTGCAGTTGAACCCGTGCGCCGGTTGCACGCACATGTGCGAAACCAGAATACTCTCGACGCGATGCTGTACATCGACGCCAAGTCTTGGCTTCCCGATGATTTGCTTCTCAAGGCTGACAAGATGACGATGGCCAATTCGCTCGAACTACGGGTTCCATTGTTAGACCACAAAGTTCTTGAGTTTGCTGCCGCCCTACCCACTGAATTAAAGGTTCGAGGTTTCACGACCAAGTATCTTGCTAAGAAGGCCTTGCGGTCTCGGGTACCCAGGGCGATCCTGGATCGTCCTAAGGCCGGATTTCCGGTTCCTTACGAGTCTTGGCTTCGGAAGGAACTAAGCGGTTGGGTGCGTGAGATTCTGCTGGATCGGGTGACTACAAACCGTGGGTATTTTGTCACCTCCGCCGTTCAGGATTTGCTCGCCCGCAGCGAGGCCAAGGGAGGATACTCGAAGGAGATCTTCTCGCTGGTCGCTCTCGAGCTTTGGCACAGGGCGTTTATGGCAGATGTGAAGCCGGCACACCGCGGAAGCCGATCTTCGCATGTGTT
>DATJWZ010000214.1:0-6282 GCA_035500795.1 Candidatus Eiseniibacteriota bacterium | reverse complement strand
AAAGACTGGAAGGGAAGATCGAAAAAATCCCTGGCAACGTAGCGCAAGGTTCAGATTTTCTGATTAATGAAGCAACCGACAGAGAGGAAGAAGTTGCTTCCGCAGTGGTAGTAAGCATGGAGACGACGAAACCTACCTTCTGGCGACAATTGCAGGGTACGCTCGATTTCGGATACAGCTTCGCCAGTGGGAACAATCAGTCGGCCTTGAACATCGACACCAGCACGGCGTACAAGACCCCGCGATGGGAAGCCACGACGTCATTCGATTCAACGTTCGGCGGTCAGTCAGGAGGGTCCACCACAAATCGTGAAGACGGGCAAGTGGCGTTTAGCCTCTTTCTAAACAGAAACTCCTTCATAACCGGCATCTCTGATTTTCTTCACAGCAGCCAACAGGATTTGAATCTGCGCACGACCCTTGGCGGTGGTTATGGACGATATTTGAAACGTACAACAAACAGCAATCTCGCGTGGCTGGGCGGCGTTGTGTACATTAACGAATCCTTCGATACCACCGCAAGTCAGCCATCGGATCAAAATATGGAGGCTGTGGCAGGATTACAATACGACTTCATTCGTTTCAACTTCGGACAGTTCGACTCTCAACTGCAGGCATTTCCAGGGCTGACGGACGCAGGTCGTATCCGGCTAAAGACGAACAATTCCCTCACGATCAAACTGAAGAACAACTTCCACCTGGCCTTCACATTCTGGGATAACTTCGATAGCGAACCTCCTCCAACGGCAAAAAAGAACGAGCTTGGAGTAAGTTCTGGAATCGGCTGGTCCTTCTAGAAAATTGGCAGAGTCACGCCGGATCCGTGGTCTGGCCATGGTTCAAGCCTTAACGGAAACGAAGGAACAAGTAAAGAGCCATTGCCAGTATTGGCGGGGCTGCCTTAAGGCGTAGGTTCGGGTGCGTGCTCGTCGCAAACGGACGCAAACAGGCGGAGCTCGACGATGCACCCCAGTACATGGGTAGCAATGTTGGGACAACCGGGATGATCGCAGAGATATTCCTTAAGTTCCTCTTCGCGCCCGTCTGGAGTTGTGAGGCCCGTCTTGATCGTTACCCAAGGCATAGTAAACCCCTTAGGCAGACCGCCTGTATATTATGTTGGCGAGACAGAGGGCTCCTGCGCAAGTGACTTTTGGACAACTCCTCCGACAATGAGACTCAAAGGTGTAACTAATTTTAGCCGAAAACGAGCTAGGGCCTTCCGAGCTAAGTACATGTTCGCGACTCCAGGAGCATCACTTCCTGAGGGAGGCAAGGCAACTCTGATCGCGATGTGAAATCACTACTGTAGAACACCCTCCCGAGGCAGACGCTGCGAGGGAGGGAGGCTGCCAGGCTCCGAGCCATGAGCTAAAACCGCGCCCCCTTCACTCCCTAGATTTATCGTCTTGACGTTCTCCGACCCTGAGTACGTGCTCGAAATTGTGTGATTTCAGCCGAAGTTGGTGTCTCCGGGGCCTGATCTTCCTCGCAATATCGTCTCGGTTGCAATGAAAATTCTGGCACCCAAAAGATGGCACAGCGCAAGTCGCCACTATGGCGAATAATCAAAGGACTCGGGACGATCTATTGAGATCAGGTTCTCTTAGACGGAATCGGCCAGTTGCGCAGAATACGACCATCAAACCCTCCGCATCTACAAATGATTGCCCTCGCGGACCGCACTCGCCTAACGCGGTGCGGCCACGACGACGTACGTTGTGCTCGTGCCCACAAACTGAGGCTGATACCAGGTGTTTCCGCACTGCTGATAGGTTAGTCCATTTATCATGACGACGGTGCACGACGGTGGAAGCGTGTTCACCATCGATCCGATTACGGCCGCTGTAACCATTGCCGTCGCAGTGACCGCCGCCGCTGTGGCAACCGGATGGTAGCAGCAGCCACCGCCATAGTAGCCGCCGTGGACGTCGACATCGTGGTGAACATTCACATTGACGTTCCTATTCACATTTGCGTTGTAGTTCTTGTTTATATTTGCATTGACGTTCTTGTTCGAATTAACATTAGCGTTCCGGTTTAGATTGCCTTGGTTGACATTGGCCCGGTTGACGCTGGTTCGCGCACTGCCGCCTCCGCGCTGTGCGAAGCTCGGGGCGCACGAGAGCAACAGAACAAGAGTGACGGAAAACAGATTTTGGATAGCTCGGTTCATTTCGAACTCCCTGTCTTTGGTTCTGTTTGATCGTTGCCGTATGCGGCGACTTCCGCGATTACTATCTTCTTTGCCCCATCCGGTGGTTCGAAGGTGAAGGCCGCGTCATTGAACGACGGAGCAAGATTCCAAGTCAAAACTTGGCTATGGCGTGGTCGGGCGGCGTCGTCCGTGGTCGTTAAGATCAGCTTGCGCGGTAGTGGATAGTCTCCCAGTTGGATCCAGATCTGCCAGTCCAAGCCTGCCTGACGAAACGCGTACTGCTCACAGCTGGTGCCTTCAATGGAGCTGGGGCCGACATCGATCGCGCCGATGATGTCTTTCGTACTGTCAGACTGGGGGGAGGACCACAAGAATAGATCGACCAGAGGCATCTCAATCCCATACTTCTCATCGAGCTTATCGATGAGTTCGCCGATTGTCGGCGGCGCCGGCACCGTTGCGTAATAGTTCACCAGCTGTCCGAAAATAGTGAAGTTCTTCCCGTCGTAGAACAAGAACTGATGCTTGTCGTCACTTGTGATCTCGGCCCGCAGTCGATTCGGCCGCACTGCAACGACGTCGATGACACCATTCGATTGAATCGCCTGACCATTCTCGAGTACGTCATCGGTCGTCTGCACTGACTTGACCTGAAACGCCCCCAAGGTTCGAAGATAGGTTCCCATTTTGTTGAGGGCGGCAATCGCATCGGGATCTCTATCTGCTTTCTTCGGAGCAGGACTGCTCTGAGCCGCAACGGACAGGGAAAAGCCCATTATTAGGATGAAACAAAACCAACGTTTGTGCATTTCTGGTTGCCTCCAAATCGGTTCCGTGAAGTTGTGCCGCCCGGACAGCTGAATCTTTTTCTCCAGTGAACTTTGAATGCAACCAGACTTCCGAACGGAGTAGCGGAACTTAGAGAAGCTAAGACTTGAGCCGAGACCAACTTGCAGCTGTAGGATGCTTTGAGGGGAGGGTCAACTGGCTAGCTGGAAATCCGATATTTCGGGGAGTCTCCGAAATGTCGGAGCCGACTTAAGGGGGCGAGTCGACGGCTTTCATTCGCAACTCCTTCGGATCGGATTAGTTGCGGAATCCTGGGGCGCAGACCCTAACGTCGAACGCATCGATCGAGCATTGCGCTGAAGAGTAGACGCGGTTCACCGACCTTCTTCGCTCTGTGCCAGAGCAGCTCGGAGCACTATCTTGGCAGAGTCAAGGCGCCCCGTTAGCGAAAAATCGTTGAGACCAGCAGAAACTTTCTTAACGCATTCCTCTCGGATTAGAAAGTATCGCGAACAATCTTGGCGACCTTTTTGGAGAAATCATAGGTCGCGCCCAGGTTTTCTCCCATCAAGACTACTTTTCCCTTGATGTCGCGATCCACAATCGACTGACCAACGTGATCGGTAATGCGGACATTCACGGTCAACGAGGTAGCCCCCATGACGGTAGTTACTTCGCGTTTTTTCTGGCTACCTTCGGTAAAGGCTCGTGCTCTGGTGTGCAGCGTAACGAGGTCGGAAACATTGGCCGCATTCTTGTCGCCGCTACGATAAACGTGCTGGAACTTGCCCGTCTTCTCGATCTGTAGAATCAGGTTTTCGTAGACGGCAATACGAAACTCCGGCGGCAAAGGCACGTCGCCCGGATCGGGCGCTTCGATTTGTATGGAAGAAGCAGACATTTTTTGCAGACTCTTGGCTTCGCCTGAGCTCTGCTGTCCCATGAGATGTCCGGCCACCAAAAAGACTGCGCAGAAGAGGACGATGGGGAGAGCAACCGAGTTTACCGCGCGACTGTGATCTTTCAATGTTTTGTCCTCCTACTTCTTTTCCGGCGCCAATCCTGCGGGCGGAGCTGTGGTTTTGGCGCCCAGCGCGACGAGTTGCTTCCTGAACGGAGCCGCGTTGCCCTTAGCCATCGCAAATACCGCGCCATGATAGGCGGCGTTAGTATCTCTGAACTCCACTGTCAGAACATCAATCTGGTGTGAGAACAGGCTTAACACTCGTGAGCCACCGTAGGGAATGGCCTCCGCCGCGAGATGAGCTGCACCCGTAATATCCTGCCGGCTATCTTTATCGGTGGAGATGTCGAGAATGGACGAGGCGTCCACCAACACCTTCTTTCCATCAGCCTCAAGCTGCAACGAGCTACCCACGACCGATAGCGTGCCTTTGGAATTGTTTTTGATGCTTTGGCCGCCGACAATTAGTTGGACCTGGACTTGCAGTACCTCGCCCGCAGCGACTCGGGGTATATCCGCGGCCTGCGCGTGTGCGAGCACTGGAGACAACATCAAGGAAGCGTTTACGACCAGGAGGGAGAGCCTGCGCGCCCCGAGGTGCCGCCCGGCCCGGCACAAATCTGTCGTGGCTGCAAGATCAACTTTTAGGTTTTGTATGTTCATAGGTTCGTACCTCATCACATGGCACCTCGCTCGTATCGGCCGCAGCCAGTACGGTTCATTTCCGAGTCAGTGAATAGATCACCAATCTTCCTACGCTGTCGGATATGGATATCCCTTTTTCAACGCCTCATCGAGTTGCTTATCGTAGCCGTACACGTCATCGAAAAAGAAGACGTTATTCTTTTCGTCTACTGCCACCGTGCCATACAGAATTAGGACTGGGATCGGCTTCTCCAGGTTCACGGTCACGTTGTCCTGGGTGCCATTCATCATGGATTGAACCCGCTCGAGGTTCCATCCGGGATTATTGCGCAGCGCCCACGCGGCCAGATCGGCCGGGTTTTGCACGCGGATGCAACCATGACTTAGATCACGCTGCTCGTTGGCGAAGAGTTGCGGAGCTTCGGTCCCATGCAAGTAAACATTGTCCTCGTTCGGAAAGATCAACTTGACGAGTCCAAGCGAGTTATCGGAGCCCGGCTTTTGGCGTACTCGAAGATGGCCGGATTTCAGTCCCGTCAGAACCTCGTCACTGATTCTTCCGTCCGTCACCACCTTGCCATCTCCCGTTACCACTTCGAAATTTTTCGCCGCGATGTAGTTGCGATCTTTTTCGACGTGGGGCACGATCTCCGCTCGCTGAATGGTCGGCGTGACCTCCCAATATGGCCGGAACACCACATATTTCATCTCCTTCTCGAATACCGGCGACTTGTGACCATATGCCCTGCCGACAATTACTGTCTTGTAGAGGGCAACCTGATGATTGTCGTCATACGTACGCAGCTTGAATTCGGGCAGGTTCACGACTATGGGAGGCTGCGGGAAGGAATGCGACAGCCACCGCCAGCGCTCCAAAGTCAGTTCGATCTGACGTACGCGCTGAGCGATTGGAATATTCATTTCTCTTATTAGTTCGGCCTTCAGGCGTCCATCGGGTAGTTGTCCATGACGTACCTGGTAACTCTTCACGGCCTCCGCCAAGGTGCCCTGATAAGCAGTTGAATTCGGGTCAACTCGGGTGTTGGCGGGTAGGTCGCCGACGAGTTGCAGCAACTGACTCAGCCGGGGCAGGTCGGCATAGATACCTCCCGGCGCGATCGGTTTGACCGGCACCGGCATCGGTTTTCCGCTGTCCACCTTGGCGAATTCTCGATAGCGATGCAGTGCGTCGAGAGCCCGCACATATCCCGGGAAGGCTGGCTCAACTGTCTTTACCACAGCCGCGGGATCACTGGCCGAGATGACCTTCTCATAGACGAACTCGCCCAGATCGTATCTGCGGCTTGACACATCCAGTTGACGGCCCAGAGTTTTTGGATTCACACGACCGATGTGCAGGGAGCGGATGTAGCGCATCACCGATACAGTCATCGCTGCATCGAAGTTGGCCAGCTCGGTGTCGTTCACAGACTCTTGAAGCTTCTGGATTCGTGCTGGCCAGCGTGATGCGTCATAGTCTTCGGGAACCAAGCCTTTGTGATCCGACTGCACGAATAGTCCGATCACGGCTTGTGCCTGCGGCGTCGGCTTTCGGTCGCGAACCCAACCGAGAGTCAAGCCCGTGCGGGCGTAGAAATCATTCACCTCGGCCTTATATGGCGGGAAGTCAGGCCACCGCAGGTCGGGATGGTGCGCGGAGTCAATGATCCGCCGCAGTTCCGCTTGCCCTTCTGCGTTCAGCCTCTGCCCGGATGCCTGGGCACGC
>DATJWZ010000213.1:0-8631 GCA_035500795.1 Candidatus Eiseniibacteriota bacterium | reverse complement strand
TTTCCTGTGTGGCTGTCGCCGGTACAGGCAGTCATGATTCCGATCGCGGAGCGCCATTCCGATTACGCAAACAAAGTCGCGGCGCAGTTGAAAGCGGTCGGAGTGCGCGTGGAAGTGGATGCGCGCAACGAGAAGATGAATGCCAAGATTCGCGAGCATGCCATGCAAAAGGTGCCGTTCTTGCTCGTTGTTGGAGATAAAGAGGCGGAGGCCGGGAAAGTGAACGTCCGCACCCGCGGAAAAGAAAAGACCGAGGACATGCTCGCGACGGACTTCGTCGACAAGATCAAGAAGTTGATTGCGGATAAGAGCACGACGCTGTAGCTCTCTTTCTGAAACCTGGGTCCGTTACCCGCCGACCCGGGATCGGAAGTCCTCGTACTTTTACCTGTCACGAATCCCGAACAATTCTCACTATTCTCTTGCGGGGGCGTTGCGCGGGGATTAGTGTAGGGTCCTCTCCTTCCCCCCGGCCTAAGCAGTCAACTCGACAATGAATGCCGTGCGGCCCAGCCAGGTCGCGCGCAAGGAGCGCCATATGAGTATTGGACATTATGGATGGGTACCGGACCTTCCGGACCAACGGGATTTGGTCTACGCCGCGCCGGCGCCAGTGATTACCGCCTTACCGACTACCGTGGATCTTCGTCCGCACTGCCCCGCGGTTTACGATCAGGGCCAACTAGGCAGTTGTACGGGAAACTCCATAGCGGGTGCGATTGAGTTCGAGCGGCTGAAGCAAAACATGACCGATCTCGTGCCTTCGCGGTTGTTCATCTATTACAACGAGCGCGTCATCGAGCACACGGTGAACTCCGACAGCGGAGCACAGATTCGCGACGGTATCAAAGTCGTGGCGAAGCTGGGTGCGCCGCCCGAAACAGATTGGCCATACGACATCACCAAGTTCGCGGACAAACCTCCAGCCAACGCATTTGCCGACGCCATGAAGAATCGCGTGACTTCGTATCAACGCGTAAGCCGCGTGCTGAACCAGTTCAAAGGATGCCTGGCATCGGGATACCCATTTGTTCTTGGGTTTACCGTATACGACTCGTTCGAAAGCGCACAGGTCGCTAAGACTGGAGTCTTGAACATGCCACAGCCGGGCGAGTCCGTGGCTGGCGGTCATGCAGTATTAGCCGTGGGTTATGACGACAATAGCCAGCGTTTCATCATCCGCAATTCCTGGGGCCCGGACTGGGGCATGAAAGGCTACTTCACCATGCCGTATCAGTACCTGATGGAGAGCAACCTCTCGGATGACTTCTGGACGATCCGGCTTCTAGAGGATGATGGGGGCCAACCGAGCCCGAAGCCAAAGCCGCGGCCGAAGAAGAAGAAAAAGCACTGAACACTCGCTGAGCTTGAGCTATGACTGGACGCGGACTTTCAAGGTGAAAGTCCGCGCCGGTTCCGCGGATTCTTGCCAGGACCGGGCATACTGAAGCTTTATTTCGGTCGCGCCCGCCGCAATAGCTCGGAAGCGCCATCGATGCTGCCCTGCGCCGCCGACGCGGTCCGCGTTTGGCTGACTCTCGTCTTCCAATAGCTGAAGCGACGGCTCTCCCTTTGCCACGGTTTTCCAACGGTATCCACCCGTTCGCACTTCAGGCAGCACGATCTCTAATTCCTCGTTTAACTTCGCCTCGACTTCTCGCCCGTTTGCTGTTTCGTCGTACTGCACAAGTCCACCTTAACTCCACGCATTTGCAATCGTAGGTTAGATCCGCTTGCGGTTGTACCATGTTGCCGTGCATCCGTTGGCGCAGCGCTTACTCTCTCATATTCGGCAAGATGAGTTTCTGAAAGCCGGGGACCGTGTAGGCGTCGCCGTCTCAGGAGGAACAGATTCCGTAGCGTTGTTGCGGATGCTGCTGGAGTGCTGCGTCGAACTGGGTGTAGTCCTTTCCGTAGTGCACTTCAATCACAAGTTGCGTGGCGCAGAATCGGATGCCGATGAAAGGTTCGTCGCGAAGTTGGCGCATCAGTACAACCTGGAATTTTTCTGTGATAGCGATGATGTGGCGGGGCACGCGCACGAGCAGGGCGTCAGTCTGGAAACGGCGGCGCGGGATTTGCGCTATGGGTTCTTCCGGCATTTGATCAGGGAAGGCTTCCACAAGAATGAAGCCAAAATCCCAACTTCCGACAACACCGGGCAGACGCGGAGCACCCGTTTGAACAACATACTGACCGGGCACACGCTCGACGATCAGGCCGAAACCGTTCTTATGCGGCTCATTCGTGGAGCGGGGCTGCGCGGCTTGGGAGGAATTCATCCTAGGATCGCCGTTGAGGATGATGAAAATGAGGCATGCGGCGAAATCATTCGCCCACTCCTGGGTGTACATCGACGAGAGCTTCAGCAATATCTGAATGAAATTGGTCAGGACTGGCGCGAGGACTCGACCAACTCCGACGATCAATTTACGCGCAACCGTATCCGCAAGTTGCTTGTGCCGTTGCTTGAGAAGGAATTCAATCCATCCATCGCAGTGAACCTGGCGGAACTGGCGGATATCGCTCGGGCCGAGGAAGACTATTGGCAGAACGAAGTCGCTGGCTGGATGGGTACCGGAGTGCACTGGTCCAGGCCGGATTGGGCCGAAAAAGCGGTAGAGTCGCCAGCTCTAGTTCAAATTTCCAGCTCCCCGCCCGAGACCGCCACGGACGACCATCTGCAGGAAAAGATTAGCGATGCTACTTGGCTAGTGATGAATGCTTCGGTCGATCGGTTGTGGCTTTTGGGCGAGCCTCCCGCAGTTCAGCGCAGGATCGTCAAAGCAGTTGGCGATGAAGCGGGCATTCCGTTGGAGTTTAAGCACGTCGAAGAGATCCTGCGATTCGCACCGGAGGAAGCCGGAGGCGGCAAGGAATTATCGTTGCCTCTCGGATGGAAGCTGCTACATCATGCCGACGAACTGCTGTTCGTGACTCCCGACCTGAGAAAAGATACGCCTCCTCAGGACTATGAATATCTTCTTTCGGTCCCAGGGCGAGTAGATGTTCACGAGGCAGGGTTCACCATCGAGGCACGCCGCATGTCGCCTGCAGAAGCGGCGGAGTATAATCCCGACCAACTCCTGAATGCGGATTCTGTCACTGGACCACTCATGGTGCGGAACTGGCGAGCGGGAGACCGGTTTTGGCCGGTCCATACCAAATCCCCGAAGAAGATCAAGGAATTGCTGCAGGAACTTCACGTAGCCCAGCCGGAGCGCGGGCGCTGGCCAGTGGTCGTAAGAGGAGATGAGATCATCTGGATGCGCGGCTTTCCCGTTTCGGCGAAGTATAAGCCTGAGGCGGGACGTTCCGCTGTCATCATCATCGAGAGCTCTCCGGGTCAAAAGGTTTCGACATGAAGTTGTCAGACCAGATGGAGCAGTGAACCTACATGACATCTTCGAAAGCTGGCGCAATGCGCGTCGTAATCAGTGCGGAACAGATCCAGAAGCGGGTCAAAGAACTCGCCCGCCAGATATCCGACGATTACCGCGGCCAGACCGTTCAAATGCTGGCGGTTTTGGAAAACGCCTTCATGTTCATGGCTGACTTAGTGCGGGCCATCGAAGTCCCGGTGGTCTGCCAGTTCATCAAGCCCAAGTACACTCTGCCTCCGGCTGGCTCCAGCACCGACGTCATGGAGATCCTCTTCAGCCACGAGCCTGACATTCGCGGCCAGCACATCCTCCTGGTCGAGGGTTTGGTCCACTCCGGCGTCACCAGCGAGTTCCTGATGAGCGACCTCCGGGCCAGAGGCGCGGCTTCGGTCAAGCTCGTCACGCTGCTCGACCGCCAAGCCGCCCGGCGGGTACCTTTGCAGCCCGACTATTTCGGCTTCCTGGTCGATGAGGCTTTTCTGGTCGGATACGGCCTGGGAGCAGTAGAGCAAACGAACCGGAATCTGCCCTATTTGGCAGCAACAAACCCAAGTACCCCAGTAACTTAAATTAAGTCCAAACGATCCTGTCCTTTTGCGGCAGAAAAGGTAAAATAGCCAAGGGAAAATCGCCAATCGAATTTCCCGCCCTGGCATCTAATGCCTTAGGCGGCTCCGTAGATTCGTGTATACGGCGGCCCGGTTTAGGAGTCTTCTAGGTGAATTCAACGGTAAAGACTGTGCTGTTCTGGCTACTGATCGGGGTTTCGGCCCTGCTCCTGTGGGAGGTGGTCAAGGGAGCCCGTGACGGCCAGAAGGATAAAGAGGTCAACGTCACGCAGTTCATGAATGACGTTGATCAGAACAACATTCGCGAGATCACGGTCAACGGGATGGAGGTCCGCGGAAAGTTCAAAGACGGCTCCGCTTTCCACACGACCGCCCCCACCAATTACTTCACCCCCGAGATGCTCAAGAACCTGCAGAGCAAGGGCGTGACCATCAACTTCCGCGACATCAATAGCGGAAGCTTGCCGCTGCAGTTGCTCGGCACATGGGCCCCGCTGATCTTGCTGGGAGCGTTATGGTTCTTCATGATCCGCCAGATGCAAACCGGCGGAAATAAGGCTTTGTCGTTCGGCAAGAGCCGGGCGCGCCTGCTCTCGATGCAGCAGAAGAAAGTCACCTTTAAAGACGTTGCTGGTGTGGAAGAGGCGAAAGAAGAACTTCGCGAAATCATCGAATTCCTGCGCGAGGCGCAGAAGTTCCAGAAGCTTGGCGGACGCATCCCCAAGGGCGTCCTCCTCGTAGGCCCTCCGGGAACCGGCAAAACCTTGCTGGCCCGTGCGGTTGCCGGCGAGGCGAACGTTCCTTTCTTCTCGATTTCCGGATCCGACTTCGTCGAAATGTTCGTTGGCGTCGGTGCAAGCCGTGTCCGCGACCTGTTCGAGCAGGGCAAGAAGAATGCTCCTTGCATCATCTTCATCGACGAAATTGACGCCGTTGGACGTCATCGTGGCGCAGGCCTCGGCGGCGGACACGACGAGCGCGAGCAGACTCTGAACCAGTTGCTCGTCGAAATGGACGGCTTCGAATCGAACGAAGGCGTCATCCTGATGGCGGCCACCAACCGCCCTGACGTGCTCGATCCCGCACTTCTTCGCCCCGGACGCTTCGATCGCCGCGTAGTCGTCAGCCGTCCCGACGTGCGTGGACGCGAAGAAATCCTTCGCGTACACACCCGCAAGATTCCTCTAGCCGAGGATGTCGATCTCTCCGTCCTGGCTCGTGGAACCCCAGGATTTTCCGGCGCCGACCTGGCCAACATGGTCAACGAAGCAGCTCTCGCAGCGGCCCGGCAGAACCGCAAGGCTGTTCTGCACTATGACTTCGAGCTAGCCAAAGACAAAGTCCTGATGGGCGTCGAGCGCAAATCCCTTCTGTTAACCGACGAGGAGAAGCGCAATACCGCCTATCACGAGGCTGGGCACGCTCTGGTCGCGGCGAAGATGCCGCACTCCGATCCATTGCACAAGGTCACCATCATTCCTCGTGGCATGGCTCTCGGCGTAACCATGCAGTTGCCCACCGATGACCGGCACAACTACTACAAGAACTATCTCGATACGCAGATCGCCATCCTCATGGGCGGGCGCATCGCGGAAGAGATGTTCCTCAACGTGATGTCGACCGGCGCCGGCAACGACATCGAGCGCGCCACTGACATGGCCCGCAAGATGGTCTGCGAGTGGGGCATGAGCGAACTCGGTCCGCTGACCTTCGGCAAGAAAGAAGAGCAGATCTTCCTCGGACGCGAGATCGCCCAGCACCGCGACTACAGCGAAGACACCGCCATCAAAATCGACCAGGAAGTCCGCAAGTTGGTCAGCAACGGCTACAGCACGGCCAAGCAGATTATCTCGGACAATCGCGACACCCTCGAGAAAATCGCGAAATCTCTGATCGAGCGCGAAGTCCTCGACGCCAACGAGATCAAACTGCTAGTCGACGGCAAAGAACTTCCGCCAATGCCTCCGCCAGCCGTGAAACCGGATGACGGAGTCCAACACGTAATCAAGCCAAACCTGGAACCCGGCCGCGCGAAGGGCGGAGAGAGACCAGCCACGGCGTAAGATCAGGAAATTGACCGAATGAAGGCGGCCTGTAGGCCGCCTTTGTTTTTTTCCAGCTTACCGAACGTGAAATACCGAAACTGAAACTTCCCTGCGCAGATCCGGGAGTGCACGGTTTGAGTGCAATCGCAATTCTTCAACAAGAATGCTGGTGCCATGCGCAAACTCGTTCACATTGACATGGCGCCGATAACGCACCATGCTAGTTTGCACCTCGCTGGGGGAAAACCAGACAGGATGCCGAGAATCTCGGAGAAAACAACATGCGTGCGCCTAAACTCACTGTGGCTTTTTTCGCTTTTGCCGCGATCGCGATCAGTCCGGCATGGGCTGCTTGCTCAAATGCAACCCTCTTGGGCGTATATGGCTATTACCACGTGAAGCCGGGTGGGGGATTTGCAAAGGGCGTTGTGGGTCAGATCATTGCCGATGGCCAGGGAAACCTCACCTCATCGTGGACTTTAAGCGTGAACGGCACCATCTTCACCGGAAGCTCCCTCGGAACATATTCCATCTCGAATAACTGTACAGGCACATTGACCTTCATCGCTGAGGACCAATCGCCGGCTGATTTCAGCATAATTTTCGACAATAGCGCGCATGGCTTTCAGATGATTCAGACTGACAGCGGTACGGGACAACTGGGTTCCGGAGTAGCGCAAGGAGCCGTCTCATGCGGGCTCACTGGCAAAAAACAGATCTTCGCCACAAACCTTGGCGGGACTCTCTTTGCGAACTCCGCCGCAGAAGCGATTGTCGGCGGGTTGGTGTTTGACGGAAAAGGAAACATTACAGGTCGCGAAATCTTTAGCGTGGATGGTGTGATTTCTGAATCGCAGGTTACGGGCACGTACACGCAGAATGCCGACTGCACCGGCACAGTTCAAATCACGCCCGCGGGATCTGCAACAACAAATTTCAATACAGTCGTGGTGAACGGTGGTAAGCAACTGCTTTTCATCGAGATCGACAACAATACGCTGGTAACCGGCACTGCTCAGGAATAGTCGATTTATTCACAAAATCGATCGAGGTCTAAACAGGAAAGTGCTTCACCCAAGGGGTGGGTGACCTTTTTAGTCGCCAAAGCTAGCAGCCTTTTCCCTTCCGCTTAGCGCTGTACGTACACAAGCCGCACACAACTGCACAGTGAGGAATACTCAAGGAGTCTAGTGAACCAAAAACTGAAACTCCTGCTAACCGTTTGTTCGACACTAGGGGCAGTGCTCATCATTACGGTTGGCTGGATTGTGAGGCTTTTTGTAAGGGCTAGTAAGACTTCGCCACCTTTACCTCCTGGACAGAGCGTCGGAGTGGACCTGCTATCGCTTATGAGTCTGCATCATGCACCACTCTATTGGCTGACTGTGCTGCTCATAGTGCTTGCAGGAGTGGTGGCTTACTGGCGTTGGGCTTAGTGTTCAAAATTTCCAGAGCGTCGGGTACCACGAACGCATAAGTCTGAAGAGAATCCGGAACCCGACACCTCCTCTCCCGTGGCGTTGTGAAATGGAGGCAATCCCCACGATCTGGCAGACTTACGCCTAGTTCTTTTGACAATTGGGCCGCGCATCGGGCTGGGGCAATATGAGAACGACTCTCCCTGCGAGAGTTCGTCCCTATGAGCACATTCTTCACTTCTTCCGGTCTCATCGCCCTCATCACGCTGACGTTCCTTGAAATCATTCTCGGCGTCGATAACGTCATCTTCATTTCGATCCTGTCAAGCAAGCTCGCAGAACCACAACAGGGTCCGGCTCGCCGCACGGGCCTCATCGCTGCCATGGGAGTCCGCATTCTCCTCCTGCTTTCCATCGTCTGGATCACCAGGCTGACGGCCCCACTTTTCTACGTATGGCAATGGCCAATCTCCGGACGCGATCTCATCCTGATCGGCGGCGGCCTGTTCCTTCTCGCCAAGGCGACACTCGAAATTCACGAGCGCCTGGAGGGCGAAGAAGGCCACAGCTCAGCCCGCATACGGCCCTCGTTCAAAGCCGTGATTCTTCAGATCGTGATATTGGACATCGTCTTTTCGCTGGATTCAGTAATCACAGCAGTCGGGATGGCCGACGACATCGCCATCATGATCACAGCCGTGATCCTTGCCGTCTGCGTGATGATGTTTTCAGCGGCGCCCATCAGCTCTTTTGTGAATCGCCATCCGACGGTGAAGGTTCTCGCGCTATCGTTCTTGCTGCTGATCGGCGTCTCACTGGTCGGCGAAGGTCTCGGCATGCACATTCCGAAGGGCTACATTTACTTCGCAATGGGATTTTCCGTATTCGTGGAGATGATCAATCTCCGCGTACGGAAAGCTGCGGCGCCCGTACACCTGCACGAGCCATATGTCTGAGTGATGATTAGATAACCGTTCCTAATTCGACTGGGCGGCCTTCTCGATCTGCTTCAGCCTCTCCGTCAGCAATTCCTGTTCCCGCAAGTTTTGCGTCAGCGCGATGGCGCGCTCAATCTCCTCCCGCGCCTCAGGGAACCTGCCGATTTTCATCAGCAAGTCTCCGCGAACACTGTGAAGCAGATGATATCCAGCCAGGGCAGATTCACCCGCGAGCGCGCCGATGGCATCGAGTGCATCAAGCCCAGCAGCCGGGCCCT
>DATJWZ010000212.1:0-1959 GCA_035500795.1 Candidatus Eiseniibacteriota bacterium | reverse complement strand
GGGAACGTCCCGTCCGTGCCAGTCATTTCATGCAAGACCGTCTCGTTCCAGTTTCCTTCCGCATCTTTTGCCAACTTGAAAACAACGCCGCATCCCACGTAGTCGCATAGTGCGGTATTGCCGCCTGCGAGGGTTGTGCCGTAAAGCTGCCCATAGGAATCCATGGACAGGGCAGAGCCTGGCTGGTATCCGTCGGTCAGTTCAAAGTTGTGAATTAGCGTCTCGACATACCCGTCGGAATTCGGATCGTGGGTCAACTTGAAAACGGCTCCATACCCTAGAGCGCCGCCAGACTCGGTTACGCCGTAAAGATTGCCTTCTCGGTCTGCAACTACTCCGATCGGTCCATCGCCGTCCGGGCCAGCAATGGAACCGGGGAACGAGTAAAGGATCGTCTCCGTCCAGCCGTTCGCGCCGGGACTTAATTTGAAAACCTGGCCCCCATTTTTTTCGCCTCCGCTTTTAGTTGTGCCGTAGAGGTTTCCCTTCTTGTCGAAGAATAGGTTGCCTTCGACGTCCCATCCGTCACCCCAATTTCCAAAACTGTGGAGGATGGTCTCGGTCCACTGCCCATTCGGTTGTGGGCTCAGTTCGAAAACGATGCCAGCGTCGTAGGCGCCTCCTCCTCCGGCGCCGTACAGATTCCCCGCTTTGTCGAAGATCAAAGCCACTAGGGAAGCCCCGTAGCTGCCATCAAAATTGCATATGACAGACTCAGCCCAGCCGTTTTCGGTTGGAGATAGCTCGAAGATGCAGCCATTTCCGTAGAGTCCACCTCTTGTCGTACTGCCATAAAGATTGCCGCGGATGTCGGTGACAAGCGGGGCGGCCGGCTCGCCGCATTCCTGGAAGGCGTACAGCACCTTGCCAGCTGACTGCGCCGGGGTCGGACTCGGTAGCGCGAAAGCCCAGGTAGCCAATAACAAAGCAGGGGCACAGAGGCAGATCTTCACATTTCACCTCGCATGCGAAACTTAGAGCCATCGCTTGCACTCTGCCATAAAGTGTCAACTGTACGTGGTGCTACAGGATTACTCTGATTGCGCAATTTGTGTTCGGCTGTGAATATTCCGATGCTTTCGGGCCTCTCGCTCATTCGGTTGTTGGAAGAGATTGCGCGCCTTCGTGCTCGCCACAGCCAAGCTAAAACTTTCCGCCGGTTTATCGGCTCCGACCTTTGGGTGTAAGAAAAATTAGATTCGCCGAAAGGACTCTCCAATGCGCAGCTTCGTCTTTGGAGCGCTGCTGTTCGTGTGCCTCGTCGCCGTCCAGGTTGGTAACGCACAATCGATAACCTGGTTGAGCGAAACTTCAAACAACACTAGCGCCTGTTCCGCAGTAGGAAGTCCGTCCTATTGTGCCGAGGCGCTGCCGCCTCAAGTTACAAGCCCAGCCAACCAGCAAGCTGGCGCTCAGACGACAACGATCGACGCTTTCCCGGGACACGTATCGTCGGTCCAGATCGGTCGGCTTATGAACACGACTGCACAGAACTGGACTGGCAAAGTTCTGTGTGAGTATCAACCATGGTTCAGCACGCAGTCGCAAATCAATTACAACGGTCACATCGAGATTGGGTACGACGAAAACAACAAGGATACGGTGGCCATGCAGGACAGCGACATGATAAGCCGCGGGTGCAACATCAACTTCATCGACTTCTACGGGGCGACGAATCACTCATTCAATCTGACGAGCAGCAACAACGTCTACTCCGATCTTGCAACGCGAAAAACTCAAAGAGGTTATCCGATGCAGATCGGTATTCTCGAAGACGAGAATGCGTTCATGGCGCAAAGCGCGCGAACAGGCGCAAAAGCGCGAGCAGGACCGCGAAGCGCTACGCAAATGGAACAACGAACATCCCGACGAGGATGAACAATATATCGATGAGGATGGATACCTCGCACGCAGGCCCAGAAAGCCTCCGGTCAGCACAACCCTGGAGCAAAGGCGCGC
>DATJWZ010000211.1:0-5140 GCA_035500795.1 Candidatus Eiseniibacteriota bacterium | reverse complement strand
TCCCACCGAAGGCGACTACATCGCCCACAATTTCCACTTCCAGTCTGGTGAGACCCTCCCCGAACTCCGCCTGCATTACACGACCTTCGGCAAGCCACAAAAAGACGCGGCCGGCAAGGTCACTAACGCCGTCCTGATTCTTCACGGCACTGGCGGCACGGGACATCAATTCCTCGCGCCACAGTTTGCTGACATCCTCTTCGGTCCCGGACAGCTTCTCGACGCCACGCGTTACTTCATCATCCTTCCCGACAACATCGGCCACGGAAAATCCAGCAAGCCGAGTGACGGCCTGCGCGCGCACTTTCCGCAATACGACTATGACGACATGGTCGCCGCCCAGCATGAGCTCGTCGAAAAAGGACTTGGCGTGAACCATCTCCGCCTCGTCATGGGCACTTCCATGGGATGCATGCACTCCTGGGTCTGGGGCGAAACCTATCCCGACTTCATGGATGCCCTCATGCCGCTGGCCTGCCTTCCGGTGCAAATTGCGGGACGCAATCGTCTCTGGCGCAAGATGGTGATGGACGGTATCCGCCAGGATCCCGACTGGAAAAACGGCGAATACGCCACTGAGCCGCGCGCAGCCTTGCAGATCACAACAGATTTTCTTTTGATCGCTGGCAGCGCTCCAATTCTCATGCAGAAGAATCTTCCCACGCGCGACGCCGCCGACAAGTATCTCGACGACTCCACGAAACGTATCACGGGGACGCTCGATGCCAACGACATGCTCTACGCCGTGAACTCTTCGCGCAACTACGATCCTTCGCCGAAGCTCGAAGCAATCCACGTGTCCGTCATGTTCGTGAACTCCGCCGATGATTTCATCAACCCGCCAGACCTGGGCATCGCCGAGCGCGAAATCAAGCGCGTGAAGTACGGCAAGTTCGTGTTGATCCCGGCTTCCGAGCAGACCCACGGCCACGGCACTCACACTTGGGCCGCGACTTGGCAGCAATACCTGAAGGAGTTGCTGGACGAGACAGCAAAATGATGGCGGTTAAATACTCACGTCGCTCTCGGCAGGGATCCTCTCTATCCTTTGTGTTCCTCTTCATTTATCCGGCGTCAAAAGCGAGCGCGGAAGACGAGATTGTTTCGCCGAGATTCCCAGCTGTGACATCGGCCGTGGAGACCTGTTTCAGTCAATAGCAAGAACTCTTTTGAGCCTCTAAGATAGCCGTGACTCCGGTCGAGCGGAAGCAGGAGAAGTCGCGGATGAGGATACGTCCGTGTTCCGAGTCCGCAGGAATTGACATAGCGAACTAATGACACTATTGGTGCCGGAGCCAATTGCCGAGCAGCGAGCGAGCACAGGAGAAATATGGCGAATTTAGACGTGTGCGTGGTTGGTGAAATCAACCTGGACCTGATCCTCTACGGTCTGCCAAAAGAGCTTGTCTTGGATCGGGAACTGCTGGCCAACGGTCTCGCGCTTACCTTGGGCAGTTCGTCCGCAATCTGTGCCCATAACTTAGCCATGCTTGGCAGCAAGGTCGGTTTTGTCTCAAAAATTGGTGGCGACGCTCTCGGGAAAATGGCTCTTGAAAGGCTGTCGGCCGCCGGGGTTGAAGTGGGCCGCGTAAAGCAGACAACGGGGCGCACGGCTACGGGATTGACCGTGATCTTGCCCTATTTGCAACAGCGGTACATTCTCACGTATCCAGGCACGATGTTTGAAATGCAGTATTCGGATATTGAAATGACATACGTGCGATCCGCCCGCCACTTGCACGTTTCATCATTTTTCTTGCACCGTGCATTGCGGCCCAGAATTCTGGAGCTCTTCCGGCAGGCCAAAGCGGCAGGTCTTTCGACCTCCCTCGACACGAATGACGATCCCGAAAATAAATGGGACCGCGATTTGCTTGAGGTCCTCAAACAGGTGGACATCTTCTTCCCCAATGACCGCGAAGCGAAGAAGGCCGCCCGCACCGAGGACCTTTCGCAAGCCATCAACATCCTTGCCGGACTGGCGAAGATCGTAGTTGTGAAACGCGGTGCCTCCGCTGCGATCTGCCGCTCAGGGCAGGACCAGTTCAGCCTCATGCCACCAAGTGTGAAGACCGTGGACGACGTCGGCGCCGGAGATAGTTTTGCCGCCGGGTTCATCCACCAGTTCTTGACGGGCGCGAAACTCGAGGATTGTCTCGCATATGCGAACGTGGTGGGAGCCTATTCCACGACAAAAGAGGGCGGCACCGAGGCTTTTCGCGATCGTTCTGGGCTGACCAACTTTATCCGGCAGCATTCGACCGCCTCTTTGCGGAGGTAGGCTTTGCGTAAAGATTCAACGCTGCTCGCAGTGATCTCTAGTTAACGAGAAAAGCCTGCAGCGAACCTTTCGCCCCAGCCTTCCGTATCTTTCCTTGCTAACGCTTTGTTATGTCCTCCGTCTATTGAGCCATAAGGGGTTACGGCAATGAAGACACAAGCATGGGGATGGTTGGCCACCGCGGTTCTCGCCGCCGGACTGAACTCGAACTACCACAACGGCGGGCTGCAGTGGCTCCACGACGCGGCCGACCATGTGCAACATAACACTGACGCCGTGTTAGCCCTAGCTACTGGACATGCGGATCGTTTCTTGGCTGAGGCGCAGTTGGCCAGCGCTCAGAGTTCTCCCTCATGCCCGGTGAGTTCGGCTCTGGCGGCCATCCGTCGCTCGATTGCCCCGGTTCACAATCAGCAGGAGCGTTTTCAAATGATGACCGCCCGCGAGGAAGAGGCCTTGGCCCGGCTCGAGGCAAATCGTGCCCGCATGGAAGCCCGGCTCGTCCGACTGAACATGGTGAACTTCACTCCCGTAATGATGCGTGCCCCCAGAGTCGTTTGCCCGCGAGTGCACGTGAGTGTCCCGCAGATTCCAGCGATGAGGATGCCTGTGATGAAGATGCCAGCCCCGGCGATTCACATCGAGTACTCGGAAGCTGGGCCGGTCTAAAGGCAGGGAATAGGGCCGGGCGCTAGGACTATCAAGTAGAGCGGCAAAGCAACGAAAGATTTTTCTCCTCACTGGGAATCCGGACGCGGGAAAGTAATCCGCGCCCGGTTTTGTTTTTTGCGAGTGAACTTGCTAACGCTCGGTACCATAGCCACCGTTGTAGTCATTCCTTTTTTTATTTTTGTCATTCCGAGAAGCGAAGCGCCGAGGAACCTGCTTCTTCCCGCCACCAGCAAACATCAGATCCCTCCATCGCTGCTCGCGACTCATCGGAGCAAATGCTCTTGCTGAAAGCTGAGAGCTAGCAGCTAACAGCTCTTACCATTCCGGTTACCCACCTGTGCAAATCCTTAGATTTTTCGTCTATCTCATTTCGAGATTTGCGGCTATAGTGAAGAAGCTCAGCGATTCCCAGGCGACAACTACCTGAACTGATGGCGCGGAAAGAGAGCCCCACCATCTTGCAGGAGGAGTTGTACCCGTCATCCGGGCCCGTGCGTGAACCACTGCCGCGCGAGGAGCTCGACGATGCGCGCCTGGTGGATCTCGATATTCCTGAAGAATCTCCCTTCCTGCGTGCGCAAAAGCGTGTCCCTGCGCGTCGCTCTTCGCTTCCTAAAAAAACCGCCAATCGCCTGCTGTGGGGCGTCGTGGCTATCGGCGTTCTCAGCGTCGTCGCCGTGATCGCCGCCATTCTTTACCAATATGGCGAGCATTCCTGGCGCTTTCGCATTGATTCGAGCGACAACATCGACGTCGTCGGCAACGAGAATGTCACCAAGGCGCAAATCATGGAGGTGATGGGCGCCGACATTGGCCGCAATATTTTCTTCGTTCCTCTCTCCCAGCAAAAGGCGCAACTCGAACAGATCCCCTGGGTCGATTCTGCGAGCGTGATGCGTTTCGTTCCTAATCGCCTGCGTGTAGAAGTCCACGAGCGCACTCCGGTTGCATTCGCGCGCGTTGGCCCGCGAATCTTTTTGATTGACGCAGGCGGCACGCTGATGGACCTGCCGCCGAAGCATAGATATTCCTACCCGGTAATCCTCGGGATGAACCCCGGCGAGCCGATTTCCACCCGCCTGCCGCGCATGAAGGCTTACAACGAGCTCGTCGAGGAACTCGACTCGGGCGGGGCGCATTATTCAGCGGATCTGAGCGAAGTGGATGTCTCCGATCTCGACGACCTGAAAGTTCGTGTCAACGATCCGCAAGGAGACGTTCTGGTCGAACTTGGATCGTCGGACTACCTCAAGCGCTATCGCACTTACGTCAGCCACGTGCAGGAATGGCGACAGCAGTTCCAGAAGCTCGAGTCGGTCAACCTCCGTTACGACAACCAGGTGATCGTCAATCCTGACATGGAAGGGAAGCCCAAGCCGACCGCGTTGACCTTGGCGTCAGCAAAAGCAGCGGCGGCAGCCGGAGTGAAGCCGGCGGCGCTGATCACCAAAATCAATCCGCACGACAAGACGATTCCGAAGCCTGCGTTTGAATTGACTGACAAGAAATTGGACCCGAAGGCCGCGGTGAAAAAGTCCGCGCCGAAGGCGAAGGCAAAAAAGCCTCCGGCAACGGTTGCGAAAGCGTCTCCGCCGAAGAAGGAGGCGGTCAAGCATTCGGCGACACCAAAAGCGAAGGCCTCGGGAGTTCACACAACCGCGCAGAAGGATGCCGTGAAGAAAACGGCGCAATATGCTCCTGCGGTGGCCGCCAATTCAGCCACGGCGAAGCCGAGCGCCGCGGTCGCGAAGCCCTCGGCGGGATCGAATTGACTCAGGGTTTTGAAAGTGCGCGGCTTTAGCCGCGGAGGTTAGAGGCAAACGAATTCATAACTATGAGCAATCAGCAGGGAAGCTTTCTTACCGCAATTGACGTGGGCAGTGCCAAGACATGCGCGCTCATGGCCGAGCTCACCGACGCAGGCCTGCGCTATCGCGGACACGGCATCGCCGAATCGCGCGGCTCGCGCAAAGGAACCATCGTCGAACTCGACAAGGCCGTCTCCTCGATCCAGAGAGCGGCCGAAACCGCTGAAGACATCGCCGGAGCCCCTGTCGAGCACGCCATCATCGGCATTGGTGGTGCGCATGTTCGCGGCGTCAACAGCCACGGTGGCATCAGCCTTGGCACGCGCCCGCGTGAAATTGGACGCGATGAGATCAAGCAGGCCGTCGAGCGCGCCCGCGC
>DATJWZ010000210.1:0-1789 GCA_035500795.1 Candidatus Eiseniibacteriota bacterium | reverse complement strand
AACGTCGCCGACATCGCCAAGACGCACCGCCGCCCCATTGTTGTAGGCCACAATCAGAGGGCGATATTGGTCCGCCGTAAACAACTGGTCGGTGTCATCGAACATGTACGTTCGCGAACCGTCCGAGACTGCTCCCTTGGGCCGGTTGGCATTGGCTGCATTCAGCGCATTGCGCACCGTGTCCAGACCGATTCCAAGCTTATTCAATAGAGTGGGATTGACTTCCGCGCGCACCGCCGGCTGCGACGATCCCCACACGAAAACCTGACCAACTCCGTTCACCTGCGCCAGTTTTTGCGCCAGGATAGAGTCTGCTGCGTCGTACATGTGTGGCACGGTCGCGATGTCCGAAGTCAATCCCAACAACAGAATGGGGGCATCCGAGGGATTTACCTTGCGATAGCTGGGATTGCTCGGCAGATTTGCTGGTAATTGGCTGCGTGCCGCATTGATCGAAGCCTGGACATCCCGCGCCGCCGCGTCTATGTTCCGGTTCAGATCAAACTGTAGCGAGATTCCCGTACTTCCCAGTTGACTCGAGGAAGTCATCTGGTTGATTCCCGCGATGCGCCCAAACTGTCGCTCCAGTGGCGTTGCTACCGCTGAAGCCATGGTTTGCGGATCAGCTCCCGGCAGCGATGCACCCACGCTGATTACCGGGAAATCCATTTTCGGAAGCGATGCGACCGGCAGGAAATTGAACGCGAGAATTCCTGACAGCAGCAGTGCTGCTGCCAGCAATGACGTTCCGATCGGTCGCCGGATAAATGGAGCTGAAATGCTCATTGCTTAATCCGCTGACATCGGCTCTGGGGGAATCTCGTTTCCAATGCTGTATTTCGAAAATCTCTGTGCCAGCCGGTCGAACCACAGATAAACGACAGGTGTCGTGTACAGAGTCAGCAATTGGCTGAGCAGCAATCCGCCGACAATCGTTATGCCTAGCGGTCTGCGCAATTCCGCGCCTGTTCCTGTTCCCAAGGCTAGCGGCAATCCCCCGAGCAGCGCGGCCATCGTTGTCATCATGATCGGCCGGAACCGCAGCAGGCACGCTTGGTAAATTGCCTCTTCCGGCGGTTTGTGTTCTACACGCTCAGCTTCGAGTGCGAAATCGATCATCATGATGGCATTCTTCTTTACAATGCCAATCAACAGAATGATGCCAATTAGCGCCACGACTGTCAGATCGTTCCCCGTAATCATCAGCGCCAGGATCGCACCGACACCTGCCGATGGCAGCGTTGACAGAATCGTGATCGGGTGGATATAGCTCTCGTACAACACACCCAACACGATGTACACCGTAATCACGGCGGCAAGGATCAGATACGGCTCTGACGCCAGTGAATTTTGGAATGCCGCCGCCGTTCCCTGAAACGAAGCATGAATACTGGGCGGAAGTTGAATATCTTTTTCCGCCTGCTGAATCGCCTTCGTCGCATCGCCCAGTGAAGCCCCGGGCGCCAGATTGAACGACAGCGTTACTACGGGAAATTGCCCTTGATGATTGACTGACAGAGACGCGCTCGAGGAACCCATGTGTGTAAACGTGGAAATCGGAACCGGTGCGCCACTCGTCGTGACCGTCGCGCCATTTGCAGTTGGAGCGCCGGTATTTTGCGCTACCACGCTCGGCCGGATGTAGAGGTCCCTCAAGTTTTGCGGCTCTTGTGCGAAATTAGGCAATACCTCCAGCACAACGTGGTATTGATTCAATTGCGTGAAGATCGTGGAGACCTGCCGCTGTCCATACGCGTCGTACAAAGTATTGTCGATCGCCTGCGGAAAA
>DATJWZ010000209.1:0-6218 GCA_035500795.1 Candidatus Eiseniibacteriota bacterium | reverse complement strand
CGCACCGGTACCGGATTGTATTTCGTTTCTGCGAAAACCGGGTCCACTCTCGAAATGACATTTCTGCTGCTCGCGTAGTCTTTCACGCAGACTGGCACGCTTCCTCCACCTTTCCCGGAGCTAAGGCCAGCCTCGTCAGGGAGGGTCGTCTTGTCCAGACCCAGCAGCAGACTCTCCAGCAGCTTCGTATCTTGGCTGCTGATCACCATCTCGACGGTGTGGCAACGGATCTCAGTTTCCAACAAGTACCAGTGCAACTGAGCTACTGGGGACCAGTACGCCATAAATCCAAACGATCGCCCGGCGATTTTCGTCTGTGTCGGCAGCTGCTCAAGTTTGTAGTCGGATTCCAGATTGTCTTTCACGAAGGTCAAAGTTTGCAGCGCGTCAGCAGCCGGAAGCGGAGTGAAGAACAAATCCTGGGCCGTGATCAGAATATTCCCTCTGATCCCGCGATTGCGTTCTTCCGGCCTGAGCTGCGCGAGAACGTAGCGACCGCTGTCGGAAGGCGGCGGCCCCTCATATTGCTGCCCCCATCCCGCCGGCAACGGATATCGCAATTTGAAGTAGTCGTTCTGGTAAGCATTGCCACTCACACTGCCTCCCTCAGGCAATGGCGTAACGGAATCGCTCGCGCTGGACCATGCTCCCTTCACCAGGATCACGCCCTCCGGAACTTTAACCAGCGGAGTTGCGCCATCCGCGGCCGTAGAAAAATCGCCCCCGTTTCTCACGGCGTTCTTCGATGTCGAATCCTGACCCAAAGCATAAGAAAGAACTCCACCGCCTACCAAAATCACCAAAAACCGGAATACCCAACGCATGACTCGCCCCCTGCGTCGCACCATTGCGGTCGACGCCTCCTCGAACACAACAATTGAAAATGTGCTGGCGAGACCACGCCCGTAGTCCCGCCAGCATAGCGGTGCTCAGATCACAACGATCGCAGGAAGTTCAACAGATCCTGCTGCTGGCTGGGACTGAGGTTTTGGTAGTTTCCTTCCACCGTCGACGCCTCGCTGCCTCGGCTGTTGTGCGCGCGAATCGCCGTTATCAGGCTTGTGGTGCGCCCGTCGTGTAGTAGGAAGATTCGCTGGCCCAGCCCCCACAGCGGAGCTGTGCGGAACTGATCTCCTCCCGCGCCTCCTTGCGCAACGTTATCCGTTAAACCACTGCCCATGTGATGAATCTCCAGGTCCGAGTACGCATTCACCGCCGCATTGCTCAATGAACCAGTGATGTTGGACTTCTGGGTTGTGCCCGGTGTCGGATTGTGGCAGGCTGCGCATCCAATCGAGCTGAACAGTGCTGCCCCGTTCGAGATGGAACTCGTCGGAACCGTACTCCCGTTGAGAACCACCGGCCCGGTCGCAGGCGGAGCCAAAGTCCGCATGAAGTTTGCAAAAGCAGAGGCGTCATCGAGCACGCCGGGGCCCGATTGTCCCGGATTCATCGTGTCCTCCGGATATCCCTTCCCGCTCAAGTTCAAGCAGTTCGAGGGGAATCCCGTCTGGCCGCTACCCCCGCCACCCTCTTCGCCGGGCAGTGGACGATCCTGTGTAAATAGCAGGTTCGAAATTCCCATCTCGACGTTGTAGGCCTCTCCCGAGAAGATGTGCAGCGATTTGTTTTGCGCCTTCCAGCCAAAGCGGCTGATGGTGCCGTCGTTGCCGTTGTGGTTGAAAGTGCCGGAAATTCCGAGACGATTGTTGAGGTTTTTTGCCTGATTGCTTAATAGCGTTGAGTCGTCGATGTTCTCGATCAGCCCCGAACCAAACGTCGCCGTTGGAATGCGGAAGATGATATTGTTTGCGGCTCTTGCCGCACTGAAACTCGGCTGTGTCAGGCTGCACGACCCGGCATCCGGCCGGCCTGTAACTGTGAACAGGTCTTCCACTCCGCCATTTGGTGCGTTGAGGTTTGCGCTTCCGTTCCGATTGAAGTAGAACGGGAATCGCGCTTCGACCGTCGGGCCTGTGGGAGTAACGAAATACGGCGTCGAATCCTTCGGTGCGACACCAGTGCTGATGAAGGTGGCTTGAGGATTGTTCGCGGCTCCGGACCCGCCCACTGCAGGTTGAGCATGACAGGAACTGCAGCTATTGGAATTGAATCGCGGACCCAGTCCAGTGTCGCCGGCTCCAGAAACGGACTCTACCTCCTGAAAACGGCTTTGTCCGTCATTGAACATTGCAAGGATGCCGGCATTGTCGTCCGACTGCACCGACGACAGGGCAGCCCCCGTACCTCGACTGCCACTCTGTACGCCTGGATCCGTTTGTGCGTCGCTGATTGCGCTTAGACACAACACTGCTATCGCGAGAGCTGACATTACCGCAGCTTTCTTAAGCATGGTCCCTCCTGAGATTGTTCGCTAGACAACAAGGCAGGCGGAATGGCGCGATCGACTGGCGCTTTCGAAGCGGCGTGGCCGAAGACGACGCTAGCGCTGCAGGCTGTCCCGGTGGGCGCAGGGAACGGTTCAGCGCGTGATGCTTTCTACTCGTTTATCGGAATCGCCGGCAAAAAATCTGCAATCGCTTACGAAGTCCGAACAAGCAATTTCTGGTGCTGAGAAAGTCGCATTGTTTTCTTTTCTCTAGAAGAGCCCAGAAGGACACGCACATGATCGTTAGGACTAAGCCTGCCTTAGAGAAAAATCCCGAAAAACGAAAATGGCCGACGACTTGCCGCGTCGTGCAGTTCTCTCCCCGCTCCTCACAAGTCACTTATCTTCAGCGTAATTCCGTCCCTACAATCTCCCAGGGAGAAAATCCAATGACCATCTTCGATCAAAACCGACCCAGAGTCGTGGATGCCGGCGGCGGTCCCGGTGGCGCCCTCTTGCGCCTTATCGGAATCGGTATCGCGGCCTTCTTTCTCGTCATCCTCTTTTTCAACTGCATCACCCGCGTCGACACAGGACACGTCGGCGTGCTGACTTTGTTTGGCCGGGTCACCGGCGAAACGCTCGGCGAAGGAATTCACCTCATCAATCCGCTGAAGACAAACAACGAGTTGTCCGTGCAGACCCAGACACTCAAAGAATCGGCGAGCGTTCCCTCAAGCGAAGGCTTGATGATGGCCCTTGATACTTCTCTGATCTATCACCTCAATCCCGACCGCGCCGCGGACGTCTTCCAGCACATCGGTGCCAACTACGAAGACAAAGTCGTAGAAAACAACCTTCGCTCTGCTATTCGCGAAGCGACTGCATCACACAGCGCAAATGCGCTCTACACCGGCGAGCGAGAGATCGTTGCCAAGCAAATTCAGGACAAAATCACGGAAGAACTCTCGCGTCGCGGCATCAGCGTTGAAGCCGTTCTGCTGCGCGACATTCAGCTCCCAGCCACTTTGAAAGCCTCGATCGAGGCCAAGCAACAGGCGGAGCAGGAAGCCCTCGCCATGAACTTCCGCCTGCAGAAAGAAACGCAAGAAGCCCAACGCAAACGCATCGAAGCGGCTGGCGTTCGGGACTTCCAGCAGATCGTCGCCCAAGGAATCACGCCATCCTTGCTCGAATGGAAAGGCATTGAAGCCACGGAAAATCTCGCAAAGAGTCCCAACTCAAAAGTTGTCGTAGTCGGCGGCGGCAAGAATGGCCTACCGCTGATCCTGGGCCAGTAGCGAGTATCGTCGAAGAGCGGCCCTTTCAGGGCCGCGTTTATCGCCCGGATGAAAAAGGGCTTTAGCCCCGGTAGACATACGCCTGCTACGATAACCGCGTGGCCCAGTTGCTCGACATTCGACACCTGAACATAGAATTTCCTGCAGCCAACCATGTCGAGACCAAGTCGGCTCTTCCCGCTGTTCGTGACCTCAGCTTTTCCATTGGAGCAGGCGAAGTCCTCGGCTTGGTTGGTGAGTCCGGCTCCGGCAAATCCGTCACCTCGCTCGCGATCATGCGCCTTCTACCGCTGCAAGCTCGTGTTTCAGGCGAGATTTTCTTTGCGGAAAAATCCACCGCAGCACGCAGTCTCACAGCTCTCGACGACGACTCCATGCGCCAGTTGCGGGGATCGCGCATCGCAATGATTTTCCAGGAGCCCATGACCGCGCTCAATCCGGTCATGCGCGTGGGAGATCAAATCGCAGAAGCCGTTCTTGCTCACCAGTCGATGCCCAAGCGAGAGGCCTGGCAGCGCGCTATTGAAGCCATGAGCGACGTCGCGATTCCAGATCCTGCCCGTCGCGCCCGCGACTATCCTCATCAGCTCTCCGGAGGTATGCGCCAGCGCATCATGATCGCCATGGCAATCGTCAATCGCCCGCAACTGCTGATCGCTGACGAACCCACTACGGCTCTCGATGTCACCATCCAGGCGCAGATCCTGGAGTTGTTGGCCGACTTACGAAAGAAGTTCGAACTCGCGATGCTCTTCATCTCGCACGATCTCGCCGTTGTGTCAGAAGTCGCAGATCGCGTCGCTGTTATGTATGCGGGATGCCTCGTAGAAATGGGCCGGATGAAAGATATTTTCCGGAGTCCGGCACATCCCTACACGCGAGGCCTGCTCCGTGCCGTCCCTGACCTCCAGACCGATCGCTCGCGCCCGCTGCAAACGATCGAAGGCACAGTTCCCGCATTGCAAAACCTGCCTGCAGGATGCGCGTTCGAACCACGCTGCGAATCCCGCGTCCCAGAATGCTCCCGCACTGCCCCTCCTCTGGTAGAGGTCGCAGCAGGCCACTGGGCACGATGCCCCGTAATAAATGCGTAGCGCCTCACATTCTCGAGATTTGTCATCCCTGCCGCCCGGTCACGCTTCGATCAGGGTAGGGTTTTCAATCGTGCCGCAGGCCTCTCTGAGGCGGCTTTAGCCGCTGCCCTCCCACGGTCTATAATCCTCAATTCGTCCGGTGATCCGTGCGCATACTGCTGCTGAGTGATATCCACGCCAACCTGGAAGCTCTCGACGCCTCCCTCGCTGCCGCTCCTGCGCACGATATGGTCGTCAACCTCGGCGACATCGTCGGATACGGCGCCAGCCCCAACGAAGTCACCGAACGGTCCCGCGATTTAGGCCAGGTTTTTGTCAGGGGCAATCACGACAAGGCCGCTACCGGACTGATGGATCTCGATGATTTCAACCCGATGGCATCTGCTGCTGCCATCTGGACCCGCAATCAGTTAACTCCGATCAACCTGCAGTGGCTGCGTGAACTCCCGCATGGGCCGGTGTTACTGCCTGACCACCCGGATATCCAGATCGTCCATGGTTCCCCGCACGACGAGGATGAATACGTGGTCTCCCTCGGCGACGCTCTTGCTCCACTGATCACGCTGAACATCCCGCTGACTTTCTTTGGCCATACACACCTGCAGGGTGGATTCTTCGCCAATGGCTCATCAGCCGACGGATTTCGTCCCGAATATCGGACGGTAGGCCAGGCGGAATCGATTCCCTTGCAGCTGAAAGAAACGGCTCGCTACCTGATCAATCCCGGTTCCGTCGGCCAGCCTCGAGACGGAGACTGGCGCGCCGCCTTCGCTCTGTACGACAGCGAAGCGCACGTTGTCCACTTTCACCGCACACCGTACAACCTGAAAGCCGCGCAAGACCGCATATTCGACGCCAAACTCCCCGCGCGTCTCGCCACACGCCTAGCTGCCGGCCGCTAGCATTTCCACCCTCAAGTTTCCCCGCAGCCATTCCTGCTACACTGCGCCTCATGCGGCGCGACCCCATCGAGCTTGAAATTTTCAAGAACCTATACCATTCAATCGCCGAAGAAATGGGTGCCGCTCTGCGCCGGACTGCATTCTCGCCGAACATCAAAGAGCGCCGTGATTATTCCTGCGCAGTCTTCGACGGCGAAGGCCAGGTCATCGCGATGGGCGATCATATGCCCGTCCATCTCGGCTCGATGCCGATGTCTGTGCAGGCTGCGATCGACGCGGGCCCCATGCAGCACGGTGATGTAGTCATGCTCAATGACCCCTTCCACGGTGGCACGCATTTACCCGATATCACGCTGGTAGCTCCGGTGCATCTGTGGCGCACGCGCCCCCGCGCGCGAAAAGCTGGCCATCTCCCCGATTTCTATGTCGCATCCCGCGCCCACCACGCAGATGTAGGCGGCACCTACCCCGGATCCATGGGACTCTGCCGCGAGATCTACCAGGAAGGCGTCCGCATCCCGCCAGTAAAGTTAATGCGCAAAGGCAAGACTGACCGCGATATTCTCGCGATGCTCCTCAACAACGTTCGCAC
>DATJWZ010000208.1:0-16590 GCA_035500795.1 Candidatus Eiseniibacteriota bacterium | reverse complement strand
AGATCAAAGGTGACAACGCCGGTCGGCCAATTCAGGTAACGCATTCGGACAATTCTGTTCATCAACCTGAGGTACTGGCTGGTACGACCGGTCGGGTTTTCCTTGCCTGGACGGAGACAGCCAAGGATCAAAGCGAAGTGTTGCTTTCGCGCGGATGGATCAAATGAAGTGGAGTCGAGCAACGCTGATCAATTTTGCGAAGGGATTGCTTCTGTTGACCGCGGCGCTAGCTTTGGCAGGTTGCAATCGGAACCGTGAATTGCAGCACTACAAGCTTGAGGGCACCGTCGTGAGTGTGGAAAAGAATGTCCATGAGGTCACTGTGAATCACAAGGCAATTCCTGGTTTCATGGCAGCGATGAGAATGACTTATGTCGTCAAGGACCAAGCTGCAATGTCGAAATTGAAGCCGGGCGACGAGATCAAAGCGGACTTGTTCGTGGATCGAAAGAACTACGACACGTGGCTGGATGACATTCAAGTTAGCCAAGCTAGAAGTGGATCACCTTCAACACCGTGATTCAGCTAAGACGCTCTCGACTAAATGTTCGCGGGAGGAACGGGACTCGAACCCGCGAACGCCTTCGTGACAGGCAGGCGTTCCAATTAGCTGAACCATGCCCCCGCTGTGAAAATTTAGAGTCCTTTATTTATTACCGCTTCCCTCCGCTTCGCATGCATTCCCGAAAATTCCAAAACGTGCCGTGACAGCGAAGCATTTGCTCCTACTTAACAGACAATACACGACGCGGATGCTCCCTGAAGCGTGTTTAGAGCAGTCAGAAACAATTACTCGACCATAATTGGTCCACGAAATCTTACGCATTCTAAGCATTCGTCATGACCCTCACATCATGCGGTTGTAGAATTGCTCTCCGAGATCGCTCCTCTGATAGTTGTGCGAACTCGTTCGCGTAGCTGCGTGTCGAACTCTTGCGACGGCTCCGGCACTTGCCACTCATCGAAAAGGTCCATTGTTGCGCGAAGGGCAGCGAATTCTGAGGAGCACCTAACACACCGTCTGAGATGATGATTCTCGAACTCTGGAGCGGTTCGCATCGGTTCCATGACTCACACGCTTTCGGCAGACGGGAAAACGCAGGCGATTAAGGGAACGAGCAACAAGCCCGACGATACAACCGACGATTTCACGGTTGTGATGAAAAAGGTAAACGGCGGCTCGGGTTGGGGAGGAACATGGGAGGATACCGACCTGAAATTCACCTCTCCCGATGAGTGGGAGATTCAAGCCTACGAAGGCGACGGCCTGAGTTTCCATGCTCCCGCTTACAAAGATACCCTGAGCATGAAATTCGACGGCCAGGATTACAGACTGCTGATTGTCGCAGCTGACTTCTTCCATTCGATCGGGAATTACTCCTGTTGGGTATTATGTCTCTGTTTGTTGTCAAATCTTCCCCTGTAAGAAGGCTGAACATATGACTGATCTAGGTGCAATAGTGGCACAGTTGAAAAAGGAGCGAGACAAGCTAGACCGAGCGATAGCAGCGTTGAGTGGAGTTGGCAGAAGTGGCGGCGGTGGCGGACGACGCAAGTTGTCTGCGGCTGCACGTGAGCGGATCGCAGCAGCGCAACGCGCACGGTGGGCGAAGTTCAAGGCGAAGAAGAGATAACAGATCGCCAACATAATGCTTCGTTTGAGGGCAGACCCTGCTGCCCTTTTTTCATTTGTGTCTCGTGAAAATTGGCCGAGCGGCAAGCTCTTGCATCTTGACAACCTGAGTTCTTGGGCACAGAATTCGCCTCTACTCTAGGCGTAGGAAATCCCCATAAAGGCAAGGAGATTAGCATGAAAGGTAAGAGTGTATGCATCGGTTTCGCAGTTGTGCTTTGTATTTCGATTTCGTCGGCTTAGGTAACCGGAAGCGGAACCAAAGGAGCGGTCGCGGTCTGGACCGGTTCAACCAGCATAGGCAATGCCCCAATCGCCGCGGTGAACAGCAACATAGGAATCGGTACGACGAAACCGGGAGCGAAGCTGGATGTGGAGAGTACCAGCTCGACGAAGCCCACAATAGCGAGTGGTAGTTCGAGATCGATTGCGGGATATTTCCAAACCAACGGCACCGCCTCAACGGCCCTCCAGGCCAATGCTGCTGCGACCACGGGATCTGCAAATGGCATTTACAGCGTCACCACGAGTCCTGATGGCTGGGGAATCATCGGCTCCAAGAATGCGACTAGCGGCACCGGAGGCGGTATCCTGGGTATCTCTTCCAATGGGCAGCCGGGCCTGAACGGCTCCAATCTCGTCACATCGGGTTTTTCGTCGGGGGTCTACGGCTCGACTTCCAGCCCCAATGGAGTGGTAGCTTTACTCCGGGCCCAAGCCGGGGGCGATATTCTTACCGGGCAACTTGGCGTCGGCCTGGCAGCAGTGGACGTAGTACGCATTGATAGCACGGGGAAAGGCTTCTTCGACGGTGGCACACAAACAGGCGGCGCTGACTTTGCCGAGTCCGTCGCAATCGCAAGAGGTAGCGATCGGCACGAGCCTGGCGATCTGCTGATCGTGGACACGACTGGAAAGCGTCAGCTCAAACTCGCTACAGAACCTTATTCAACGCTTGTCGCTGGTATCTATTCGACAAAACCTGGCGTGTTGGCTACAACGCACAAGATGGGTGAGTCTCCCGCCAATGAAATCCCGCTCGCTATTGTTGGAATCGTTCCTTGCAAAGTTAGTACGGAAAACGGAGCGATCCAACCGGGCGACTTGCTCGTCAGCTCTTCCACTGCTGGCCATGCTATGAAGGGCACGGACAGGAGCAAGATGTTGGGTGCCGTTGTGGGCAAGGCGTTGGAACCTTTGACTGATGGCAAGGGTGTAATTCAGGTACTTGTCGCATTGCAATAGAGGATGTGCCGATTCGGAACCGCTCCGGGTCTCCGGGGCGGTTTTGTTTTGCCTAATCTTCAGCTCGCGAATAGCTTGCAACACGATGATGCGGAGTGTGTCTAAATCAATCAAGCCAGCAATAGAATCGCAACCACCGCTTGGCAATTCGATCTTAGGGTTGTGTTTGCGGTTCCGTAAGCACCAAAGGACGCAGAACCTCGGTTATCTAGCCCTGGTTCTTCAACGCGGCGACAGTTAGGATGATGCTCGTAGACGCCCCAAACTTCTTTGATGGCTTCAGCCTGGGCTTTCTCATGGGCTTCCTCGCTTTGATTCTAATGTCTGGTCTTTTTTGCGGTTATTGGCTTGTGCTGCATCCTAAACCCGCGTCACAGCGAGAGGTGAAGTCTAGGGCCGCCTCAGCATCACATTAGGACAGTCTCCCGCATAGCTGAACCCAAGCGGTCAACAGTCTCGCCAGACCACCACGTCAGTTGTCGAAATCAAGGATTTATCAACAGCAGCGATCGAATCCTACACGTTTGAATTGCTGCTCGTCCTCAGCATGGCTCACGCCCCTCCACCCATGGAGACAAAGACGGCTATGAATCCCCAGTAAGCGAGGACGGGAAAATTGGTCAGGACGCAAATTGCACCCGCGACCTTGCTGCCTTTGCTGAACGCAAAACTGCCGATGCCAATGCCGATGGCCCCGATTGCTGCCAACAGCCACACGCCGGCGAGATCCATATCCATCAAGAAGCGCGGGAGATAGTCCGTGTAAGGAAGGACAGCGCAAACAGGGCCAACGAGAGCAGCGATTCCGGTTGCTATGGTGATACCGGTTGTTGCCGGTCTCCACCTTCTGGCGAGCCATCGGCAGAACAGCACTTCAACGATGAGCGCCGCAACCAGAACTAGGATGACGACCCGACCCGTCATAACAATCGGAAGTTTATGCGAAGGTGTACTAGTTGTGTCGAGCAAATAAAGGGCAAAACATCAAGATGAGGGTAGTTAAGCCTCCGCTATTTTCTTCGCTGGCCAGCAGGGATTGATGAGTGCAACCAGGATGTGGCTGTTGAAAAGCTCCCTTTTCGGCGGAAAGGGTCAAAATTTCAGGGATATAAAATGCCTTGAAATTCGAGAAGATCATTTAAAACGCTTCCTAACGCAATTTTGTTTTTGCGATTTTCGGTCAAAAGAGTTTTGCAACAGCCACAGGATGTTACGCCAGTTGACCAAACGGAAGCTCCAACCCCAGCTTGGAGACCAGCCTCGACAGATTCAACGATGCTACTTGATTTCTTCAAAGTGCAGAGAGGCTGGAGTCCAGCGGTAGTGCAGCGTGCCGGAGCGCTGGCTCACGGTATGAGGGTTAGCCTTCTCGCCTTCGTAGGTGATTTCCTTGACCTCTTCGTGGAAGGTGGCCGCGACTTCCTTGTCCCGGTTCTGCACATCGCGATCCAGGGTGATTTGGGCACGGTAGGTTGTCTGGGAATCGACTTCGGGATCGTCGCTATGGCTCGAGTCGTCCCGCATCGTCGTGACCGAAAGCAGTTCGGCAACGCCGCGTGGTAAATCCGCGAAGACCCGCCACGTTTCACCAGAGCGCGATTCAGGCCCATCGCAACAGGGATTTCCGGCTGGCTCAGTGACTTTGAGGGCTACACCCCGCGCGCCTTCGAGTGGCAGGAGCTCGGAGAACTCGACGTGATAGAGCGTGGAGTCATTCTCGGCCTCCGAACCGAGTGGCAAAAACTCCAGCTTTCCGGTTGCAAGGCGAAGGAGGGCCGGACGCTCGTCATAGTCCTTCTCATACTCGTGAGCGCGCGATACGCATGGTGCCTCCTCATCTCACTTCGACGGCGGGGTATTTCTCTACATATTCCTCACAGTTACAGCCATAGTACGAGACCGTGCGGGCGCTGAAATCAACATCGTATCGGACGACACCCGCACGCCACGAGGCACGTAGAAACTCAGGGAAGGTGCTGTTGCCAGCCTGATCGGTGCGCAGGGCTGCAATCAGAGCTTCGCGATCAAACGATGGCACATCTACCGTGCCGGACACGAGCGGGGTGCCCTGCGTGACGACTGCCCCTTCGTTCGTGATGAACAGGCTTTGAGCGGACGGCAGACTCCAGATGGTGCGCGTGACGCCCGCTTGGTGAAGCGTCTCTGCCAAATAAGGGAACCCTCCTACCTTGGGTCTGATCGCCATCGCCTTCCGCTGTGCGGCTTCTAGGTTCTCTATTGCCTTGCTCATCTGCTTTTCTCCTCGCTGCGCGATGTCATGTGAGATTAGCACTTCCCTCGAATCTCTGAGCAACACAAACGCCGTTGTGTGTTCGATTTCTTGTCAGCTTCGACTATGTAGGACGCGAGTGGTTATTCCAGCTTTGCGTACTCGGTTTTGGCTTGTTTCAGGATGGGGATGTCGGGGTCGGCGTCTTTACCGAGGTTCAGGAAGCGCAGCTCACTGCGGCAGCCCCACCTTCCGCACCAACTCAGCAAACCGTGGGTCGGAGCGTATGGGGTCGAGCACGAAGTCAGTCTTCAAACCTACCAACTCAGGATCGCGCTCCTGATAAGCCGTGTTGAGCCACTGGAAAGCCTGATCTTTGTGCCCCAAGTCGGCATACAGGGTAGCAATCAGGTACGCAGAGACGTAGCCAGTTTTACGTTGGCTTGCCGGGTTTCAATGCCTTTGATGAGAGCGCCGTTCCAGCCCGCTGAACGAAGTCCTTGCTCCATAGCTGAAGCGGCTTGAGAGTTTCGGTCACCGGAAAGCTGGCCCCAAGCCTTCCATTCTTCAATGACCTGCAGGTACATGCGTTTCCCCCAATACCCATAGGACAAACATAGGTGAGCGGGGCGTAGGTCGGATCCTCCTCATTTGCCACTTTGGTCTGTCCGATCACAAAGATATTCCCCCGAAACATCGATCCTAATTCACACAGTCATTCGAATCATCAGGGCGCCGAACCGCCCGCATCGTGAAGGAGAATCACATCGCTGGTAGTATCGTGCCGCAGAACCGCCAGCCGCTTACCATCCTTCGACCACCGAAAATCGAGAATGGTCTGCGATTTGAAGTTCGTCAGTTGCTTTGCGCCAGAACCGTCGAGCGGGAGTATCCATACGTTGCTGACACCCCGCTCCTGGCGGACAAGCCCCAAAGCCTTGCCGTCCGGAGTGAAGCTGAAGTTGCCTCGCGAAGTTGGCCCGGGAGAATAGAAGACCGCTGTAAATTGTGGATCAACGTTGATCCATCGCGAAGTGGTCGACGACCCCGCACCAAAATCCGACAACTGAATGCGGTTCGAGTACGCCTTCGTCTCTGGCGCAATCACATACCAAAACATCGCGAGGGTCTTTCCATCCGGCGAGAGTGCTGCTCCTTTAAGGGCGGCGTTGGCGAGTTGCGTGCCGGGGACGCTTCGTGGCTCACCGCCTGAGGCAGGTATGCTCAGGAGTCCGCCATTTTTGGCGTAGTCGGTGTAATAGAGAGTTTGGTCTGGCGGACAGAACCAGAAGATCATCCCTGTGCTTCCCGGAGTGAGCGGTGATGCACCAGAGCCATCATTTTTGACTCGCCAGAGTTTGAATAGGCCCTCCTTTTCATCGTAGCCGGCGCCTGTCATCACAATCGAAGTGCCCGCATCGCAAGAGGTAATATCCTTAAAGTACGCTCCCGGCTCGTTCATCACGCTTTGCACGCCGCTTCCATCCGGATGCATCTGCAACAGACGAGAGACCTCCCCTACTACGAGGCGCCCGTCCGGCAGCCAGTCCATTCCCGAAAGCGTTTCCTGCGACGAAATTCCGGGTACCGTGACGGCCTCTCCCGCGCCATTTCCGGGTAACACATAGATTTGATCTTTGACTTGCAGTTGCACCGTAGCGAGTGTCAAACCGTCAGCGGAAATCTTGAGTGCCGGATGCTGACTGGCGTCCTTAGTAATGGAACGAAACTTTCCCTCCGGATAGGCGAATGCCCCGATCTGATACGCAGAGACTTGTCCCTTCCCCAACCGGACGTAAACTGCGTAAATCGTTCTGCCATCGGGAGACCATGCAACATCAAACGGGAGACTCTCCTTTGATCGCGCAAACGATTCCACCCGGTTTGTGTTCACGTTGAACATGTCAATCGCCGAAAGGAAGTCGCCCGTGTAGCCGAACGTTGAAATCGCAATGCGAATACCGTCCGGCGACCATGCGAGGCTTATGGGAGCATCTGCCAGCGGCGATACCAGCAGAGTTTTCTCGTCGCCGCCTTCGGCGAGTGCTTCCTGCAATCGCCACTTGCCAACTTCCGGATCATTCATACGGGCAAATGCGAAGTGACGTCCATCCGGCGAAAACGTCGGGTTGCTGTCTATATCTCTTACGATCAGCTCCGGTGCTCCTCCCAGCACCGGGGCTCGGTAGAGATCAAAGACCGTGGACGATGCACTTTGGGACTCCCTGAAGTAGATGTAGTTGCCATCATGAGAAAAGCCAGGACTCGCAAAGTCGCGGCCAGTTGCCGAAATCACCTCTGTATCGCTGCCAGTCAGAATATTGCGCAGGCGAAGGCTGTGTTGTCCGTTTTCGCTTTGAATGTTGAGCAGGAACTTTCCGTCAGGCGAGATCGCGGTTCCCACCGTGTTGCCGTTATTCGTCGCCTGCGTAATGGTGAAGTTTTGAAAGGGCACCGCAGCAGTACTATGCAAGAGGGAGTAAATCCCGAAACCTGACGCACCGAGCAGGATCAAGACAGCCAGAAGTCCAGCCGCAACGCCCCATTTATGCTGCTTCGCCGCGGTGAAGACGGCGGAACTGCTCGTCGTCTGCACGGGTTCGGTCGTTGCTGGACTGACGACCGCCTCCGCACTAACAGATGCGGCATGGCGGCTGGAGTGGGTATCTCGCTTCAAGCGTTCCAGATCGGCTCGTATTTCTGAGGCGTGCTGATAGCGCAGGTTCCGATCTTTCTCCAGAGACTTGTTGATGATCTCTTCCAGCTTAGGCGGAAGGTCTGGATTCAGCCGAACGGCTGGCGTGGGCGTCCCGTCCAGAATGGCCTTGAAGATCACACCGGAACTCTCGCCTCGGAAAGGCAACGACCCCGTCGCCATCTCGTACAGAACGGCACCGAACGAGAACAGATCGGTGCGGGAGTCCAGTTCCTTCGCCCGCACCTGCTCCGGCGACATGTAAGCGATGGTTCCCACAGCCGTGCCGGGACTCGTGAGATGGTCGGGGTCAACCTCCCCTGCGGACAGCGTTGGCGCATCGCCTGTGGCGCTCTTGGGTGCGCTGACCTTAGCCAAACCAAAATCCAAAATCTTGGCATGCCCTCGCTTCGTCACGAAGATGTTGGCAGGCTTGATGTCCCGATGGACGATACCAGCAGCGTGGGCTGCGTCTAGGGCGTCTGCGATCTCGATGCCCAGTGACAGCACATCCTCGATCTCCATCGGCTTGCCGCCAATGCTGTGCTTGAGCGTCATCCCATCGAGATATTCCATCGCGATGAACGACTGCCCATCGTGCTTGCCGATTTCGTAGATCGTGCAAATGTTGGGATGGTTCAATGCAGAGGCAGCACGCGCCTCACGGCGGAATCGCTCAAGAGCCTGCGGTTCTTGGGCTAGGTCTTCGGGCAGGAACTTCAGAGCCACGAAGCGTCCAAGCTCGGTGTCTTCTGCCTTGTAGACAACACCCATCCCACCCCCGCCCAGCTTCTCGACAATGCGATAGTGCGAGATGGTCTGCCCGATCATGGCGCTCAGGCTGCAATGGTAGGGATGAGGGGAAGGAGAAGTCAACGAGCGTAGGCAGGGGGCGTCCGTCCTCGCTGGCTCTGAGGCAATAGGAAGGTTTGGGTGAAGTTGCGGGTAAGAATTCTCGCGTTGCAACGACAGAGCAGTGATGTGGGGTGCAACTCTCGGCTTACCTTTGGCAGTTGGAGGTTCCGGCTCCTGTCATCTATAGTCGCAGGGCAGACGAAAACCCTTTGCGTGAAAGGTCTCGGCGCTGGATTTCGAAGAAAACTGAGCATGCATTTGACGAAAAGTTGGCGGCGCGAGTTCGCAAGTTCCTCAATCGTGGGTATTCCGTCGAGGAGAAAAGGATGTTCGGTGGACTGACGTTCATGGTGAACGGCCACATGTATTGTGGCGTTTTGAAGAAGGACCTGTTTTGCGTTTGGCACCGCAAGACTAGGAAAGAGCGCTTTCGCATCTGACCGTGTCCAATGGAGCTTACAGGGAAGAGACTTATCAGATAGTGGTGCGCCAGCGCCTCAAAACGTAAAGACCAGAATGTGAGATGACGAAGCAGAACGCCAGCAGCCAGAACATAGATGAGCAGGAACCCGACCGTGAACGGGACGACCATGGTTTCCTTTGAAAGCGTGCTCTCGTCCGATTGCAACCACTAGAGTAAGAATGAACGCAAGGTGTACCGTGTGTGATCCCGCAAAGCCCAAGGTAAACCCGTCTTTGTGTGCCTTCAGCCAGCGTGTTGCGGCAGCAGGCATGAGACGGTAAAGTGCGTCACCCAGAAAAGCGCCGAGGAACAGGACAAACGAGATACGCGCTGTCGCTCGCATCGCCACGCGAATTGTTGTCTCCTCCATCATGTACTGCTACCGCTTGCCGCAAAACATACGCCCGGTGCTTGGTGCCGTCAATCTCCTGTCGGGCGGCTCTGAGCCTGGGAATTGAGCACCGGACCGCTGATGATCCGGTGCCCGCCGCCCATGGGCAAGGCACAGCAGGTGCTATTCCAACTTCGCGTACTCGGCTTTGGCTTGCTCCAGGATGGGGATGTCGGGGTCGGCCTCTTTCCAGAGCGCGAGGAAATTTTGGTATGCAGTTTTCGCCTTCGCCGTGTTGCCGGACATCACGTAGGCACGTCCGAGTTGGAGATGAGCAAGTGCTCCCAGCGCACAATTTCCCACAAGACTCCGATGGTCTACGAGCTTCTGAAACTCCGCGACGGCATCCCCTCCCCGGTGCAGCACCAGAAACGCCTCTCCACGAACATAGGCAGGATACAGGAAGGAACCGAATTCCACTGCCGGAGGTGGAGACGCCAATTCGTAAGGCGCAGCAACATGCAACATCTGCACGGCTCTGTCGGCATTCTTGTAATTGATCTCATTGCTGGCACGAATGGTCGGCAGCCAATAGCTGACGATCATCGTGTTCAGGGGATTCTCCTTTTCAAGCTCATCCGCAATTTTCTTCGCCTGCGTCGAATCGCCGGATCGTGCTAGAGCCAAAACCGCCAAAATTTTCAAGTCGCGGGCAGAGGCGAGCGCTTGCGCCGATGCAACCTCCTGACGAGAACGGTCGATGTTTCCAAACTCAGCTTCCCGAATGGCACCATTCAACTGCCATTGTGCCGCCGTCTCTTTCTCGCCATTCCGTTCCGCCGAGTCGATGGCTCTTTGCGTTGCTGCACGCGCTTCCGCCAAACGTCCAGAATAGGCCTTCGTGTCCGAATCGTACGAGAAGAAGAAGTCCTCAAGGCCTGCTTTTCCAGTTGCCCAAGCCAACTGCCTCTGCATCTCCGCCGCATCTCCTTCGAGGAACGCGACGACGTACCTGTTCTCGTGGGCCTCATCTCCATCCAGTTTTCGTGTGACCGACTGCTGATACGCGGCCTTGGCATCTTCCAAGCGATTCAATACTGCGTAAGTCCCGATCAGATTAGACCAGGCGAGTCCGAGATCGGGATTTACCCGTGTCGTTGTCAGTTCCTCAGCGAGAGCTTTGTCGTTCTCTCCCAGAATGCCGTAAACGTACGCCAGATTGAGGTGTCCTCCGTGGTCTCTGGGAAACTCCTGCACCCATAGTTTGTAGGTCTGTTCCGCCTTCTCAAGTTCGCCCGTTACCATGTCATAGTAATGGGCGGAAATGTAGAACCGTTCCCGCGGACTTACCCTGTTGGCTGGGAGTTCATGGGCTTTCTGAATGTATTCAGTCGCCAGATGGGACTCGCCCAGATTGGAGTACGTAGCTCCTAATCCCACATACGCCGCAGCAAAGTTGGGATCCAGTTCGATGGCTCGCTGAAAAAACGGGATGGCTTCAGCTTGACTCTTCGTGTTCATGGTCGTATAGGCGACGGAACACATCTTTAGTGCTTCGAGCGAGGGGGTCGTGATCTGCTCCAGAGGACTGTCGAACTTCTGAATTGAGGTCAAAGACTCGCCAAGTTTCTCGCGCAATTTCGTCGCAACTCCATCGAGCGTGTTCAGCACAGCCTCTTTCGATGAAGCGGTTGCCTGCTCCTCCGCGACCGACTCGCCCGACTCGCAATCCAGTGCTCGTAGTCCGATTACGTACTCGCTGCCCAGACGCGCAATGGAACCCGCGAGCATGGCTTTACTCTGCGTTCGCTGGCAAACCTCTCGTGCCAGATCGGGTGTCAGTCGGTCGCTCGGAGAACGTCCCATCAAACTCAGTGTGTGACTTACCTTTTGTTCGGAGAGAACGTTCAAGAAGGGCGACTGACTGAGTTGAACTAAGAGCGCCTGCTTCAGAGCATCGTCGAATACGGAATCGCCAGTGGCATTGGAGAAGTCTGCAACAACAACCGTATCTGTTGCACTTAAAGCGCTTGTTTGGGGTGCTTTATAGAACCACACCGCAGTTGCACACCCGATCACTGCGAGCACTCCCACAGCGGCGAGCATCCATCTAGGCCGACCCGCAGAATGCGCAATGGGGGGCGATGCAGCGAGCAATTTCGCGGTTTCCGTATCACGCTTGACCCGTTGGAGATCAGCACGAATCTCGGATGCGTGCTGGAATCGTAGATTGCGATCTTTCTCTAAGCACTTTTTAATGATCCTTTCAAGTTCTGTGGACAAGTCGGGGTTGATCCGCAGCGCAGGGGCGGGTTCGCGGTTGAGGATCGACTCGAAGATAACCCCAGATGTATCCCCCCGGAACGGCAGCGTCCCAGTGCACATCTCATAAAGAACTGCTCCGAACGAGAACAGGTCGGTGCGAGCATCAAGTTCCTTTCCGCGCACTTGTTCAGGAGACATGTAGGCGACCGTGCCCAACGCACTGCCGGGACTCGTCAGATGTTCCTCGGATTCGATGGTCGGGGCGCTCATAGCAACGCTCTCCGTTTTGAGCGTGACCTTGGCTAATCCGAAATCCAGAATCTTCGCCTGCCCTCTGCTCGTGATGAAGATGTTTGCAGGCTTGATGTCGCGGTGAATGATCCCTTTCGAGTGTGCCGCGTCAAGAGCATCCGCGATCTGGATGCCGAGGTCGAGCACTGTCTCGGTCTCCAACGGCTTGCCCGCGATCATGTGGCGAAGCGTCTGACCTTCCAGCAGTTCCATTGCTATGAAGGTTCGCCCATCGGCTTCGTCAATCTCGTAGATGGTACAGATGTTCGAGTGGTTTAACGAGGATGCGGCTTTGGCTTCGCGCTGAAAGCGAATGAGAGCCTGTGCGTCGTTGGCTAGTTCGTCGGGAAGGAACTTCAGGGCGACGTGGCGATCCAGCTTCAGGTCTTCCGCTTCGTACACCACGCCCATGCCCCCGCCGCCGATTTTCCGGAGGATGCGGTAATGGGAAACCGTCTGCCCCACAGGTTGAGAGGGCGTGCCCATTGGGGGGAATGTTAGGTCGGATAGCGGAGGACGTCAATCGCTGTGCTAAGAAACCCAGCAACGCCTGGTGCAGCTCCCGTACTTACCTTTAGGTTCCTTCAGGATGAGTAGACTGGAGGGCTACTTGTTAGAACCCGACTCGATGCAGAAGGTCGGCAAAGCGTGGATCGGATCGGAGTTTGTCCAATCTAGGTTCAATTTATATCGACAACTCCGATCCGATGAACGAATACCCTTTCAAGAGCGGCGAATGCTGCATCTTTCTCCCCTAGCATCGCGTAATCAGCAGCCGCGCTGGGAGCCAATCCCCCGCGGGAGAGATCGCCTTCAGACTCGTTGTCCTTGGCATCTTTGCTGAGGTACGCCTTATACCCTGACCTCTCGAAAGTTCGCATGAGTTCCGTGGCGCGTGCTTCGTGACCCTGATCCTGCCCAGAGCCAAGGCGGTCATAGAAACACTTCGCTTTTTCCGGCTCAAGGTAGCGACCTGGATGGCTCGCGAACGCTCACACGCGAATCTTAGCAGCCTCCGCTCTCAGCAGCCCGTTTTGTCACTCAGTTGCCGGGCTTAGCAAACTGATTGTAGAGCCAAGCAAAGACTGCCCCAGCGATGAAGCCATCGACGGCCCCATAGAGAGTCCCGACGATAACCTCTGCAATGCTGCGAGTGGCATGGTAGCCGGGATAGACCGACGCCATTGTCTGGAGGAATTGCTGACCATAGTTTCCCCAGATCAAGTTGGCGAGACCCGTGCCCAACATCGCAAAGCCCCAAAGGATTCCAGATGCCATTGCCAGACCCTTTACGCCTAATTTCATGGCTTGCTCCTCTTCTTAGATTCTACGACCACTAGCCGACCACCAGCCATGCGGACGGACAGGCAGTCCTGCCTCGCGCATACAATGACGCCATCAAACTAAAACCAGCATTCCGCTCTCACCTCTCCGCTACCCCCGAATCGGACGATTGCGTTTACTGGAGCGTACCGTCTTCACCAAAAGTGGCTCGGTTTTTCCCGATCACACCCACTTCCTTCCCATGGAGACCAGCGTACTTGATTGCCATTCCGAGGAGCGTGTATTCGTCCTGTTGGTAGTCGGCGGCAAAGGCGTCTTGGTGAGCAACACTAGTTCCGTGTCATTCGCGCAGGCTTGCGCGAAGTCAGGAAGCTGATGTCTGATAGTTGCGATCAGGCTAGCTGCCCAACCTGGTCCGAATGGACGGCGCAAAAAGTTGGGCAGGTCGCGGCGCCATAGAACCGCTCTTCACGCCGTCCTAAGCGCACTCGCTCCGCAAATCCGGGGATCAGGTCCACAACGCGCATGAAATGATATTCGATATTGGCTTTTATTGAACTAAATTCGCCGATGGGCCACCCGATGAAGATCGCGAACAAATCGTCGTCAGTCCGAAACCCGAAGATCACCCGGTTCGTGCGCAAGTACCATTCAAATCCCTCCGTAGGCACCCCGCTCCACCGATTACTTGAGCGCAGAGATTCACGTAGGCTTGGCTGGACAGCACCCTTTGGATCAAGCTCTGATGTCTACGGTTTATATTCTTGGAAACATAAACCGTATTATGTTGCGCTCTTCGTTATGTTGCTAAGGGCACGATCGTCGCAATGGATCGAATGCACTGACGGAAAGGAGACTAGATAAGTGGACCACGCTGTGCTGAATAGAGATTAGAAGACAAGGCTGCCATCTGCGCGTACAACCGCAGAGTCTTTGCCCTAAGTCCGTCCTCCGTGACTGTATGCACTACCCCGCTTGCCACCCTTTGGCTTGTCAGAAAGTGACAGCACTACCGGGGTGACTTGAACAGTCGAGCGGAGGATAGTGAAGCCCGGCGCTGCGTTCGAAGGGCGTCCCAATCCGACGCCCGCAGGGATCATTCCCGACAGAACGTGTTGTCCTTAAAACTAGAACGACAATCGGACGACAAGCTGCAATTGGTGTGACGGGTCGGTGTTGGCAATTCCCGCCAGGGGCGTAAGGAACGACGACGCGGGCGTTGTACTTTCGCCGTAGGTCGAGTTCACGTTGATGAAATTCTTGCTGTTCAGGACGTTGAGCGCCTCAATGCGGGTGTCAGCGCGGAAGCGCTCGAGCAGCGTGAACTGTTTGCCCACGGAGATGTCCACGGTTTTGAGCGCAGGTGCGCGGAAGGAATTCCGGCCCATGCCCACGGGATGATCCGCCGTGTAGCCGTCGCCATTGTCGTCTTGTCCAGTAAGGGGGTTGACGGGCAAGCCAGAACCGAAATTGCCGACAGGAGAAGAAATCGCCGTGCAGCGTATTCGTTCCGGAGGGAGTCGTGATCGAAATGATGCCGTCGCTGGAGCCCCCATACTGCGCCGAGGGATCGCCAGTAATCACCTTGACCTCATCGACGCTCGAAGGCAGCACGTTCGCCTGGGGAGTCACGGCGTAGACCCAATCATAATTAGTCGTGCCATCGAGCATGTAACTTGTGTGCCGGTAAGAACCCGCATTGATCGAAAGCCGCATCGAATCCTGATAGTCAGCGCCTAATCCGAGCGTCTGCCGCACGTGCGGATCGAGCAACGCATACTTTGCCTCCAGCTTCGCCTGCGGATGTCGAGCAACTTTCCGGCTTTCACAAGGAAGGAGGGCTGGATTGGCGGAGAAGGTTGTGATTGTGAAATTGCCAACGGCGGCAACTACATCGAGAATGCTGGCGTATGGATCGAGGGCGAACGAATTAAGGAAGTGGGCGGATTCTCTGAGGTGCAGTCTCATGCGCCTAAGGTGAAGGTAATCGACTTGGGGCGCGCCACCGTGTTGCCCGGACTGATAGATTGCCATACCCATCTTATGGCCCGTATAGCGGATGCAGAGGACGGCTACACTTTGACGCTGGCCACAAAGTCGCAAGCTTTTCGCGCGCTCGAAGGTGCTTTCGATGCGCGTCTGACTCTGAACGCCGGGTTCACCACTGTTCGCGACGTAGAGAGTGAAGGTTCCGGGTATGCGGACGTTGCACTCCGAGACGCAATCGACCAAGGGCTTGCGGAAGGGCCGCGCATGCAGGTGGCGACCCGTGGGACTGCGGCCGTTGGTCAATACGAACCCTTCGGCGTATCACCAGATCTTACCGACTTTCCCACCGGAGCACAGATGGTGAGCGGCGTTGAGGACGCTCGCCGGGCTGCTCGCGAACAAATTGGACACGGCGCTGATCTGATTAAGGTCTACGCAGACTGGCAGAATCCAACCCTTACCGTGGATGAGATGCGGGTTATCGTGGAAGAAGCACACAAACAAAAATTAAAGGTGGCGGCCCACGCTACTACGCCACAAGGCATCAAGAATGCAATTGCAGCGGGCGTGGACTCGATCGAGCACGGCTTCGGCGCTGACCGTGAAAGCCTCGAGATGATGAAAGCGCATGGAACTTTTCTGGTCCCGACTGTAGGTGTGGTGGACGCCCAGCTTGAACTCCATAAGAACGACGCCCTCAGTCCGGAACGGCGGCGGAGGCGCGATGCATTCTTGCAAGGTATACAGCAGTCCCTGCAGCAAGCGTTAAGTCTGGGTGTGAAGATGGCATCTGGCTTCGACGCCAGTTCTCCGACGAGGCAGGGTCAAAATGTCGATCAACTGGTCGCAATGACCAAACGCGGAATTCCTCCACTGGAAGTAGTTCGCGCTGCGACTCTGAATGCGGCCGAATTGATGGGTTGGCAGGATGATGTCGGCTCCGTCGAAGTGGGGAAATATGCTGACTTGATCGCAGTTGAAGGCAACCCACTTACTGATATCGCAATTCTCCAACATGTAGAGTTCGTGATGAAGGGTGGAACAATCGTAAAAGATGTCCCGATTCGCTAGATCGATTCGCGATGAGTCGTCCAGTTGACGTCAATTTCCTCATTGCCCGTGATCCATGCATCACCGCGACCACTGCGCTGTAATCACATGTTGCGTGTGCAACATACTTATGTTGTAATAGCAACATGGAGGTTATATGAATGTGATTCTGGAGGCGATCTTCAAAAGGAGAGCAGTTAAAGTCTTTGAGCCAGTTGAAATCTCTGAGGGCATTCGCGAGCAAGTCCTTAATGCTGCC
>DATJWZ010000207.1:0-4491 GCA_035500795.1 Candidatus Eiseniibacteriota bacterium | reverse complement strand
CTCCAAAGAATTCACCGGCGCAAGAGCGAAAAAGGCGGGTGTTTCCACGACTCCGTACCAGTGAAACGGATCAGTTGGTTTTGGATAGGCCGACGCGCGCAGCGGATCGATGCCGTTGTAAAGCCGTGACTGTAGCGCAGTCACCGCTTTCCTGTGTTCATAATCGCGTATACCCCACATGAGTACGATTCCGATCAGCGCTAGCGTGGCGCTAACCCGTCCTCGCGGACCGCGACTGCGCGCGCCAATGTCCTGATCTACAAGCGAAAACACCGAAGGCACCACCAAACCCAAAATCAGCAATCCCAGCATCACTGGCTCGACTATGAAAACAATGTCCCACGAGTACCACTTCTCAGAAAATGGCCAGAAAGGCCGAACTCCGTAGTTGTTCGTGAAGTCGAGCAGGATGTGGCTGAGCCCTGCGAGACACGCATATAGGAAGAGCAAGCCCCATCGTGGCGGAAGCTTCGGATCCTTCGTCTTGCGGCCTCTCAGAAGCCAAATTAGATACACGAATCCGACCACCACGATCGCATCCAGTGGGACTCCAAGGAATGAATGCGTGAACCCGCGGTGATGAGCGAAACCGAACGCCCTTCCGCCGAAACGGCCCAGGATATCGAGATCGGGCGCTTCGGCAGCCAGCGTGAGAGTGAGCGTGGCGAGCGCCGTCTTGCGGTTGAGTCCGGCACGTCCCATACATGCGCCGGTCAGAAAGTGTGTGACTGGTTCCAAGCGGTGAACTGTATTCTATTTCATCTTCTCGAAGACGCCGGGGCCAGCAGTGTTAACGCGTCAGGCACAACGGAAATTTCGGCTGGAAGGCTGCCAATCAATTCGCCGTCAGCTTCGACGTAGATCTTCGGTTGTACCCCACCAGTTTTCTGTTCGGCATATGAACATGTCGCTTTAGCCGCATGTGCCAGTTCGATTCCCGGGATCTTCCAGGCCTGACCCAGAAGACTCCGTGTTACATATGCCAAATAGGCGAGGCGATGCGCGGTGTGGCACAAAATTAAGCGCATATCCTTGCGTTCCAACGATGCCCCGGGCGCAAGTTCGCGGACGATGCCGCCAAAATTGCGGATGCGGACAGCCAACAATTCCGTGACGTCCGCATCTTTCGTGGTGTTATCTCCCGGCTCGCTGTAGGCAACGCGAAAGCGCGTCATGGGATAGGTGAACCACATATGCCACGCCTTCGCGTAATAAGCGCCCATTCCAAGCCGCTGTTTGGTGGAGCTGTGTAATTTGTAAAAGAGATGGGCGTCAACTCCGATTCCTGCGGCAACTACAAAGAAACGAGTTTCTGTCTTGCCTTCGAGATTCAAACAGGTGATCTTTCCGAGGGCGATTCGGCGCGGCGCGAATTCCAGTGCCGCTTTCGCCGCCGTCGCTATTCGGAGTGGAATTCCTAAATCATGAGCCAGTGCATTCGCTGTGCCAACCGGCAGAATGCCAAGCGCCACAGGAGTGTTCGCCAGAACCTGCGCAAGGTTGTTAATCGTCCCGTCGCCGCCGCAGGCGAAGATGGTGTCGAAGCCGGATTGGATAGACGTCCGCGCTTCTTCGTCGGCGTGGGCGGGAGAATCGGTCGGCACCAATTCAGCTTCAACGCCACCGCTCTTGAGAATATTCAACGCGGATTCGAGTTCGCGCTTACGCTGTTTGCTGCCGCCAGAGGCCGGATTGTAGAGGAGTGCCGCCTTCCGCATAACGAGAGTGAAGGTGGATTCTAACTGACGCGAAAGGTACTCCAGCAGTGGTTAACGAGTGCCCCACTCCCACATGCCGAACATTGCCTTCTGCGGCAGCGGATGCCCGAGTTGGCGCGCCAGCATCGCGATCTGGCCGCGATGATGCGCATCGTGCGCGATCAAATACCCTATAAACCCGGCGACATCGGGACGAAAGTTCTTAACACGTCCATCGCTCGACAGGGCGCGACTGATCAGTTCGCTCAATGCTTCGCGGCTCTTCTCCAGACCACGCACCGCTTGCGCTGGTGTGACACTCGCCCGATTCAACTGCTCCGGAATGTCGTCGGCCTTCGCAGCTTTCAGCCACATCACCTTCACATTGTGCATGTGCGCCACGATTGCGGCCACTGTTCGTCCCTTACCGTCCGGGGGCTTGGCATTCCAGGCCTCAGCCGGAACGTTCTCGATCAGGTACTGATTGATCCGGTTGTTCGTATCGAACGCATTCAGCAATGCGCTTGGTAGCCGCGCGGAGAACGGTTCCGCCGACGATTTTGCACCTGAACCTTTTGGCATGGAGTCCTCTTGAACTGACTTGGCAGGGACTCCAATTTGGCATAAGCTTTTGCCACTTGCAAGGCGTGCGGTTTCACGCCGAATCTCGAGTATTGGGGCTCGCTTTCTAAACAAATTCAGGAGGACTCAACCAGATGAAAACTCTGGCCGCAGTTCTGTGTGCTGCTTTGTCTTGTGTCGGCGCAGCTGCCCAAGACCATTCGCATGAGGGTTCGAGTCGTCCCGTGACGCTCGTGACCGGATTGGGCGACCTGCACCATCCTGTCTCTACGCGAAATCCTGATGCTCAAAAGTTCTTCGATCAAGGCCTGCGCTTCATCTATGCCTTCAATCACGATGAGGCTGCGCGCTCATTCCAACACGCCGCGGAACTCGATCCGAAGTTGGCGATGGCTTATTGGGGCGTTGCCGAGGCAGTGGGTCCAAACTATAACGATCCCGCCGATCCTGACCGATACAAGCACGCGCATGAGGCCATACAAAAGGCAGTTGATCTTTCTTCTGGCGCGTCTTCCAGTGAGCAGGCCTACATCCAGGCGATGACCAAGCGTTTCCCCGCCGACCCGAACTCTGATCTGAAGAAGGCCGCCGGAGATTATCACGACGCGATGCGTGAAGTTTCGAAACAGTTTCCAGACGATCTGGATGCTGCCACGCTATTCGCCGAAGCTGGCATGAACCTTCATCCATGGGGATTGTGGCATCAGGACGGAACCCCCGAGGAAGGTACGCAAGAGATTGTTGCCACGTTGGAATCTGTCATCAAACGAGATCCCAACCATCTTGGCGCGATTCACTACTACATCCACTCAGTCGAGGCCTCGAATAATCCTGAGCGTGCACTGGCTGGCGCCAGCAGACTCGCGTCTCTGGCCCCGAATGCCGGACACATCGTTCATATGCCTGCGCACATCTACATCCGCACCGGGGACTATGAGGCCGCCGTCAAGACCAACGAGCAAGCCGCAGAAGTCGACCGCGCCTACATCAAGCAGAATGGCGCCGAGGGCCTCTACCCGATGATGTATTACAGCCACAATCTTCATTTCATCGCGATGTCGGGCGCGATGAATGGCCGCTATGCCGAAGCTCGGAAGAATGCCGATCTGCTGGTCGCCAATGTCGCTCCCCATGCAAAAGACATGCCTCCTCTCGAGGGCTTCATGACAATTCCGATGGCGGTGGAGATTCGCTTTCACCACTGGAACGAGATTTTGAGTATGCAACCGCCGGATCCCGCTATGAAAACACTCAATGTGTTTTGGCATTTCGCGCGGGGAATGGCACTTGCGGGAACTGGAAAAGTCGCAGATGCCGAGGCCGAATACAAGATCGTTTCTGAAGCGGAAGCCGCAACTTCACCGGACGCGATCTTTCAGATGCCAATCAACAATAAGGCGAAAGACATCATGAAAATCGCTGAAAACGCGCTGGGCGCCAAGATCGCGCTGGCGAAAAAAGATACAGCTGGAGCCATTTCCATGCTTCGACAGGCCGTTACGATCCAGGACACCCTCAAGTACAACGAACCTGCTGACTGGTTTTATCCGGTGCGCGAGAATCTCGGAGGCGCATTGCTCATGAGTGGAGACGCAGTCGGAGCGGAAAAAGTCTTCCGCGAAGATCTCGATCGTAACCCGCGGAATCCGCGTTCACTCTTCGGATTGCAGCAATCGCTCTTGCAGCAGAAACGCGACTACGATGCGGGATTCGTTCAAAAACAATTTGACGCATCGTGGAAGGGCAGCCCGCAAGCATTGAAGCTCGACGACCTGGTCTGAGCCTGGAAACATTGAATCTTCCATCTAGGTGCCCCATTTCTGCCGCGTTTTTTGCGGTAGAAGTGGGGATTTTGATTGTCGCCACAACAACGTAACCCATCCCTCATATAATCTTCTGCGATGCCTGCCGTAAAAGACGCTGCCAAGAAAATCGAGTCTCTGCGCGACAAGATCCGCCATCACGAATACCTCTATTACGTCCTTGATCAGCCAGAAATCAGCGATCAGGAATTCGATCAACTGATGCAGCAGCTAAAAGACCTGGAGAGCCAACATGCAGATCTGCTCACTCCTGATTCTCCAACGCAGCGCGTGGGCGGCAAGCCGCGCGAGGGATTCGTCAAAGTTCGACACTCCTCTCCCATGTTGTCGCTCGACAACACCTACAGCGAAGAAGAACTGCGTGCCTGGGAGCGCCGTGTCCACGAACT
>DATJWZ010000206.1:0-3658 GCA_035500795.1 Candidatus Eiseniibacteriota bacterium | reverse complement strand
CCGCCAATCAGGAGCGCGCAGGCCGTGTCGCCCACCTTCCAATCCGTCACGCTTTCACCCAGCGCGACGATTTCGCCTGAGGCCTCAAGCCCAAGAATGTCGGTGGTCCCTTCGCGCAGGGGGTACTGGCCGCGCCTTTGCAACAGATCAGCTCCGTTCACTCCGGCGGCCGCAACCTTGATGAGAACCTCACCGCAACGCGGCCGTGGAACGGGCCGCTCCACCTGCACCAGTGACTCCGGGCCGCCGGGCTGCCCCACAGTGATGGCTGTCATCGAATTCGGAATTGAGTTGTGCTCAGACATCCGCTCTCTCAGACCTCAGCAGAATCGCACGCAAAAGCGCAAGACGCGAAGGGCGGAACTCTCGAAGAGACAACTGGTTCTTTGCGACTCGGCGCCTTTGCTTCAGACGTTGTCTCGCAGACTTGCGTCCGAAGCTCGCGCCCTTCGCGCTGAGCCACATCCGCGGGTCCGCTAGCAATTGTGGCATAATTTCGCGGGGCGGCTGCTGCCGGGAAGTCAACCAAAATTCTCCTTCGTCCTTGCGCTCGTCAGGCTGTAACCTAGTCTATGGCAGTGCCGGACCAGCGCGAACGTTTGGCCCAACTGCTTGCGCGGAGTTGGTGCGAGTATGACCGGCTGAAGGACCGCGACTACGTTGTTCGACCGGCGATTCCGGTCCTCTTCTTCGGTGACAGCAATCGCTACCTGTCATCCCCGCTCAAGGTCGTCACCGTGGGGCTCAATCCGGCAAGTGCCGAATTTCCGGACGCACACCGATTCAATCGCTTCCCAATCATGAGTGGCTTGCCCACCGGCCCGGTTCAGCGCGAGACTTCGCGGCACCTCGCGGCGCTCGATTCGTATTTTCGGAACAATCCGTACAAGCAGTGGTTCGCCAGTTTCGAGCCCATCCTGACTGGTCTGGGATGCAGCTTCTATGGTGGCCTCGAAAACATGGCTCTACACACCGACCTCTGCTCACCGATTGCGACGTCTCCCACGTGGGCACGGCTTTCCCCGCAGCAGCAACAGAGCTTGAGTCTGAGGGCGTAAGTCTGTGGCATTCGCTGATTGAGGCCGTTGCGCCTGATATCATTGTGATTTCCATAGCTGAGCGGTACCTACGGCGGATTGAATTCCGCTCCCTCACTCCAAGCGACACTATTTGGAGGTTGGATCGGCAGACGCCTTATAAGGTATCGGCCAAGTGGGTCGAAATCACGCCGTCGAAACAGAGCCTTCTGGTCTTCGGAAGGGCCGCACAAAAGCCCTTCGGGACGGTTTCAGATCGGAAGAAGAAGGAGATGGGGGCCGGGATCAAGGAGCACTATCATGCCGCTAGAAGATGAATTGTGCTTTGTCCAATTCATTCACCCAGGCGCAGAGCACGAGCCGGGCGGAAACATGTCCATGGAATGGAACCGCCACGCTCACAAGCGCAAGTTCGTTGAGATCGCCGGGCGCTGTCAGAGGCAGGAAGTTGTATTCGACGGACCGCTCCGTTTTTGGGCTGAATGGGAACCGGAGTCACGTGCGACCCCGATCTCACAACCGCTGGAACATGAGCCCCACTTCGTTCAGCGACTGTTTTATGTTCGCCCGAACTCGTACACGGGGCGGCAGAATACCGACCCGTTCGTTTTTGGCGGTTTCTTCTACACGGGGTGCCAACAAAATACGTGTCGCGGAGCCACGCAGTTACGTTTTCTGAAAAGGGGATCGGTAATACTGTTCGGCTCGTGGGTCGACGACCAGTTTGTGTTGGACACCGTGTTCGTGGTGGACAAGTGGGAGGATCACAACGCACACGACTTCCTTCGGCTGAAGGACCTTGTGCCTCAAACCTTCTGGGACGTCGCCCTACAGCCGTGGTATCAGCACAACGACTGTGCAGGTTCTCGCGTCAATCCCGCGCCAAGTTCGTGCAGGCTTTACTGGGGGGCGACCTCTGGCAAACCAGTTGATGGGATGTTCAGTTTCTTTCCATGCATGCTAGCCGATCAAGCCCCACGAGGGTTTGCCCGTCCCGCGATTGCGATTCCGGGTGTTATTACAAACCAGTTACGGCAGGGAAAGCGGCTGAACCGGGAAGGACTAACGCCAAGGAAGGTGACAGAGTACTGGAACCGCGTACGGAAACAAGTTGAGTCGAAGGGTCTGTGGCTCGGCGTCCACGCCGAGATACCGAAGCGTCACAAGGATCGGATTTGAATCAGTGAAGCGGATAAAAACCCTGACGGGTTCAAATCCAGCGGGCACCCCCGAAAATGCGACTCTGAAGCGGCGGAATTTGTGGCAGCATGCCTACGGCGTCACAGAGCCGTATGGAACTCGAATGCAAGGTAGGCTACATTGGACGCTACTTGACAAGGCTCGATGGATATGCTACGCTACAAGTGAAACTCGGGGAACGTACCCACGGGTCTGGGGCGCAGGCTGCAGCGAGTTATGGTGGCGATTCAACGGTGGGGGAAAGGTGCCTGTAGTTATACAACTGGTAATCCAAGCGTGTATCCCCGTGTGACCCCTCCCCCCTATACCCCAAAGCCAAGAGGTTATTTAGAATGAATGGATTAGTGGCTTGGGTGTTCGTCCCAAAGCCAAGAAGTTATGTGCAATCAGCAACTTGGTGGCTTTGTGTAAATTTTACACAAAGCCAATAAGTCTTTTTGAATCAGTGTGTCTAAAGTCGGTAAAATTTACACAAAGCCACCGTTTTGGGCGCCGAAAGTCTCGTTTTGTCAAGCACTGCGCTTCGGCGGCTCCGAAACAGCCGACGCTTAAACGAGGGTAGTGGGTCAGTTTGACGTAGGGGCGGCCCTTGTGGCCGCCCAAGTGACAGCATCGCCCTGAAATGGGCGGCCACAAGGGCCGCCCCTACGTCAAACTGACCCACTACCTAAACGAGAGTCGCCTTGACTGGGCCTCCGGCGAGAATCCAAGACAAAAATATTACGAACAAAGCCACTAGGTCGCTGAAAACAAAGGGCCGAATTTTTGGAAGCCAATAGGTTGTTGAAAGTAAATGAGATGTTCGGTCAAAGCCAAGAGGTTGTTGATAAATAATGCGGTTATCTCAAAAATGGGGATTGAAACGCACTGGCGAGAGGATCTCTGATGCAGCGTCGAATGCTCAAGCCGGGAATGGCCGCAGTGGGATCGATCTTCGCTGCAGTCCTCATACTCGTTAGTGCCGCACCCGGCCGAACGTCGCGTGGCCAGGAAGATTCGCCGGCCAAGGTTGATTTCAGCCGGCTCTTCGACAAGCGCGACGTGATGATCCCGATGCGAGACGGCGTGCGCCTGCATACTGAAATCTACGCGCCCAAGACGGTAAGGGGCCCCTTGCCCATCTTGCTGACGCGCACCCCCTATGGCCTGAATGACGACGAAAAGGGATACAGCCGGCACCTCGGGCTTTATCAGGAGATGTTCGCGGACGGCTACATTTTCGCCTTCCAAGATATTCGCGGGCGTTACGGTTCGGAAGGACAGTTTGTGATGAATCGTGCGCCGCGCGACAAGCGTAACCCCAAGGCGATTGACGAAGCCACCGACACCTACGACACCGTCGATTGGATGGTGAAGAACGTGGCCAGTAACAATGGCCGCGTGGGCGAAGCAGGCATCTCGTACGGCGGCTGGCTCACCAC
>DATJWZ010000205.1:0-1622 GCA_035500795.1 Candidatus Eiseniibacteriota bacterium | reverse complement strand
GAATCTGCATGCTTATCTCCAACCCGCCGGCCGTGAGGACGAAGCCCTTGCGCAGTTGCAGAAAGTAGTGGAACTCGACCCAAATCAGGTCGTGGCTCTTGCTTCCATGGTGATGATCCACGCCGATAAGGGCAATACCGCGGAGGCTTTGAATATCGCTCGCCGGGCATACGCGGTAGGCCGGTGGTTCCCCGATACTGTTGGCCTGCTCGCTGCACTCCTGCGGCGCGACGGAAAAGAAGAGGAATCAGCATCCATTGCAAAGGAGCTTGGTTCCGGAGAGGTGCTTGGCTATGCCCGCGCCCACGCGCTTTTTCATCTGATCTGTGGCGAAATCGACCAAGCAGCCGATTGGGTACAAAAGGCTATTGAACAACGCGATTCCTCGATGAGGTTTTATCTCGGTTTCGTGATCTGCAAGGGATTGCGCGCCAGCCATCGCTGGCCGAAGATCGCGAAAATGGTCAATCTACCCGCTTGAATGGCCAGTCCCATCACCGGACTCAGAACTGATCTGAACCTCGAACCGAGCGATCAGTTACTGATCGAATTGGGCATCCGAAGTGACGCACGCTCAAAGGATGTAAACTCGCTTGCGAGCGGATAACGAGCAAACCAGAAGTCAACTTCCCAATTGCCGAAGACATGCCCGGAACCCACGCTCCGACGTGCAACATGACTACGGGCTATAATTGCGGCCACGGATGGACCTCACCTCTGGCGCGAAACTTGGTCCCTACGAAATCCAGTCCCGGCTAGGTGCGGGTGGCATGGGCGTGGTCTATAAGGCGGAGGATACTCGCCTCGGCCGGTTTGTCGCCCTCAAATTTCTGCCCGATAGCGTGGCCCACGATTCTGCGGCGCGGGTTCTCGCTGTCTGAGGCGACACGACTTGCGGATGTCAGTGTTGGAGCTCCTTACCGTCACTTTGCCGACAAGGAAGCTCTCTTTCGTGTGGTAGCCGCTCAAGGCTTTCTCGAATTATGCGAACGCGTCGAAGCAGCTTCGGCCACCTGGGCCGATGATCCTCGAAAACGGCTGGTAGCTATCGGCCTGGCTTATGTTCGCTTCGCGGTCGAGCGACCTTCCCACTTTCAGGTGATGTTCGATTCCGCGATACACCGCAGAAAGGAACCCGCTTTGGCCGTTCCAGCTGCGCGCGCTTTTCAAATGCTGGCGGATGCGGTTCACCACGCGTCCGTAAGGAAGGACGTGCAAACAGAAGAAACTTTCACGGCAGCGATCTGGGCGCTTATGCCCGGCCACGCGATGTTTGCCATGGACGACTCTTTCGCCAACATGCAGTTCAAGACTCCACCCGACACCCTCGTTCACGATTCCTTCGAGCTCTTGATAGAACCAACCGCCCTAGGCCGCAATTGACGGTTCGTCGGCAACCCTCCCCTGTATCCGAATTACGGCAGGCTTGCCCGTGATCCATGCATCACCGCGACCACTGCGCTGTAATCACATGTTGCGTATGCAACATACTTATGTTGTAATAGCAACATGGAGGTTATATGAATGTGATTCTGGAGGCGATCTTCAAAAGGAGAGCAGTTAAAGTCTTTGAGCCAGTTGAAATCTCTGAGGGCATTCGCGAGCAAGTCCTTAATGCTGCC
>DATJWZ010000204.1:0-6617 GCA_035500795.1 Candidatus Eiseniibacteriota bacterium | reverse complement strand
GAGATTTCCTTACTGGCGCGCGGAGTGGATCGTCGGCAAGTTCTTCGACGCTCTGCAAAAGCAGGATTACAAGGCGGCATACTCCATCTGGATGCATGATCCTGACTGGGCATCGCATCCCGGCGAGCATCCCAAGTATCCTTTCAACGAGTTTTATCAGGACTGGGGACCGGGCGGGCAGTGGGGTCTGATCAAAACTCAGAAGGTAAATGCGGCGGCAAGTTGCCCAGGACCGAGCAGCGGACTTCTGGTAGATGTCATCGTCAACGACCGCTCCGAGCACGCACAGGTCTGGGTAGAAAATTCAGACCGGACGCTGAGTTTCCCGCCGTGCGAATTGATCTTTCACTAAATTATTGAGCTGATGTTGGATGGTCGCGAAGCGAGTTATTGCCGGCTTGCAGCGAGACCATCGGGCTGAAGCTCGGCTTGCCCTTCAAACACGATGCCAGCGTTGTAGATTCCGCCGCCTAATGTGGTCCCGAAAATCCTTCCAGCTTTGTAGAAGACTCCCGCGTACGGACTGCGGCCGTCTTTACCGTTGGGGAACTGGAAATCGAACAGGTGCAGAACGGTCTCTGTCCAAGGACCGCTCTTGGTGGGCGTCAGCATGAATACCGATCCCATGCCCATGATCGCTCCGAGTTGACCGACCGCGTAAAGGTTTCCTTTCGGATCGAAGACCACCGGGCCCAGCGGAAAGATGCCGTCGGAGCCAGTCATTTCGTGCAGGATGGTCTCATTCCAGTTCCCCGCTTTATCTTTTGCCAGCTTGAAAACGACTCCACAGCCCACGGCTTCGCACGCTGCGGTGTTTCCGCCCGCGAGCGTGGTTCCGTAGAGCTGGCCAGAGGAATCAATCGTCAGGGCAGAGCCTGGCTGATATCCGTCGAGGAGGTTAAAGTTGTGAATGAGCGTCTCGACGTATTCGCCGGTTCCCGGATTCTGTGTAATTTCGAAGACGGCTCCATAGCCCTGTGCGCCGCCAGCCTCGGTAACGCCGTAAAGATTGCCTTCGCGGTCTGGGACTGCTCCGATCGGTCCATCGCCATCCGGCCCGGCAATGGAGCCGGGAAAAGAATAGAGGATGGTCTCAGTCCAGCCACTTGCGCCTGGCGTCAATTTGAAAACGGTGCCGCCATTTTTTTCGCCTCCGCTTTTCGTTGTGCCGTAGAGGTTTCCCTTCTTGTCGAAGAACAGGTTGCCCTCGACGTCCCAACCGTCACCCCAATTTCCGAAACTGTGGAGGATGGTCTCGATCCACTGACCATTGGGTTGTGGGCTCAGTTCGAAGATCGCGCCAGCGTTATATGCGCCTGCGTCCCCGGCGCCATACAAATTTCCAGCGTTGTCGAAGATCAGAGCCACGTGGTCTGCGCCGTAGCCGTTTAGATTCCAGATGACGGACTGTACCCAGCCATCTTTCGTGGGGGCCAGTTGGAAGACGCACCCATTGCTGTATGCCCCCCCCTTGTTGTCATGCCGTAAAGGTTGTTGCGGCTGTCGGCAACAAGTGGGGCGGCTGGCTCGCCGCACTCCTGGAACGAATACAGCACCTTGCCATGTATTTGCGCCGTCGTTTGGGCCGGCAGCGTGCAAGCCCAGGCGAGCAGAAAAGCAAACGCACAGAGGCTGGTCTTCACATTTCACCTCGCATCCAAAAATTTAGAGCCAGCCCTGACGCCTCGCCATAAGGTCCGAACTGTACTTGTACTACAGGATTATTCTGATTGCACAATTCGTGCTTGGCTGAAAACATTACGCTGCTTTCGGGCCTCTCGCCATTCCGTTGTTGGAAGAGATTGCGCGCTTTTCGTCTTCGACCACAGCTAACCTAACGACTTCCACCAGTTCTCGGCTTCGACCCTGGGTGTAAGAAAAACTAGATTCGCAGAAGGGACTTTCCAATGCGCAGCTTCGTCTTTGCAGCACTGCTATTCGTGTGCCTCGTCGCCGTCCAAGTAGGTAACGCACAATCGATAACGTGGTTGAGTGAAACTTCGAACAACACCAGCGCCTGTTCCGCAGCCGGAAGTCCCTCTTATTGCGTCGAAGCGCTGCCGTCTCAAGTTACCAGTTTAGCCAACCAGCAAGCTGGCGCTCAGACTACAACGATCGACGCTTTTCCGGGACAAGTTTCGTCGGTTCAGATCGGTGAGCTCATGAACACAACGTCACAGAACTGGACTGGAAAGGTTCTTTGTGAGTATCAGCCCTGGTTCAGCACGCAGTCGCAGATCAATTACAACGGGCACATCGTCATCGGGTACGACGAAAACACGCTGGCTACGGTGACCAAGCAGGACAGCGATATGATAAGCCGCGGGTGCAACATCAACTTCATCGATTGCTACGGGGCGACGAATCACTCATTCAAATCTGACGAGCAGCAACAACGTCTACTCCGATCTTGCAACGCGAAAAACTCAAAGAGGTTATCCGATGCAGATCGGTATTCTCGAAGACGAGAATGCGTTCATGGCGCAGTGTACGGTGAGCGGTCAAACCCATGACGAGGTTGTTGCATGCATCGAAAGCTCCATTGAGTTCGACATGGACTACGTCTTCAAGAACTACATTCACCCAGCTGCTGGCCTTTATTGGACAGACTCGTTGACCGGTCAAGCTGTAAATGTGGCTGGCTTCTTCGGGGCATGTGGGGACTTGGCAGTGAACAAAGTGCAGATCCTCAATTGCCCGGCCGACTGGAAAACCATTTGGGATGCTGTCCTAGGTTATGTGAACAGCGCACCGCAAAGCTACAACATGGAGTTCATCTTTGAATACGGTCAGTTCGACGAACCCTCAAATGACAGTGCCGGGGTGTATGCGTGGCCACAGCCGTACACGACGAGTAACTGCAAGACAAACAAGAACTGCTTCGTTTCGGACCCGTCTTCTCAGTTCTACTGGTGTGACGGTAGCCTTCTTACTTGCGATGGTAATTACACGACTGGCGCATATTTGGACCGTTTCTACCACGACGCGTCGTTGGCAGCCAACGCTAACTACATCGCTGTCGGACTGCTGGACAGTGGATTCGACGACAGCAATGCGAACTGGGGAGTCGATCGGGTGGTCGCGCAGCAGTGCGGGCAAGTCATATGGGATACGGCGAACGAGGTAAGCGCCGGCGGATACTGGGGATCCGGGGGCCATCAGATCCCCTACATGCAGGTCGCGACATGGAACGATTACGAAGAGGCGACCGAGCAAGAAAGCGGTATTAACAACTGCTACACGGTTTCGGCTTTACTCAACAACGAGGAGGGAACGCTACAGTGGAGTCTGAGTCCGACTGACTCGGTGTATGCAAATCCCGAGACAATTGATCATTTCACAATTTGGTGGGGTCCACATAGCAATAATCCCAACAAGGTGCTGCAGATCGCGGCCACAAACATCAAAGCAAACAATCAAGATGGTCCATACTCGATCGACCTTTCCAGTCTGAATCTTCCACATCCTGCGCCTAACTATACGGTGGATCTCTATGTAGAAATGGTGGGAATACCGTCGGTGCTGAACCAGATGTCGAACGTGGAGGCGTACACGTACTAGACCTGACGCGGTGCGCCCGCGCGAGCACATCGCCGGGCGCACTGTTCGTGTGTTAATTCGCCGATCTGACGTGGTTTTGATGGGTGCTTCAGGAACTCTACGTCTGCTGCGAGATGGCTTCCACGGTCTTCGCGAGCGAAGGTTCGTCTCCCACGCTCAAGCACTTTTTGGTGCGATCAATCTGCCGCATCAGTCCCGTAAGAACTTTCTGTGGGCCGACCTCGATGAACAGATCCACGCCTTGCGCGATGAGCAGGCGCATGCACTGATCCCACTTCACCGATCCGGTCACTTGCCGTACCAGCGTTTTCAAGGCTTGCACGTCGTCAGTTACAAGTTCGGCATCGACGTTGCACGCCACCGGATAAACCGGCTTGTTCCATTTGATTTTCGCCAAATCCGCTTCCAGCCGGTCCTGTGCCGGCTTCATCAACGCACAGTGGAATGGAGCGCTCACCGGCAGCAGTTTCGCCCGCTTGGCTCCTCGTTCCTCCGCAAGTTTTGTAGCGCGCTCGACCGCAGCCGTATTGCCGGAGATCACAATTTGGTCCGGTGAGTTGATGTTCGCCGGAGAACAAACCTCGCCTTGCGCCGCGTCCCGACAAATGCCCGTGACCTTGTCCAAGTCCATTCCCAGGATCGCGGCCATGGCTCCTACGCCGACCGGAACTGCTTCTTGCATGTACTTGCCGCGGTTGCGCACGGTGCGTACGGCGTCGGCGAAGCTGAACGTGCCGGATGCCACATGAGCTGAGTACTCACCGAGACTGTGGCCGGCAACGTAGCAGGGCTTCGGCATCTGGGCTTGCAGCACTCGCAGTGCCGCAATGGAGGTCGTTAAAATTGCCGGCTGTGTCTTTTCAGTAAGCCGCAAGTCCTCCTCAGGCCCCTCAAAGCATAATTGGGAAAGCTTGTAGCCGAGTGCCTCGTCAGCTTCTTCAAAGGTCTGGCGCGCCACAGGATACTTTTCAGCCAAATCCTTGCCCATGCCGACTATCTGGGAACCTTGGCCTGGAAAAATAAGTGCGATCTTGGACTCTGTCATCGAGGAAAAAGGGAATTTCTAGTTGGATTGTGTTGCCGCTTCAACCTGGTGCAATGCTGCCAGACCCCGTTCGATCGACTCGTTGACTCCGCTCTCAGAGAACTCCGCTGCGACTCGAATTGCATTTTTCATCGCGTTTGCGTTTGAAGATCCGTGTGTGATGATGCAGACGCCCTTCAGACCCAGGAGCGGCGCGCCGCCGTACTCGGTATGATCCAAACGCTTCTTGAAATCGGTGAACGCGCTGCGCGAAAGGAGCGCTCCTACCTGCCGTGTGATCGTTGCCTTCAACGACTCTTTTAAAGTTGTCCTGACCAGGTTCGCAACGCCCTCTGATATTTTGAGCGCAACGTTGCCGACGAAGCCGTCTGCAACGATGACATCGACCTGGCCGTTGTAGAGATCACGGCCTTCAACGTTGCCAACGAAATTGAGCGGAAGCTGTTTTAGCAGTTGAAATGCCTCACGCGTCAGATCGTTGCCCTTGGTCTCTTCCTCGCCGATTGAAAGCAAGCCAACGCGTGGTCCCGACGAACCAGGCCGTTTCCCGTACATCGCGCGGAAATAGACGTCGCCCATAACCGCGAACTGCTCAAGATTTTTGGCGGAGCAATCGACGTTAGCGCCGACGTCCAGCAACATCGCAGGGTTTCCCGGAGCGGTCGGAAAAACCGCAGCGAGCGCGGGACGATCGACTCCGGGCACGGCGCCCAAGACGATTTTTGCAGTTGCCATTGCGGCTCCCGTATTCCCGGCAGTTACGAAGCCGTTCGCTTTGCCCTCGCGTACCAGGCGCAATCCTACGCGCATGGAGTTGTCCCGCTTGGCGCGGACAGCCTCAACCTTATCTTCCATGGTGATGTATTCGCTGGCATGGACAACTTCGATGGGCAGCCGCGAAGCGGTGAGATGCCGATCCAACTCCCGCCTTACCACAGGTTCCGGACCAATCAGGAGCACGTGCATGCCGTATTGGCGTGCAGCGTGGATCGCGCCCTCCACTTCTGGTTTGGGAGCGCGGTCGGAACCCATTGCGTCCAGCGCGATGACGCTAGGCATGGCTAGAAATTAGCTGGCTTCTTCGACGTCGAGTACTTCGCGGCCTTTATAGTATCCGCACTTTGGGCAAGCGCGGTGCGGCATTTTCCGCTCGTGGCAGTTGGGACACTCGGAAAGGCTGTGGCCTTTCAGAGCATCATGGGCGCGCCGTGTCGAGGTGCGCTTCTGTGAATGTCTCCGTTTCGGATTCGGCATGGTGATGAGATCCTTATCGCGGCGGACAGCCGCTTAATGTAGCGAAATTCTGCAGTCTGACTTCTGAAATCTGACTTCCTGCGACTGCAGAATGCATTCGTCAGATTGCAGATTGGATCAGTGCTCCAACCGGCTGCGTACTTCCTTCAACGCTGCCCACCGCGGATCTTCTACCTCGGTGGAGCACGAACACTGTTCCTGATTCAAATTCTTACCGCACTGCGGACACAGCCCCTTGCAGTCTTCGCGGCATGTGACTTTCAAGGGCAAAGCCAAAAGAACCTGCTCGCGCAGCACATCTTCGAGTTGCAGGCCCTCGCCCTGATAATACCCGATCTCTGCCTCCGCGTCGGTCACCGAAAGCTCATCCCGGCCCGCGTCCGACCCCTGGGGGCGATAGAGCAATTCAAACTCGCGCTTGATGTCCTGCGGCACAGGATCCAGACAGCGCGCGCACTGCAACTCGAAGTGCGCCGACAACTTCCCGCGCAGCCGGATGTCCTTCAGAATCTCATGTTTACTGTGATGCTCCTCGACAACTTCGGCGCGTCCGGAAGCCTTTAGTGGCCCCTTTTGCCTGGCCTCAGACCCGAGGTCGATCGCGCCGGGTGCTAACTCCTCCGCAAATTCCAGCGGCTGAAGTTCCAAATCTTTGATGTCGAGGTACATGGCGGAACCTCCGCGGCGATCACGCCGAACCAGCCCGCGGGAGCACGCCAAGAGGCGTAAGTACCGCAAGGAGCAAGACTTAGGATAA
>DATJWZ010000203.1:0-1170 GCA_035500795.1 Candidatus Eiseniibacteriota bacterium | reverse complement strand
GAGACCCACCAAGATTCCGACGACGCGGTCTCGCGCCACTTCGAGCGACGTCTGCATTTTGAACTCGCTCAAGTGAATCAGGTAAAAGGCCACCGCGACCTGCATTCCCATGTAGGACAGCCGCGGGCTAGAGGTCATGATCCAGGAAGCGAAGGCGGTAACGAGAATAAAAAGAATGGTGAATCCCCCAATCGATTCAATGTAGGGCAGAATAAATATCTGCGAGCCCATTCCGATTAGAAAGCCGCCAAGGATGGCTCCTAGGATGCGAAGAAGCTGCTTTTGGCGAGAGGAACCGATTGTGGAGAGCGCGGTCAGCAGGCACGTGGTCACGGCCGTGCTGATGCCGGGCCATGCCAGGCCGTTGTAAATCACGTAACAGACGCTCGCGGCCAGGCAGCCCTTGAGGGCGAACTGAAGGTGCGCAGGGTTGGCGAGCGAGCCGAGGGCAATGAGTCTTCGTTGCTGCGTATCAGCCGCGGCTGGCACGTACTCTTGCATGGATCGAGAATCCGCAAAGGCCTCGGGGATAAGAGCAACGGTGTGCTCCATCTCGGAAAGTAATGGAACAAGACTCGCCGGCTGTCCATCGTGATTAAATTGGATGGGGGTCGGGATTCGCCTGTTCAGCAAGTCATCACGAAGGATGGCGACAGTCGAGGCTAAGCTCCGGAATCGTCTCTGATCGCTTACTGACAATGGGAAGTGGAGCTGCGTCAGAGTTGCGGCAAGGTCGACGAGCCTGCCCACAAGAACTACAACACCACCAATCTCTACGGAGTACTGGGCCGAATAGTCAGAGCGCTGCAAGGTTCGCCGCAACAGGGAGGTTCCAAGTGTCCGTAGCCGGATGATTTGTTTCTGGGTAGCGGGATCAACCGGACAGGAATCTGCATAGCACGTCAACAAATTCTTGACCGCAGCGAGTTGCTCGGCAATAGACAAGACGACTTCATCTCCTGGCCGGAGCCTCACAAAGGCCAGTTCGACCGCCCCGGTAATCACTACGCCTACCATTACCGCCAAACACAGCCACAGCGTATCTTCCACATTCGTTTCGGCTGGCACATGCCGATCCCACAACGGAATTACGACCGCATTCATAATGGCGAAGATCACTGCCGCGGTGTAGTTGGTCACAGCGCTGATGGCATAAAAAACCAGAAAGAA
>DATJWZ010000202.1:0-14667 GCA_035500795.1 Candidatus Eiseniibacteriota bacterium | reverse complement strand
CCCTGACCGCGCACTCCGCATGTGCGGAATGACTGCCCGCAAGATGTGAAATGTACTATTCAGATTCATATCGAACATGCGCTGCCAGGTCGCGTCATCGGTTTCCGCAACGGTCTGCCCTCCGGCGAATCCGCCAACCGTGTGGACAAGCAGATCAATTCTGTTGAACTTCGCAATGAGGTTGTCGACCACCTTCCGTGCCTCATCCAGGTCGTTGAGCGTCGCGGAAACTGCGGTGAAATTCGGGTGATCAAAATCCTTCGGCAGAATTCGAGGGGCAAGCCCTGCCACAAAGAAGTCAGCATCAAGCAAGGCTTTCGTGACGTGGGTACCGAGCCCGCCATTGGCTCCCGTAACCAGCGCAACTTTTTCTGGCATGCGATCAGACTATCCAAAGAGGGCGGCAATCGCAAAGAATGAAGCCCGGCGTTCGTCAGTTTACGCGCCTTCCTACTGCTGAAGAATCTGTCCCGGATTCGGATGAACCTGCTCGTTCCTGATGTCGTTCGCATCCCACCCACCGCCCAACGCTTTGACGAGATAGACGGTGCTCACCAGTTGCTGTCCGAGAAGCTGTGTTTCAAGCCGCTGATTGCTCAGCAGTGTCGTCTGCGCGGTGACTACATCCAGATAGTTGGTAACGCCCCCGACGTATCGATTGTTAGCGATCTCCAGCGCCTTGCGCGCATCCTCAACCGCAGCGCCTTGCGTAGAGAGTGCTTGCGAAAGGGTGCTGAGGTTGCTGATTCCATCCTCAACCTGCTGGAATGCCGTCAGCACCGTCTGACGATAGTTCGCGACAGACTCGTCATATGCCGCACGTGCTGCCGCAAGATTCGCACGATTCCGTCCGCCTTGCAGAACCGGTTCCAAAGCGTCTGCACCAAGCGACCAGAACAAACTCGGAGCGTTGAACAATGATCCCAAAGCCGTGCTCTGCAATCCTCCGGAACCACTCAACGTGATATGGGGATAAAACGCTGTCTTTGCGAGGCCCACCTGCGCGTTTTGATACGCCATCTGTCGTTCATAGGTGGCGATGTCTGGCCGTCTCTCCAGCACATCCGACGGAACTCCCAGCGGCACAGCAGGCGGCGCCATCTTCAAAGGAGCGACCGGCATACTGAAACTCGGAGCCGGTTGTCCCACCAGAACCGCGATTGCATGTTCGTACTGCGCACGCGATTGCTCGACCAGTGCGGCCTGCGAGATGGTCGAATCCAGTAATGTGGCTTGCTGCGCGACTTCCAACCCGCTGGCAATACCGCCAGCATGGCGATTGTTCAGCAAGTCCAACGCTTTTCGCTGATATCCGACTGACTCCTCTACCACCTGATACTCCGCATCGAGTTCGCGGAGAGTGAAATAGTCCGCAGCGAGTTCAGCCGTGAGCACTAACTGCACATTTCCTAAATCCGCGGCGCTCGATTGCAGAGACGCATTGGCCGCCTCTACATTCTTCCGAACCCGCCCAAACAGGTCCGCTTCATAACTCACGTTAAACGGAATTGTGTAGACGCTCTGCGTATAAGGCCGGATCGGTTGAACTCCATTCGGGCCAACCACAATCTGTGACCCTCCGTTCAGCGGGCGGTTGCCCGAGCCTCTCTCGCGTACCGCAGAAGGATCGGCAGCAACTTGCGGAAAGTAGTCCGCCGTCGCAACTCGTGCCAGGGACCGGGCTTGGTTCAGTCGATCCCGCGAAGCAATCACAGACTGGTTTGCTTGTAGCAACTGTTGCTCGTACCCATTGAGCACAGGGTCCTGAAATACTTCCCACCACGCTCCCTTGGGAATCGCATCTTTGGGGGCAGCCTGTTCCCAGGGTGGCTCAGTCTTCCAGGTGTCTGGCGCAGGCGCAGGTGCGGAAGGCCGCGCATACCGAGGTCCTACGGTGCAGCCTGCGGCGAATATCAGACAGGTCAGTACCAAAATAAGAGGCGCCTGCTTCACTGCTGGCTCTCTTTCTGCTGCTTCTTGGCGCCCTTCTTCTGCCGATTTTGCTGGCCCGTCTGACTTTGTATCTTCTGTTCTTGCTGCTCGGGAAGGTTCTCTTCCTGCCGGACATTCTGCGGAGTTTGCGGCGGTTTCGCAGGGGACTCATTCGCTCCTTGTCCGGGGGACGCTTGCGCGATGTTCACTTCCTGACCGTTCTCCAGCGAATCGGAAGGATTGATCACCACCTGGTCCTGAGTTGTAACTCCGCCCAGAATCTCGAGGGTCGTTCCGTAATCCCTTCCGATGTTGATCGCGCGCAACTCTATTTTCTTATCCGACCCAACGACGGCCAGTTGGGGTCCTTGTGAACGGAACAACATCGCATTCACCGGAACCGTTACTTTGTCGACGTTCGACCCAACTGAGAAGTGAACTTCGCCAAACGATCCCGGCAGCAGCCGTCCTTCTTTATTGGGCACGTCCACTTCAGTACGCAGCGTCCGGGTATTTGTATCGATGGCCTCCGCTGTTCGCGCCACGGCTGCGGAAAATCGCTGTCCCGGAAACTCCTGCAGAGTCACGTACGTCGACGCGCCCACTTTGATAAATGGAGCATAGGCCTGCGGCACGCTGGTATACACGCGGAGGGGATCCACTCGCGCGATATCGAATAATTCGCGGCCTGTTGCACCCGCGCCTGCATTAATCAGCGCGCCCGGATCCACATTGCGTTGGGTGATTACGCCATTAAAAGGCGCGTAGACCTTCTTGAATCCTTCGAGCTGTTCCAGTCTCTTTACATTGGCGTCTGCCGCTGCCAGGTTTGCCTGTGCCTGCCGGTATCCGCTGGTCTGTTGATCCGCCTCTTGTGCTGATACAGAATCGCTTTTGCGCAGGTTTTCCCATCGCTGTGCACTGATCTTCGCCAGTTCGAGTTGCGCGACAATCTGCTCCCGCGTTGCCCGCGCCTGATTCAGTTCCTGATCGACTTCCGGAGTATCGATCGTAGCGAGCAACTCGCCCTCATTCACTCGGCTCCCAATATCTCGATACCAGCGGACCAGATAACCGCTGGTGCGCGCATAGATTGGTGATTCCGCATACGCGAGCAGTGAACCGGGCAGCACAAGTTCCTGGTCCGGCTTTTCTGCGAGCGGATGGACCACCGCCACCGTTGGAATTGTCTCTTGTTCGGTTTCCTTGGCCAGAGCGCGTTCGTGACCAGCGCGCGCAATCAATGTAAGGGCACCGGCCACCACCAGAATGAGGAGCGCTACCCCAACCACCATCAGCGCGCGCCGAGGAGGTGCAGGTGGAATCTCCGGCGGCGCCTGGATGTTATGCGTCTGATGCCGCGAGCGCGATTCCAGTTCCGCAATCTCGTCGTCCACTTGCGCCTTCGTGAGGTGATGTTCCTCACTCGCACTGTGGCCGTCCGATCCGCTCCGTGCGCGCCGTTGTTGTTCTTGTTTTTGTTCGTTCTCCACGCTCATGCTTACTCCGAATCTATAAGAACCAATCTATCTCTTTAAGTAAGGCCTTGTTCGCGCGCCTGTCTTGCTTCGCGCCAGCCATGAAAAATCGCAAACACGCTCGGCACAAAAAATAGAGTCGCAACCGTCGCAAACAAAAGTCCACCAATTACAGCGCGTCCGAGCGGCGCATTCTGTTCGCCGCCCTCACCGAACCCGAGAGCCATTGGCACCATACCGATGATCATGGCCAGCGCCGTCATCAGTACCGGCCGCACCCGCGTATATCCGGCAGCGACGGCGGCCTGTACCGCTGGAACACCCTCATCCATCTGCTCACGCGCGAAGCTCACCATCAGAATTGAGTTTGCCGTAGCGACTCCCATGCACATCACCGCTCCTGTCAATGACGGCACGTTCATCGTGGTGCGCGTCAGCAGCAAGAACCAGCAGATTCCCGCCAGAGCCCCAGGAAGCGCCGCAATAATGATGAACGGATCAAGCCACGACTGGAAATTGATGACGATCAGCAGGTACACGAGCCCGATCGCGCCCACGAGCCCAATGCCAAGGCCAATGAATGACGATCTCATCGTGGCGACCTGGCCGCGCACTACAATATGCGTCCCGCGCGGAAGCTTGTTTTCGAAAGTGGCAAGAACCTTCTGCGTGTCCGCGGCAACCGCGCCTAAATCCCGATCCTGCGTGCTCGCGTAAACATCAATAATTGGCTGCACGTTGTAGTGATTCACCGTAGCAGGCCGCACCGTCGGACTGATCTGCACCAGGTTGCCCATCAACTGCGGCCCCTGTTGCGAAATGACCGGGATATTCATCAGATCTTGCATATCCGTCATCCGGTACTGAGGCGCCTGCACTGCCATCTGATACGTGACCTCGTTCCGCGGGTTGAGCCAGAAATTCGGCGAAGTCTGGAAGCTGCCACTCAATGAAACCAGCGCGCTTTGCGCAACCTCGCGCGCCGTAAGCCCAACCTGATTGACACGCGTCCGCTGAATGTCCATGTACAACGTCGGCAACGACATCAACTGCTGCACGTGCACGTCCGCCGTTCCTGGAATGTGGCGCATCTTTCCGGCAATCTGCTGTGCAATCCCATAGTTGGTCTGCAGATCATTTCCCACCACCTGCACATCAATCGGGGCCGGAATTCCGAAGTTCAGAATCTGTGTAACGATGTCCGCCGGCTGGAAGAAGAATTCCACCCCCGGATAGTGCCGCGGCAAAAATTCGCGCAAATGCCGCGTCAAATCCGCCGTCGGAATATGTTTCTCTGGATTGAGCGCGATCAGAATCTCGGCATCGCTGGTGCCGATCGTCCCATTCGAACTGTACGACTGGTTAATGCCGGAGTTGGGCAATCCAATATTGTCCAGAATGGTCTGAAGCTGTCCCTGCGGAATCTCCTGCCGCAACGAGCTCTCGATTTGATCGCACAATCGCGCGGTCTCTTCTACTCTCAGCCCGGGGCGTCCGCGCACGTGCAGGCGTAACAGCCCAGCGTCCACTTGCGGGAAGAAATCCTGGCCTAGGAAGGAGAACAGCGCCATCGATAACCCACAAAAGACAAGAAAGCACACGACAAAGAGCCCTCGGTGGGCCAGCGTGGTCTCCAACAAAGATTCATAGCCGCGCCGGAATTCTTCGAATTTTCTCTCGAATCCTCTCTGAAAACGTCCCAAAGCCGTCTTCGCTCCCTCCTGCCGATGTTCATGTCCTCGCATGATGTACATCACCAGCGTCGGAATGAGTGTGCGCGAGAGCAGGTAGCTGGCAAGCATGGCGAAACTCACGGCCTCGGCCAGAGGAACAAACAAGAACCTGGCTACGCCGCTCAGGAAGAACATCGGCACAAACACAATGCAGATGCTGAGCGTGGAAACGAATGCCGGTACGGCAATCTGCTGGGCCCCGTCCAGAATCGCCTGCCGCATTTCCTTGCCCATCGCAAGATTGCGCTCGATGTTCTCAATCTCGACGGTTGCATCGTCCACCAGGATCCCGACCGCAAGAGCCAGGCCCCCCAGCGTCATGATGTTGATCGTTTCCCCAATCGCGCCCAATAGGATGATGGACACAAAAATCGAGAGCGGGATAGAAATCGAAATCACGATCGTCGGCCGCCAGTCGCCCAGAAAGATCAGGATCATGCAAGCCGTGAGCGCAGCCGCGATCAAAGCTTCCCGGATCACTCCCTCGATTGAGGCGCGCACAAAGAGCGACTGATCGAACAAGTGCGAGATCTTGAGTTCCGGCGGCAGGCTCTGCGCAGCCTGGTCCACGATGTCTTTAACACCCGCAACGATCTGCAGCGTCGACGCCGTTCCGTTCTTGTATATCGACATCAATGCGCCGCGGTTCCCGTTTTGCCGGACAATATTTGTCTGCGGCGCAAAGCCGTCGCGGATATGCGCCACATCGCGCATATACAACGTGGATCCATTCGTCGTCTTCACCGGCAGATCGTTGAGTTCCGCGATCGTTTCGGGTGTCCCGTTCATTTCCACGTCATACTCGAGCGGGCCAAGTTTGATCGTGCCCGTCGGCAAAATAATGTTCTGCGCGTTTACCGCATTCACGATGTCGACTGGAGAAAGCCCGTACGCTTGTAACTTCGGCAAATCGAGATCCACCTGGATCTGCCGAAGTTTCCCGCCATATGGATAAGGAGTCGCTGCGCCCGGTACCGTCGCCAGAAAAGTGCGCAGAAAATTCTGCCCGAGGTCAAATAGTTGTTGTTCCGGAAGCGTCTTGCTGCTCAATCCCAGCTGAATGATCGGCGTCGTCGATGCGCTATAAGAAATGATCAGCGGCGGAGTCGTGCCCGGCGGCATGCTGCGCACTGCAGTCTGGGAGATTGCCGTGATCTGCGCGATTGCGCCCTGTACGTTTGTCCCCGGCCGGAAGAATACCTTGATCACTCCGAGCCCGTACACCGACTGGGATTCCATATGCTCAATGTCATTCACAGTCGTGGTGATGCCGCGCTCGGAGTTGGCCACGATGCGGTTTGCCATGTCCGATGGGGACATTCCCGTATAAAACCAAACTACGGACACCACAGGGATATTGATATCTGGGAAGATGTCGGTAGGAGTGCGCAGGATGGTGATCGGCGTGAGAACCAGGATGACAATCGCCATCACGACGAACGTGTACGGACGCCGAAGGGCTAGCGCAACAATCCACATTCGATACCACCCGCTCCTAGATCAAGAGATCGCACTTCTTGTGCTGCGTGCCCCCAGAGCACCCGCGCTCATGAACGCTTAGATTCGATACTATGCGTATCGGATTCTAAATACATGAACTGGATTATATGGTAGTTTAGGACCATGCGCCATAGTTGGACGGCTCGCTCATACAGCGAAAACGGAAACGGAAAGCGTCCTCCCGGCCGTCCCCGTAGTGAGAAAGCCAGACTCGCCATACTGCAAACTACTTTGAAACTCCTGAGCGAAGCAGGATTCGCCGACTTCACCATCGAAGAAGTCGCCGAACGTGCCCAGGTTGGAAAAGCCACGGTGTACCGCTGGTGGCCCGACAAAGGTGCTCTCATCGCAGACGCCTTCGCGAACAGCATTACCAGTCGCCTTCATTTTCCCGATACCGGCTCCGTGTACACCGATATGAGCCGCCAGATGCGTCAGCTGATCAAGGTGTTTCGCAGCCGCGGAGGGCGCATCGTCTCCGCGATTTTGGCAGCCGGCCAGAGCGACAAGGATCTCATCGCCGCCTTCCGCGACCGCTTCTTGTGGCCGCGCCGTCACGAGGCCTACGCTACTCTGGAACGCGGTGTGCGCCGTGGCGAGCTCCGCAGAAATGTCGATCTGGATCTGATCCTCGATTCTCTCTACGGCCCGATCTACATGCGATTTCTGATCCAGCACGATCGCCTGACTCCGGATTTCGTGAATCGACTGTGTGCCCTCGTTCTCAGCGGGGCAAATTCCTCTTCGCGCGCCCGCCGGCCTGGCAATCGCATCGCGAGAACTCGCAAGCATCGGCTCGCCTCCCGGCGTTAGCCGCACCTCTCTCGCATTTAGAAGAAAACAGCCTCGCACTCAACGGCCATCTAACCAAGGGCGGCTCGTCGCCTTCATTCACAAGACGATCAATATGCCAATTCTCGATCGGCGAACCCTTAGCGTTGCACGAACTCTGTTCATTCTCGCGGTCGCGGCGGCATTCATCTTTGCAGCGCGTCAAACCCTGCTTGCTTTTCTCATGGGGATCTTCTTCGCCTACCTCATCTCCCCGCTCGTCTCCCGCGTACAGCACTGGCGCCCGATTTCCCGCGGATCGCGGACAATCGCGATCGCTGAGGTCTATGTCATTGTCGCGCTCGTGGCTACGGGTATCATCATCGGAATTGGCCCAAGCTTTGCCGATGATGGACGACAACTTATCTCCGCCATCCCCGCTTTGCTCGAAAAGCATGCCCCTTGGGACATTGTTCACCGCATCGGATCCACTCGCGGCTGGAGTTATCAGACTCAACTTCACATCGACCACTTTCTTGCCCAGCACCGCGACACAATCGTCTCCTGGGCGAAGCAATTTGGTCTTCAGGTCGGAGCAGTCCTTGCCCATTCTTTCTGGATTCTCCTCATTCCGATACTCGCGATTCCTTTCCTCAACGACGCGCCAGAAATGGTGGAAGTCGTCTTTCGCGTCCTGCGGCTTCGTCCTCAAGCCCGCACTTTTGCCGAACTTATTCTGCAAGACATCCATTCCATGGCGGCGAACTACATTCGCGCGCAGATGACTCTCGCGTGCCTGGCGATCGTCGCCTACACCGTCGTCTTGTCCGCCTCCGGAGTCCCGTACGGTCCCGTGTTGGGCGTGACCGCGGGGATGCTCGAGTTCATCCCGCTCGTTGGGCCGATTGTTGGCGCAGTCCTGATTCTAGGTGTGGCTTTCCTGGCCGGTTTCCATCACATCTTGCTTCTGATGTTGTTTCTCGGGTGCTGGCGCGTTTTGCAGGACTATTTCAATTCACCACGCCTCATGCACAACCAGGTGCAACTCCATCCCTTTGTGGTGATATTCGCGGTGCTCGCCGGCGCAGAGATCGCCGGAGTCATCGGAGTATTCCTTTCCATTCCCATTGCCGCAACCATAAAAATAATCTGGCGAAGTTGGCGGGCCTACTACGAGAGAGACTCGAGAATGGAAAACACCAGCCTCCGCAGCTCTCACTCCAAGGCAGCATAGGCAAGTCCCTGGAGACTACTTCTAGTTCTTGATTCAGCAAAAAGTGACCACGAGATTTCCTGGCGAACGCTCGGACCGGCAGAATCGACCGAGGTGGTGTGTTGTCCGACCCCGTGCTATTCTCCGGCGCCGACCAATTCGGCCAGGAGACCAAATGCGAACACGAATCCTGGTTACGCTACTGTTGTTTTCTCTCGGCACTTGCGCCTTCGCGGCAAATAAAGGAAGTGCCAAAACGTCAACCCCATCCAGAGGAATACTTATCCCTGTAGGCTTCAGTTTCCCGATACTAGGCGATGGAATCAGCACGAGTTTCGCCATCACACCTTGGCGAATTCCCCAAGGCGGAGGCGGACCGCGCACATTGTAATGGAGGGTGAGGGAGCCTTCGATTGTTTGTGGGAACCCGATTTTCCGCCAGCTATCCCCTTCATGGAGAGTCACCAGCGATGACACACTCGATAAAATCACGAAAAGAAGGTGCTATTTGTTTCACGAGAGTCAATTGGGATTACTAGTTGCGTAGTTGAACTCGAACGTGATTCCGGTTTCCACTTGGACTGGGCAGCCATTAAATACTGAGGGCTTGTAACGCCAAACTCGGGCGGCATCCAGCGCTGCTTGCGTGAGTTGAGGGTCACCGATCTCCACTCTCAAGTCGTTCGGAACTCCGTCTGTGCCAACGACCAAGCGTATTTTGACCGCTCCCTCAATTCTTGCGCTTCGTGCGATTTGTGGATAGAGAGCTGCTCTTCTGAGAATCACAAAGCGCCTCATATCCTTTTCAGCAACTTGAATTCTGATCGGGGCTTTGTCTGGCTGCTCTCCACCAACTTCGGCCCAACAAGTATTTGAGGATTTCACTGATTGCCCATGTCCGAGACAACATCCTGCAACAATCACCTGAAATGCGAGTAAACATGAGACTAGAGGGCGCATTGACGATCCCGTTCTCCCTAAAAGATTGTTGGTGGTAAGCGGATTTACGAACACCTAACGTGCCCTGCAAAACACGCAGCCGTTCCTCGTGCGATGCGACTTGTTCTCGACCTCGATATTCCTGATGGCGTCCTCGGCCTCTTTGGAAACTGAATGGAAGCCCCGAACCGTTCTCTTGTCCGTTGCCACGAGTCCCTTGAGAGCAGGAACGGCGCGGAGTTCAGCAATTTGGCCAAGCGCAAATGCACACCAGAACCACACGTCTTTGCTGGAATCTGTCAGGTGTTTTAGCAAAACATCATGCGACTTTCTGCGGTGATTGGGGGCTAATGCTTCGGCGGCTTCGCCTCTGACCCTCACACTCTCCGCGAAGTCAGCTACGCATCGCTCAAGCGCAGCTACCACTTTCGGCGTGGTGACCACTTGCATGACATATGCTGCCGCTGCGCGATTGAATGGTCTGCGGCCAGTTCGCAGAACGGAAATAAGTGCTTGCTCAAAGCGTCTGTCAGCCTTGCCGTACAAAGATTTGGCTGCTTCAAAGGCTTCTACCTGATTCCGCGCATTCAGCACGGCCCTGTTAACCTGCGCGTTCGATTCTTTTCTGCCCACGTTTCTTAAATACCACGAGATAACTGTCTGGAACAGGCGTTTCCATGAACTATCTCACCACAAGAAGGCGTGGATCGAAAAGTGCCACTGTCACTTCACGTTGAGATACCTCGCGGGCGAGGATTACAAGCCACTGCCCGAGCGCAAGGACGTCGGCAGGGCACTCAGCGCAGAGCAAGAACTCAAGCTGTTCTCGGTCGCCAGCACGCGCCGGGAATGGAGCGTGGCGTTCTGGGCGTCGTTGCTGGCAGCCAACACCACCGCTGGCGGATGCGAGATCAGGAACCTGCGGCTGCGGGACATCGACGTCGCCGCGAAAACGCTCTACGTCACGGTCGGAAATAACAAGTTCCGCCTGCGTGCGATCCCGCTCAACATCACCGCGACGTGCGCAGTGGAGTGGCTGCTCGACAGGGCACGCAAGCTGGGTACGGCCGCGCCGGAGCAGTACCTGATCCGCGCCGGGTCGCGGGACGTGGGCACGATCCCACGAAGCCGCCGAGTCGTTGGGCGGGCGTGGTGCTTGGCGCAGCCTAACGCAGGAGTGCGGACTCGCGGGTCTCAGACTCCACGACCTTCGCCACCACGCGATCGCGCGGCTGGCGGAATCGTCCGAGGCCAGCGAGCAGACCATCATGTCCATCGCGGGGCACGTGAGCCGGGAGATGCTGGAGCACTACAGCCACATTCGGCAGGAAGCGAAGCGCCGAGCGGTCGAGTCGCTCGATCACGTCACAATTACGTCACAATTGGCAAAATGGAAGCGTTGCGCGGAACAGCAGGAGGAGCGGCAAGTCGCAGGGAGGCAACAAGATCAATTGGTCGGGGCGATAGGATTTGAACCTACGACCCCCTGCGCCCAAGGCAGGTGCGCTACCAGGCTGCGCTACGCCCCGACATGCTCCCGATTATAAATGAGTTCGTCCCTTCCGCTATCCCGCCATGCCGAGGGCGGCTTTAGGTTAAGCGGTATAATCGGTATCCGGGTATGCTAAATCCGCGTTACGCGCTGGTGGCTTATGTCAAAAGCCCGGCAGGAGAATTCGTCGAGAAGCTTCGCCGCGAGCTCCACCCGGATCTTCCCCACCTCGCCGCCCACCTTACCATCCTGCCTCCCCGCCCCTTGCAGGGTAGCGAGAGTTCAGCCATCGAGGTGCTGGATCGCATTTGTGGCCAGGAAGAGCCCTTCGAGGTAATGCTTGGGCCTGTCGAAACCTTTGTCCCGGTCACCCCCACCATATTTATTCGAATCGAAGCCGCCGGCCAGCGCATGTGCGAGCTTCACCAGAAGCTGAATATTGATGGCCTTCACTACTCCGAAGAGTGGCCTTATATCCCGCATATGACGATCGCGAAAATGGGCGAGGAGAATCTGGCCCGTACCGCCTACGAAACCGCTCGCGAGCGGTGGAGTCACTATTCCGGTACCCGCCGGATCTTGTTGGAAAAGCTCACCTTTGTGCGCGAAGAGTCGCCGAACTGCTGGGTTGATCTTGCACCGGTGCGCCTCGGCCGCCGTCTCGTCTCTCGCTGATTTTGGTACCCACTCGACTGATTACTGGAGCCAATCGAACATGGCCCCAGGTACATGTCACTCCCGTACTTTGAAAAGCCCCGTCCGGCTCTGTAGATAAAGAGTAGGGCGAACCTCTGGAATGCCGCCAGCTGCGCGGGTTTCCGGGGCTACGACGACGGGGAGAAACACATGCAGATCGGGGTCTACGGTTCAGGGTACCTGGGGACGGTGATTTCGGCCTGCCTCGCTGACTTCGGAACGCCCGTTTCCTGTTGTCACCCCGACCGCTCCCGCATGGTCGAGATGGCCCAGGGCAATATCCCGTTCTTCGAAAAGAACCTGAAAGAAGTCATCCGCCGCAACGTTCGCGCCGGACGCCTCGCCTATTCCACCGACATCGAGTCCTTCGCCCGCAAAACCGGCGTGATCTTCCTGGCTGAGGACAAGCCCGAGAACCTCAACGACGTCGCCATCCGCATCACCCGCCTCGCGCCCAAGCCTCCGATCCTAACGATCGTGACGCCCTCTCCCGTTGGCACCGCCAATACGCTTGAAAAGAACATCAAAGATCTCGGTCTCCAGGCCACGATCGTTTCTCAACCGATGTTTTTCACTGATGGCTGCGCCGTTGAAGACTTCAACTGGCCCGACCGCCTGATCCTCGGTGCGACCTCGAGCGAGGCAGTGCAGGTCCTGAAGCAGATTTTCCACCCCCTCGTGATGCGCGGAGTGCCGGTCATCGTCACCAATCAGGCGACTGCGGAGCTCGTCCGCGAGGCCGCGACTGCATTCGTGGCGACGAAGATTTCTTTCATCAATGAAGTGGCTGCACTGTGTGAGAGAGTCAACGCTGATGCTGTGAACCTTGCGCTTGCCCTCGGCCTCGACAAGAAAATCGCCCCGCGCTGCCTGCAACCCGGCGCCGGTATGGGCGGAGTATTCGCCGAGTCCGACATGGACTCACTTGCCCAACTGGCGCAGTCGCAGGGCGTCTCGCTGAAAGTCTTGAGCGCTGCCCGCGACGTGAATCATCAATTGGCCGATCGGCTCGTCGAGAAGATTGCGCAGACTCTGAACTCTGTCGAAAACAAAGAAGTCGGCATCCTCGGACTCGCGTTCAAGCCGAACACAAACTCCGTTGCCGGATCCTCCTCGCTTCGTCTCGCCGAAACTCTGGTATCGAAAGGTGCTCACGTTCGCGCTTATGATCCGGTTGCGATTCCGGAAGCCAAAACGCGCCTCAACAGCTCGGTGCGTTACTGTGATTCCGCCTATGCCGCCGCCGAAGGTTCCGACGCTCTGGTCGTCGGCACGGGATGGCCCGAGTTCCGTGCCCTCGACTTCGACCGTATCAAGCACCTCCTGAAAAACCCAGTCATCGTCGATACCAAGAACCTCCTCGATTCCACCCGCCTGCGCGCCCTGGGATTCGAATACGTCGGCATCGGCCGACTCTAGAAATGTGGAGACGGCCGCCTTCGGCCGTCCAAGCAGGGTGAAGCCCGCGTTATCGCTGCTGACTAACTCAGGATCAGTTTCCTTCGCGTCCTCAGCGGACTTTCTCAGCGATCTTCGCGGTCGAGATTTTGCAGGTGCAGGAGAAATGAGCAAACGACGTGCTCCATTCCGGGCCGCGAAGCTACACACCAACTTTGATTCACTATCGACCCCGTCGGGTGGGCCATCTTCACCGCCATCGACCTCTTCGTCGGAGCCTTGCTGCTCGACCTGCTGACCACATCCGTTCCGCCAGAAAAGCTCCGGCGCCTCAACACGGTACGGAACATCTCCCTGGTGTTGTTAGGGATCACACTGCTAGTTCTCTTGGCGCAGATCGCTCATCACCATGGTTGGATTGGGCTCTGAAGCTTCGCAGCATAATTGGCGTCATCTTCAGCGGAGCCGCATTTCAGGCGGCGCGAAAGATCTCGTGCGCATCGAAACTCCGCTTCAGTCCGATACGCCATCCCTTGCTATAATGAACTTCTCGCGGTGGGAATAGCTCAACTGGCAGAGCACCGGACTGTGGCTCCGGCGGTTGCGGGTTCGATTCCCGTTTCCCACCCCATTTCCTTTCCCAGAATCAACCCCAAATTATGATAGCTCTCCACCCAGTCCGATCCTTGGCGAAATGAGAAAGCCCGGCAAGGAAATGCCGGGCGAGTGAATAGCAAATTCAAGAGTCCTGTCGAGAATGAACTCTGCCACTACGCGAACGGATCCTCGTCCGCGCTCCGTCCATAAATTACCGGCAACGCCACATCCAGCAGCCGCAAATATACCGACAACTGCCCGCGATGGTGATACCAGTGATTCAGCATGATCGTCCGCACAACATTGATCCTTGGCTGATGAAACAATTCCCGGTCGCCCTTCATCAACCGCCAGTTCGCATTTGCCCGTTCGTCTGTAAGCTCTGACAGAAACTTCTCCGCAACAGGAACAGACTGCTCGTAGGCCACCAGGATCTCCTGCAAACTCGACGGCTGCGGCGGCACGAACGATGCATTCAGGGCGTCGAAACTATCCTGCTGCGCAAGCCGCGAGATCCCACTCGGAATCGTCGCTATGTGCAATGCCAACTGCCCCAACGTCATCGACTTCGCATGAGGCTTCCACGCCAACTTGTCGGCGGGCACACGTTCCAGCAGTCGCCGCGTAATAACAACTTCTTCCCGGAACTCATTTAACAACGGCGTAAACGTTGCAGATGCAACCATCGTAGCCATAACTCTCCTTTATTGAGTGGCGCTGAAAATCGTAGCGCCGGCGACCCGCCGGCTATCGCGGGGGCGTCCCGCCTCCGCAGATTGTCATTCCGAAGCCGGCGTATTTTGCCGGCGAGGAATCTGCTTGTTCTTAGCGGCCAGCGACCTTCCCGATCTCTACCATCTTCCCATCGCTATACCGGTCATGATGCCGCACCCACGCCATCGCATGCGGCTTCATCCC
>DATJWZ010000201.1:0-2752 GCA_035500795.1 Candidatus Eiseniibacteriota bacterium | reverse complement strand
GCGGTTTTTGGCGCATTAATGGCGCAATTAGCATAGGGGCTGCTAGGGTAGGCATATGACGTAACGCGGGATTCAGTGTTCCCGCAAACAAATCCGCCATCCGGCAAAAGAAAAAAAACGATCATCTGGTATCTCCATAATCACGCCAGCCAGCGCCAGCGCATGAGAGTTTATAGGACATCGGAATTGATTTGTAAATAGCAACCCCGATTTTTTATGAAGAATCACGCCGCGATTTTTAGCTCTCTTTTCTCGCGCTGGCATAGCACGAATGCACCCAGTGCCATGTATTGCGGCGATACGTTTGGAAACATGATAGAACGCGCCCAAACTTGGCGGATTCGTATGCCTGCTTTGTCACCCGTTTGCCGTCGATGTAGTAGCGCGGCGGGACTCCAGAGTAATTATAATTATGATGCACAAGGCGCATAATCATGCCTCCCCATATGCGGATTCGATTTGCTTGTTTGTATGGGCGCAATACAGTTCTGTATCTTCCCAATTCACTTCAACCCCCGCCGCTTGCCAGCCGTCACGTTGCGCAAACAGAGTCGCATACGCCAAGAGAAAAAACATTTTTTTCGCCGCTTCAATGCTCAATGCCTCACCATCCTCCATGACGATATAGAGCGGATATCCACCTGGCCAAGCGTAAGGCTGGCGGATAGCCTCTTTAACCTTGCGAAGGATTGCGATTTGTTTAGCACTAGCCATTTGGTTTCTCCACGTTATGCGCTTGCCCAATGCCAGCGCCTTATAACTTCTAAACCATCGCCATTGTTTAGTCAATAGCAATTGCGATGTTTTTTCTGCTATTTGTCAAAGCAGCGCCGCGACGCTGCTTCAAGAAATTTCAGAAGGATTCAACAATCCGCATGATGCGGCGGCGTGACGCGGCCGTGATATGATCTGGAATGTGGAGATTGCGCGACTCATGAGCGCCAGTTTCAAATTCCATGCCGTTGTAAACGGTAATCCAGCGCGCCTGGTCAATGCGGGAATCGCTTGCCACGATGCACATAATGCCGTCACAAAGGCTTGTGCGCGTGGATTTTACCAAATCAACCGCTTCACGAAACGAAACGCCTTCAGCAATATAGCCTAACTCTTCATAATCGCCGGATTCAGCCGATTCGGGCGTTGTAATTTCATAAGTAACGTCAAATTTCGCCATGATATTGCTTTCACTTTGTTAACGTTTAAGACTGCCACCTCGCAAGGTGGCAATGTTAAGCGTTAAGATTTTCGAATCTTTCCATCGCAATCAATCCAAAGCCCCGTGGTATGGATTCCACCGTCCCGCACATGCTTATGTGCCTCTACGCCGCTTACGTGTGACCATGACACGTCAAACCATGAAATTCCGGCCGGATGTTTGTCTTTTATATCGGCGCCTTTTTTGAATTCCGATTCAGTCATCTCGTGTAGCGTTCTGTCAATATGCCAATGGCCATTAACCAAAGCTGATTTTGTTTCCATAACGTACATAATTAGCCTTCCTACTTGATAACGTTTAAGCTTGCCATCCCGCGAGATGGCAATGTTAAGCGTTACTGTTCGGAAATTTCTTTCACGATGCGGCGAAGTGCCGTGTCAACGTGAGAGTCGTGAGCGTATTTATATATCCGGTCAAAAATTGGTTGCCTCACAATGTTTTGAATGTGCCAAACCAAATCCCAACGAAAGCGTAATTCTGACAAACCATTGGCCTGATAATTCGCCCATATGTCAGATACCTTCCGGTTTCCGACAACGCCAACAATCGCGTTTTTTAGATCATTGTAATCTTGTTGGTTAATTTTCATTGGTAATCCCCGGAATAATCTTGAAAACGATGAAAAGCGGAATTCCAAATATCGGCGCCAACACAAGCGCCAAACCGGAAAACTGAAGCAAAGATTCTGCAATCATGGTCTGTCCAATAAAATGCCGGATCATTCCAGCACTTGGCAAAATCGCCACATAATCCGCCAGCGCGTAGCGGATTAAATTGTGATTTGCTAATGTTCACGGCGCAAATAAGGCGGGGCAACCAAACCGCGAGTTTCCTCGACATTGAAAAGCCAGCCATTCACCCGGATATATTCTTGGTCATCCATGCACCATGCGCGGAATGTGCCATCAAATTCCGTATCCGGCTTTACCAGCAAATACAGCTCATATTCCGCATTGTGAGCGTAAATCTCTTTCGTGAAGCCGTCTAAAACGGCGATATTGTCTGACATTTGGTTGCTCCATTCTAGCGGCGCCGGCCAATCCAGCGCATGAACAGTGTTTAGAGCCATCGTAAATCTTTGTCAAACGCAATTCCGATGAAAAACGCTTTTTTCTGAAAATAGTTTGAAAGCATAGAGAATCCGCCATATTTTGCAGCATGGCAAAGCTGAAGCCTATACCCATGCCGATTGAGACGGTTTTGCACTCAAGGCATATGGCTTTTGCGTCAGGCCCGTTGGAACGCGCTATATGGACCATCGCTTGCCGCTTTTGGGCGTCCGGCGCCAAGCTAGAAGCGCTAGATGAGGCCACGGCATGCCAAGTGGCAAAAATCCAGGGGGCACATTGGGAACGCTTGAAAGCCCCTGTTATGGCTGCGCTGGCGGATATCCTGCCCGATCTGGAAAGGCGGTACGCCGCCGCTATGGTCACACGGGAAAATGTCAGGGCATTAGGCCGGAAAAATGGCGAGAAGGGCAGGCAAATAATCTGGCAACAGCGCCAAGCCCGTTTACAGGCAAGTGACGCCAAGAGG
>DATJWZ010000200.1:0-11550 GCA_035500795.1 Candidatus Eiseniibacteriota bacterium | reverse complement strand
TTTGTGTGACGGACCGCGGAGGATACGTGATTCGCAAGTTCCTGCATCTTGCCCCTGTGCTGCTGTTGTGCGCCGCTGCTATTCCTTTCTTAGCCCAGTCCGACGCTGAACATCGCACGATAAACCTTCCCAGCAGCAAGCAACTCACGCTTCCGGTTCCGGGATACGTGGGAACCACGAACAGTTTTCCGGCGACGATGGTGATCAGCCCGGATGGCAAATATGCAGCTCTTTTGAACGATGGCTATGGGACGCAAGAAACCCTTGCTCACCAGTCGATTGCCATTTTGGATTTGGCGACGAACAAGATCTCGGATTTTCCGGACGCGAGGCTCAGCGACGAGGCGCATCAGAGTTATTTCGTCGGGTTGGGCTTTAGTTCTGACGGAAAACATGTGTACGCGTCGGTTGGTTCGCTGACCGATCCGACGGGTGCCAACTCAGGGAACACGGGGAATGGAATCGCGGTCTACAGCTTTTCGGCGGGGAAGATTGCTCCAGAGAGGTTCGTTCGCGTACCGCTTCAGCCACTTTCAAACGGCAAGAGTGTGCCAGTTGGTTTAAAAGCTCCGGCCCACATGGCGATTCCGTATCCGGCAGGCCTTGGAGTCCTTCCGGATAACGGCCATGACAAACTTCTCATTGCGAACAATCTTTCTGACAACGTCGTGGTCCTGGATCCTGCGACGGGAAAGATTCTGCAAACCTTCGATCTCAGCAAAGGTGATCTGGTGCCATCTGCTTATCCGTACACAGTCGTGGCCACGAAGGATGGTCGCCGCGCGTGGTGCAGCCTGTGGAATTCGTCGCAGGTGGCCGAACTCGACCTGACCGTGGGGAAAGTCAGCCGCTGGATCAAGCTGAAGGAACCAGATGATCCGCTGGCTCCGGGCTCGCATCCGACGGCGATGCTGTTAAGCCCGAGCGAAAAAACTCTATATGTGGCTCTTTCAAACATCGATCAAGTTGCGGAAGTGAACACCGATACCGGGACGGCGTTCGGATTTCGCACGATCTCACTGCCGGATCAAACCGCATATGGGGCTTTCCCAATCGCGCTGGCGCAATCCGTCGATGGCAAGCGCCTGTTTGCAGCGGCGTCATCTCTGGATGCAGTTGCGGTCTTTGATGTAACGAAGACGATGGACGGCACGAAGCCCGGACTCGAGAAGAATGCCCTCATGGGGCTGATTCCCACTGATTGGTACCCGAGTGCACTAGCAGTACAAGGAGACGATTTGCTGATTGCGACAGCAAAGGGCACGGGCGCGAAGCCGAACAAAGGCATGGGAAAGACCGTTTATGAGAAGAGGCACCGCGATCATCCGTACATTCCGACGCTGATTCGCGGGTCGATTGCGCGGTTGAATATCACCGATACAATCAAGAACCTGCCGCAGTTAAGCAAAGCCGTCGCAAGCGACAATCTGTTCGATAAAGATCCCGGTGCCATCACTTTTGCAAGCGGGCAGAACCCGATCAAGCACGTCATCTATGTCCTGAGGGAGAACCGGACCTACGATCAGATTCTCGGTGATCTGAAAGTCGGGAATGGGGATCCATCGCTCACGCTGTACGGAGAAGACGTCACTCCAAATGCGCACAAACTCGCCCTGCAATTCGGGGTACTCGACAATTTTTACGACAGTGGGGAAGTCTCCGGAGACGGGCATATCTGGTCGACGGCTGCCATCACCTCGGACTACAACGAGAAGAACTGGCCGATCGCTTATCGCGGGAAAGAACGCACGTACGATTCTCAAGGGCAGATTTCTGACGAATTTCCTCTTGATCACAACATGCCGGATGTCGATGATCCCGGAACAGGATTTCTCTGGGATAACCTCGCGCGAAATCATGTGAGCTTCCGAATCTATGGAGAATTTGTAAATGCCATTTGGTGCAATGACGCCATAAAGGCGGATAACCCTAAAGGGGGAACACCTTCGGGGCAGGAAGCGCAGTGTCCGCGTACGGATGTGAAGATAGGAGGAACGCTACCTCCTAACGTCGGCAATCCGCATGGCGGACGGAGCCCTTGGCCTTGGCCGGTCCCGCTATTTAGTGGGGTGAAACCTACGAAGGCTGCGCTTCGCGATCATTTCGATCCGCTGTATCCGGATTTCCAGACCGATTATCCCGATCAACTCCGTGCCGATGAATTTCTCAATGAGTTCGGGTCATTCGTAAAGGCACGTGAGTCGCACGAAGGGGATCAGTATGAATTGCCGTCGTTCGTGCTGCTCTATCTGCCCGACGATCACACGGGAGGGACTCGCCCCAATTACGCTCGTCCGGCGGCCAATGTTGCGGACAATGATTTGGCGCTGGGTCGTGTTGTGGAAGCGGTTTCGCATAGTCCGTACTGGGACGATACGGCAATTTTTGTTCTGGAAGATGACGCGCAGGATGGCGCGGATCACGTTGACGCGCACCGGTCGATCGGTCTGGTGATCAGCAAGTATTCGCCGGGCTCTTCGGCGAAGCCATCGATTGAGCATCGGTTCTATACGACGGTGAATATGGTTCACACGATGGAGACGCTGCTTGGGCTTCCGCCAATGAACCAGAACGATGCCTATGCTCCTGTGATGAGCGGTCTGTTCTCAGGCGCTGGAGACCAACAGCCTTATCAAGTTGACTTCCGCAATCTGAATAATGGCTTGATCTACGAGACGAACAAGCACGACGCACCAGGGGCGAACATCTCATCGCGGATGGACTTCTCGCGGCCGGATGCGGCAGATGCCGCTAGCTTGAATCGGGTCTTGTGGAAAGACCAGAAGGGATCCGCTCCGATGCCCGAATCGAAGCACACGGTTATCCCGGAGAGCGGCGATTAAAGCATGAACTCTCTGGAGAGCTCGGTTGACCAGTTCCGGCAATTGGCGGGCCGGATTACCGAACTTGCGACAGACTACCTCAGGAGCCTCGATTCGAGGCCGATTGCACCAGCCACAACGGGGGAGGAGTCTGTACGTCTTTTTCAGGCAACACTGCCGGAGCAAGGTCTGGGGGAGAGGGCCCTCGATGAATTGAGCGCCGTCATTAATTCATCGCGGGCGCAGAATGGACGTTTTTTCGGGTACGTGCTGGGTTCGGGCGAGCCGGTGGGCGCCGTTGCAGACCTTCTGGCCAGTGTTCTCAATCAAAACGTAACTGCGTGGCGCTCCGGGCCGGGCGCAGTCATGATCGAGAATACTGTTGTGGGCTGGCTCGCGGAAGCGATCGGCTGTCGCGGTTTTCATGGATATCTCACGGGCGGCGGCTCATCTGCCAATTTGATGGGACTCGCGATGGCGCGAGAGGCACTGGCGCCCGCCAATGAAGCGGGCGTGAATGCAAATCTGACTGTTTATGCTTCCGAAGAGATTCACATGTCGATTCCGAAAAGCGTCGCGTTGCTCGGGATCGGAAGGCAGAATCTCAAGCTGATTCCGACGGATTCCTCTCTTCGTATCGATCTTGCGGCGCTGGAAGCGAAAATAGTGATCGACAGGCGAACGGGCAAGACGCCGTTGGCGGTTGTGGCTTCCGCCGGAACGGTTAAGACGGGAGCTATCGATCCCCTGCGGAACATTGCGGAGATCGCCCGGAGGCATGGTGCCTGGTTCCACATCGATGGTGCTTACGGCGCGCTCGCTGCCATCGCTGAGCCGAAGAAGTTTGATGGAATGGCTCTCGCTGACTCGATCTCGCTTGATCCGCATAAGTGGCTCTATCAGCCACTCGATTGTGGGTGCCTGCTGTATCGCGATCCGCGGGCTGGAGAAAAGGCGTTCTCACATAGCGGGGACTACGCGAGGACGCTGACGTCCGACCCGATTGAAGGATTCGCATTCTTTGAGGAATCGCTGGAACTCTCGCGGAGATTTCGCGCTCTGAAGCTGTGGCTCTCGATGCGGTATCACGGGCTGGCGGCGTTTCGAGAATCCATTGCAAAGGATTTGAGGCAGGCGCGGCGACTGTGTGAGTTGATAAAGACGGAGCCCCGGCTGGAACTCGTCGCTACCGGGGAACTCAGTGCGGTGTGCTTCCGTTATCGCGGGACAGACGCGCGATCGGAGGACGAATTAAATCGACTCAATACTGAGCTGCTGAAGCACTTGTTGAAGCGCGGGCGCGTCTATCTTTCGAATGCGTCCATTGGCACGAAATTCTGCCTGCGGGCGTGCATCGTGAATCATCGAACAAAGGACTCCGACGTCGACGAAGTGGTCCGCGAAGTCATTTCACTCGGCAATGAGATGTAGCTGCCGACCGACTTAGTTCAGGCTCACCGCCTGCTTCAATGGCAGATTTTGCGATGATCCTCCGACCATGAAGTTATATTCGCCGGGGACAAGCTGCCAGCCGTGCTGTTCCGTGCTGTAAATCGATAGATACTTCGGGTTTACATCGACGGTGACTTCCTTGCTCTCGCCGGGCTTCAGTTGAACTTTGCTCCAACCAACCAGGCGCTTCGGAGGTTCGTTGGCGCTGGCGGGTAGAGCTGCATAGACTTCGGCTACTTCTGCTCCGGCTCGATTTCCGGAATTCGTTACCGTAAAAGTCACTTGAGGATTTTTTTCCGGGGAGACTCTCAGATTGGAATACGAGTATGTGGTGTAGGAGAGGCCGTGTCCGAAGGGGAAGAGGACCGGCTTGTTTTCGGCGTCGTACCACTTGTAGCCGACCTTCACGCCTTCGTCGTAAGTAACTTGGAAGGGCGCAAGTCCGGCAGCGATTTGCTTCCATGGTTCGGGGCCGGGCTTCACCAAAGATGCGGCGGGAGGTTTCACGATTGTTGGGTGCGGTAGATCGGCGTCGCTGCGTGGGAATGTAAGCGGAAGCTTGCCGCTTGGATTCACATCGCCGAACAGCACGTTGGCGACGGCGTCAGACCCGGCGCTGCCCGCATACCAAGCTTCGACAATTGCACTGACTTTGTCGACCCAGGGCATCGTGACGGGACCGCCGGTCTCGAGCACGACGATGGTACGAGGATTTGCTTCGGCAACCCTGGAGATCAACTCATCTTGATGCTCGGGAAGAGCGAGGCTGGGCAAGTCCATGTCTTCGCTTTCCCATTGATAGGCGAATACGATTGCGACATCCGCGTTTTTGGCCAGGGCTGCGGCGGCTGCAGGATCGGAGCCGGAGTTGAATTCCACCGTCGCCCCAGCGGCTTTCGCTCGAACCGATTTCAGCGGCGAAGTTGGGAACCAGACAGGCTCTAGCCACCGGGTTTGGCCTTTTCCGGGAGGCATGATCGCATTTCCGCCCGGGGGATCGACCTGCGCCGAACCGCCGCCGGAGATCATTCCCACATCCGCATGCGGACCAATAATCGCGATGCTGTGTACTTTTGAATTGTCTAGCGGAAGTTGCGCATTTTCGTTCTTCAGCAGAACGATGCTCTGTTCCTCGAGTTCGCGGGCCACTTTCAAGCCGCCGAGAACATCGACGACGCTCCTCGCTGGCGGATTGTCTACAACGCCAGTCGCGAACATGGCGCGCAAAATTCGGTGGACGTGATCGTCGAGTTCCGCCTTTGGCACCATGCCTGTTTCCACGGACTTTTTCAGAGCATCGCCGTAGAAAATCCAGCCGGGCTGTTCCTGATCCATGCCGGCGGCTGAAGCTTTCACGGTACTGTGAGCGGCTCCCCAGTCGGTGATCACAAAGTTCTTGAACTTCCAATCATTCTTCAGGACGTCGGTGAGAAGATATTTGTTCTCGCAGGCATAGTCGCCACCAAGGCGGTTATAAGAGCACATCACCGCGCCCGGTTCCGATTGCGCGACACCAATTTCAAATGCGAGCAGGTCGCTCTCGCGTGCGGCGCGCTTGTCGATTGTGACGTTTACCGAGTTGCGGCCGCTTTCCTGGTCATTGAAGGCGTAATGCTTGATGTCGCCAATGACGTGTTGCGCCTGGATCCCTTTGATGACCGACGCGACCATGGTTCCGGCGAGCAGGGGATCTTCTCCCATGTATTCAAACGTGCGGCCGTTGCGCGGTTCGCGCGTGAGATTCACGCCACCGCCCAGACCCATGTTGTAGCCTTGTGCGCGCAGTTCGCGGCCGATCAGCGCGCCATATTCGTATCCACCCTGCAGGTCCCAACTAGCCGCGCCGGCAACGCAGGAGGGAAGGGCGGTGGAGTAACGGCCGTTGTCGCCGCTCATGCGTACGCCATAGGCAGCGTCGGACATTTGGATCGGCGGAATTTCGAGCCGCGGAATGCCGACGGTGTATCCGGCGCCGCCATTCGAGTGGACGATGAGTGGGCTAAGCGGGCTCAAGCCCTCCATGCCGGTGCCATGAAGAAGCGAGATCTTTTCATCGATCGTCATCTCTTTGAGGACCATCGACGCGCGCTCATCAGGGGACAAACTGGGGTTCATCCAGGGATGGCTCGCGGTTTTAGTCTGGGCGGAGGCGTTGCAGAGAAAAAAAGCGAAGAGAACCAGAGAAAACAAGGAGAAAAGCCGGCGTTTCACGAGTTGGGCTTGCGCAGACATCGGGGCACCTCCAGAGGGCCTCAACAAAATCGATATTGTAGCAGGTGCAGGCAAGTTTTTCCGTGGTTCCTGTACCTCGGTCCCAAAGGCCGGAAATGAGGGCTTCTGTGCAAGGTGTGGAATGGGGCTTTACACTAATTTCGTGAAGATTGCGTTGGGACAGATCAATCCTACGGTCGGAGATTTCTCCGGCAATGCGGCCAAGATTATTGATTTCGCGCAACGGGCTGGGGCCGCAGGCGCTGGGTTGATTTTGTTTCCCGAACTGTCGATTTGTGGATACCCGCCACGGGATCTAGTAGAGCGGTCATCGTTCGTCCGCAAGAATCGCGAGTCTGCCGAGCGTATCGCCGCACAGACCGACGGCATCGCTGTGATCTGCGGGATGGTGACTCCGGCCGATTCGGAAACGGGCAAGTCGGTGATGAACTCGGCGGTTCTGCTGATGGACGGGAAGATTGCGTTTGTCCAGTCGAAGATGCTGTTGCCGAATTATGACGTTTTCGATGAGATGCGCAATTTTGCTCCGGCCCGCAGGCAGGAATTGTTCCCGTTTTGCGGCAACCGGATGGCGCTCACGATCTGTGAGGATGCCTGGAATGACAAATTGTTCTGGCCGAAGCGAATGTATCTGGTCGATCCGGTCGAATCTCTGATTCAGGCGGGCGGTAATTTTGTTCTGAATATTTCTGCCTCGCCCTTCTGGCTGGGAAAGCGCGAGTTTCGGCGCGACCTGCTGGCCAGCATCGCACGGCAGCATAAGGTCCCAGTTGCGCTGGTGAATCAGGTCGGCGGCAATGACAGTCTTGTTTTTGATGGTTCCAGTCTTGTACTCAACCGCGAGGGAGAGGTCATCGCGCAGGGCCGCTCGTTTGAAGAGGACCTGATCTACTTCGATTCGCAAACTCTTACGGGCGACGTGCACGAGCAGATTGCGGGAGAGGAGGCGAGTGGCTACCAGGCGCTCGTGCTGGGCACACGCGATTACATGCACAAGTGCGGTTTCAAGAAAGCCATCGTTGGCCTGAGCGGTGGGATCGATTCGGCTTTGACCGCTGTAATTGCGGCCGATGCGGTTGGGCCGGACAATGTCATCGGCGTGGGGATGCCGGGCCCGTATTCATCGCAGGGATCGATCGACGACGCTCGAGCACTGGCGAAGAATCTCGGCATACGCTTCGAATTACTCTCGATCAATCCGGCGTATGAGGCCTATCGGCAAATTTTGGAACCGGTTTTTTCTGGACAGAAAGAAGACGTCACGGAAGAGAACATTCAATCACGTGCGCGGGGAATGCTGTTGATGTCGCTCTCGAATAAGTTCGGCGCAATTGTTCTATCTACGGGAAACAAGAGCGAATTGGGTGTGGGTTACTGCACGTTGTATGGAGATATGGTTGGAGGGCTCGCGGTGATCTCCGATGTGCCAAAGACATTGGTGTATCGGCTTAGCCACTACGTGAATTCGCGGCGGCCGGTAATTCCGCAAGCGTCCCTGGAGAAACCGCCCTCGGCGGAACTGCGTCCGGATCAAAAAGATAGTGATTCTTTGCCGCCGTATGCGGTGCTGGATGCGGTTCTTGAAGACTATGTCGAGGACTCACATTCCGCCGAGCAGATTGCGGCCGATCACAAGTTCGATCTCGATCTCGTTCGCCGGGTGATACGGATGGTCGATCGCGCGGAGTATAAGCGTCAGCAAGCAGCGCCAGGTCTGAAGATCTCGCCCAAAGCTTTTGGCTATGGCCGCCGTTTCCCAATCGCTGCCAAAAGCGAGCCGTGATTTTCGTCCGTATCGTATGCTAGATGCGACATCTCTCTTTCATTTGAATTGCCTCAATTGCCAACGCGAAAGGAACACATGCGCAATTTGTTAACGTCATTGCTGACTATTCTGCTTGCTCTTGGCCTCGCAGCCGCACAGACACCTGCAAACGATAAGAAATCGAGCGACAAGCTTGGAACTCATGCCACGCCGGACCTTCCGTCGGAAGCCGTAGTCGAATCGTTCTTGCACGAGCAGTTCGGTTACCAGGCCGATGTGAGCTGGAAAATCGTGAGCATCAAGCCTTCGCCGATTGACAACCTGGCAGAGGTCAACGTGGTCCTGGCCAACGGTCAGGGACAGCAGTACTCGCGCTTCTACGTTGCGCCTGACGGGCAGCACGCGCTTGTGGGCGACATCATTCCGTTCGGCGCCAAGCCGTTCGATCCGGCAAAGAAGGCGCTCGAGAAAGGAATAAGCGGTCCATCCAAGGGGCCGAAAGATGCCCCTGTTACGATCGTCGAATTCGGAGACCTGCAGTGCCCGGCCTGCAAAGCGGCACAGCCGACGATCGAGTCGCTGGTCGCTTCTGAACCGAATGCGCGTTTCGTTTTTCAGAATTTTCCACTTGAAATGCATAACTGGGCTATGCGTGGAGCTGAATACGCGGATTGTGTCGGGCGCGCCTCTAACGAGGCTTTCTGGAAGTTCGTCTCCAAAACCTATGAGCACCAGTCCGACATCACAAAAGAAAATGTAGATGAAAAGCTGAAAGGCATTGCCGAGGAATCTGGTGTGAAGGGTACAGACATTGCGGCATGCGCCGACAAGCCGGAGACCAAAGCGCATGTCGATGCCTCGATTAAGTTGGGCAAGGAGAAAGATATCGACGTGACCGGTACCCCTACGGTATTCATCAACGGACGTAAAATCGGCAACTTCGATCAACGCCTGAGTGACGTTTACAAAAGCCTTGCGGATTTTGCTGCAAAAGATGCTGCGGGGAAGTAGCTAGCGCTCGCTGAGCCAGATCGTTGGGCTCCAGCGTTCGAAGTTGGCTAGTACGTGTGGAGTGAGCGAGATCATGAGCTCGTCGTAGTCTTCTTCTCTGGTGTTGGTGACCATTGCCTGATTGATGAGCGGGATGGCACCGAGTCCCGGGATACCACTCATCGACTTCATGTCATTGTCGGAAACCTGGCCGGCGATGAACGTGGGTTCGCCGTCTCTCAAATTTATAAAGCCCTTGTACTCACGATTCGAGATGATCGGCACTCCGTTGTTCGCTTGGCCCGTGAGTGAGCGTACCTGCAATTCAATCTGCATTGCAATCGTGCCGTCGCCGTGGACCGTCGGCTTCACCTTCACCTGCAGGCCCAGATCCTCGTAGCTGACCGATGGAAACGGGGGAACGTAGCTAAGGTTTCCGAGTACCTGCGAGATTTGCGGCGAGTTGTAGATGGGAGCGTAGCTGGCATTCTGGATCGGATAGCGGGAGCCAAGATGAAATGTGGCATCAGTGCCTTGGCCTGCGCGCATCGACATGTCTTCCAGGCTGCGGACCCAAGACTCATTGAGCGAGAGCTGCGCTGAAAGTTGGTCCAGACTGAGACCCATGAAAGTCAGTCCACCGCCGAAGGTGGCAAGAGGTTGGCTGAAGATGGAATTCTGCTGACCAGTGAGTTGCGATATGAGACCGGCCAGCGACGAACTACCCGCTTGATTAATGCCCCCGGACGCGATCAATTGATTGATGAGTTGCTGTATGTTCTGTCCGCCGAGTCCGGCCAGTGCAACGGCAGGAATGTTGTAGAGATTGAACGTATTCGGAATGTGAAGGCCGATGTTGCGCGTGAGATTGTGGCTGATCTGAAACACACGAACGTCAACCATGACTTGCGGCTTTTCATTGCTGAGATTTGCGAGCAGCCTTGCACAGGCGTCAACCGCAGTCTGGGGCCCCCTAACTTCCAAAACATCACCGGTTTGTCCGGAATTGATAAAGCGTATCTCGAGAGTGTTACGGACGGCATTGATCATTTCCGTCGCTTCCTGAGGAGACGCGTGCGGCGGAAGGGGAATGGTTCGCAGCGACATGCGGTCAAATTGTTTATGGTTGGCTACGGTATCGGCAGCAATGATGAACTGATGCGCGTCCAGAGGCGCCCACATCGTCTTGCTTACCTCGCAAGCCAGACGTAGCGCGGTGAAAAAATCGAGATCATCAACGTTAAAACGCACCTGCCGTGTTTGTACCGAGTCGTCGAACTGCACGGCCATCTTGTAGGCACCGGCAAGTTGGGTGAACAGTGATTTCACATCGCCTGTGAAGTGGAATGTTGCACGGTCGCTTGCGGGCTGCAGGTGAAGTTCTTGCGACTCGTCGAGGCGATTGCGTAGAGGATCGCGCGCGACGGTTTGTGGTGGATCGGAAGCTTCCTTCAGACGTTCCTGCGCAAAGGTATTGTCCGGATCGAGGTCGAGGGCGGCCCTGAATTCGTCGGCAGCCTCGTTGCGCGCATCGTCGCGGAGCAAGGCGTTTCCACGCTCGACATCGTCGAAAACCAGCTTCGCCTTGACGACCTCACGAGCGGTAAGGAATTGAACATTTCGAGGTGCCAGCCTTGAGGCTCTGTCGAATTGCTCAAAGGCCGCTTCGAAGTCTTGATGCTTTTGCAGCTTCAGGCCTTTTTCATAGGCGTCGTGGGCGACCTTAAGATCCTGCTTGGTGACGACGCAATTGATTCCGCCGACTAGGCCGTTGTTGCAAGAGATCGGAGGCGCGGCGTTATCCTCAGCGCGCAGCAAAGGCGGTACGCTGATGGCGACCCACACCGCCAATAAAATGAGAGCCTTACGATGCATTGCTGGAATTCTATCGTGCTTACGTCAAAGCAAGGTTGACCACTTGGTCGTGGTACCTCCGGACTGACATTTGCCGGAAACCACAGAACGTGAGAAGCCCTTCAGCTTGCGCTGCATCTTCCGTCATTTTCCAAAGCTGTAACCACCGATGGCCTAAGGCAAACGAAGGAAAACCAACGCCTATGACAGCATCAAGCGCTCGATTTTGCTGGCTTTGCCGGTGTTTTCGTCGCAGTCGATGACCACCGCGCACATGCGAACGTCACCGGTGGCGGGTTCGAAGCGCACCGGCATGCCATTCAGAAATTTCCCGACAACCAGCTCTTTTTTTACGCCGATGACGCCGTCATATGGGCCGCTCATTCCCACGTCGGTAATGTAGGCGGTTCCGTTGGGAAGGACGCGCTCGTCTGC